>DATGUM010000033.1:0-9463 GCA_035301345.1 Bacillota bacterium
TGCTTCACTTCAAATTAAGAGCCAAGATCAAACAAAAAGAATCGTTTTCTCCTGCCGTTTAAACGACAGGAGAAAACGATTCAAAATAACTGAAAATCTTAACGACTTTAATCAGTCACCAACACTATTTGACAAAGAGCCTATAAGAGAGGTTGCTCGTAAATGTTCATTTCGATTAGCACCCTCTTATCTGTCAGATATTCATATCTGCTGGATTTAGCACCGTTTGAAAAAATCAATGGTTGCCGAAGCTTCATCGGGCCAGTCCCTCTGCTTCTCTTTATAAGAGTTTTATTAAGTTGTTCTTTCAACGCCTTTAATATTATACGACCTATTAAGAATTGTCAATCTATTTCGGCAAGAAGTTTTAATGTTTATTCTTCATCAGTCTTCGTGCCTTTTCGGGAACGATGATTATCTATTATTTTCACTAACGTCTATCATTTTAAAGTTAATCGTTCCATTTAGGTGTGCGTTTTTCGAAGAATGCACGGATGCCTTCGACAGCGTCTGGGTGCTTACTATTCATAGCAATGACTTCTGTTGAATAGTTTAGCGCTTGGAAATCTTCCATGTTCAGTTGCTGGTAAAATTGACGCTTACCAAGTCCGATAATATTTAAACTTTGCTTCGTAATATCTTTTGCAAGTTGATCAGTCGCCTCATCTAATTGTTCAACTGGAACGACTTTGTTCAGTAAACCATTATCAAGCGCTTCATCAGCCGACATTAAATTCCCTGTAAATAAAAGCTCTGCCGCTTTTTTACGACCAACGTTTCGACTTAAGAAAACAGCTGGCGTACTACAGAAAAGCCCACTATTAATACCTGGAACAGCAAATCGTGCACCTTCTCCTGCGACAGCTAAATCACTCGCTGCTACGAGTTGGCAACCTGCTGCAACAGCAACACCTTCAACTTTAGAAATAATGATTTGCGGGATGTCACGCATTTGTTGCATTAGTTTCTGACATTGTTGGAACAGAGCGAGCACTTCATTCTCTGTGCGCGTTTCAACTTCGTTTAAGCTATGTCCTGCGCTAAATGCTTTTTCTGACCCTTCAATAATGACTACTTTAACGCGGCGTTCATCGCCAATCTTCTTCAGCAATGCTTCAAGCTCTTCCATTAATTGAAATGAAAGTGTGTTAAATTCTTTCGGATTTTCTAACGTAATATATGCAATATCGTCCGCTTCTTTTACGGATAAAAATTCCATCTTTCCCCGCCTCCTAGCCACTTGTCTGTGGCAATCTCATCTGTTATTCAAAATAAAGAACGTTTCTGTACCGACTTACGATTTATCATATGGCAACTTAAAAAACGTGTCAATAAAAAAGAAATGTAACACTTAAACTTAACTTACATTTAACTTTGCTTTGTTACGATTTTATTAAATGAAAATATGGGAGGTGTTATCGTTCAAAGAAAATAAAGTAGGCGAACGAAATCATTTAAGTAAATACGCATATAAAACAGACATTTTAATGACTACATTTGTATGAAAGGGGACGAAGTAAATGAATCATTATTCAGAACAGAATAAGCAAAGGGCTAATATTATGACCGCTATAGCAGCCAGTTTAGTCATTTTATTTATGATTATATTTATGATATTTACGAAACAAATTGTTCACGCAAATGCAATTGTTATTACAAATGCAGGAGACCTACAAGCGATGAGTAATGACGCTAACGGGAATGGGCAAGATTATGAACTTGGTGGAAATATTGATTTAGATGGTATTAGTTGGGAAGGTATTGGCTCTGCATCTGATCCGTTCAAAGGATCACTTGATGGTAAAGGATATACAATTTCTAATTTTAAAATGACTAAAAATGACTCTGGACTTCTAAATTACGCCTCTGGTTCAACTATTAAAAACGTAACATTTGAAAATGCTGAAGTAAAGAACAGTCACAACAGTCGTGCAGCAGCGATTGTTGCTTCGCGCTTAAGTGATGGATTAGTCGAAAATGTGACAATTAAAGATAGTACAGTCACTGGTAACGGTAATGCATCTGCTGTCGTATCAGGAGCAGGCACTTCAGGTACAAAGTTAATGAATATTACAGTGACTAATACGACTGTCAGTGGTGGTAGTTACGTCGGAATGATTCTCGCTACAGGGACTAACGCAATCATTGAAAATAGTACAGCCATTGGAACAGTATCTAGTGAAGGTCGAGGTATCGGAGGATTAGGTGGCCGTATCGGAGAAATTAAAAATAGTTCAGCAGACGTTAACGTAATATCAACATATACAGGTACTTATTCAGCAATGGCTGGTGGACTTGCTGGGTATATTTATCCAGGGGGAATCTCCGATAGTTATGCAACAGGTCATGTAACAGCGGCTGGTGATGAAGTCGGTGGACTCGCTGGCCTTGCCCGCGGAGGAGCGGAAGCCCATATTAAGAATAGTTACGCGACTGGGAATGTTACTGGTAGACATGACGTTGGTGGACTCGTTGGCTACCATGATTCATTCCGTGGACACGAAATTCATGACAGTTATTCAACAGGTACTGTGAAAGGTGAAAGAAACGTCGGAGGATTTGTCGGTGCTCAGTCAAATGAACGTGACAACCGTGCAGATGCAAAGGCAATGCTCATTACGAAGAGTTATTCAACATCAAATGTCCAAGCTTCAGGAGATGGAGAAAATGTCGGTGGGTTTATCGGTTCTATTGAAGACAATAATCTCTCAATCGTTGAAGACTCTTATGCAAGAGGTACTGTTACTGGTAAAAATAACGTCGGTGGATTTATCGGCAATAATGAAAAAGGAACAATTAACCGTACGTATGCGACGGGAACTATTTCAGCTGATGGCACAAGTGGCGGACTTGTTGGGAATAATAACAACGGAACATACTCAGCAACTGCCTCACCAAACTTTTACGATAAAGAGACGACAAATATGAATGACACGAAAGGTGCAACAGGTGAATCAACAACAAACATGCAAAATAGAAAGACATTTACAGGATGGAACTTCACGGATACGTGGAAAGCACATGCAAATGAGTATCCAACGTTACGTGATGAACCATTTAACCTTTTAACAGATATTGGTAGCAGTTTCTGGGGGCGTGATGACATTACAGAAATTATCGAAAATGACATTATGAGCGGATCGGAAGATAGCTCGAACCCTGGCAAATTCGTTTTCAGACCTTCTGACGACATTACGAGAGCAGAATTTGCAATCGTTATCGTGAACGCATTAGGTGAGTCGGCAATAGGATCATCAACAGATTTCACAGATGACAGTACTATTCCGAGCTGGGCGAAAGCAGAAGTCGCGAAAGCAAAAGAACTCGGCATCGTTGAAGGTGATTCAAGCGGGAAATTTAATCCTTCAAACAAAATTAGCCGTGCAGAAATCGCTGTGATGATTGCACGTGCGTATGACTTACCGATGGATGGGTTCGGTGGTCCACAAATGTTTGAAGATGAAGCTGCTATCCCAAGCTGGGCACAAGATGAAATTGCTGCAACGGTTGCTCAACAAATTATGAGCGGACAAGAAAGTGGTGGAAAGCTCTACTTCGCACCAGCGGATCAAGCGATGCGTGTAGAAGCAGGAATTGCTGCTTTAAATGCTTATAAATTAGATTAAATGAAGTAAAGCGAGACTGGGCGCTAGAGTTTTGTCTAGCGCCCTTTTTTCATGCATAAACCTTTAGTCCTGAAAAACTAGCATTTAACTTAGATTTAACCTTGCTTTGTTACAATTTTCTTAACCGATAAACTATGTTTTAAAACTAAAAAGTGTATATGAAAGCGAATACACTTTTTTTGTTTTTTATAAAATTATGCAACAGTGTGGGGGTGTTATCGTTCAAAGAAAATAAGGTAGGCGAACGTTAAAAACTTTATAAAACAACCATATAAAAGGAAGTGGGGTTAAATAAACCCTTTGAAACAAAATACGACAATAAAAAGGAGCATGATACTTGATGATCACACAAAAACGAACGAATGTATGGTCTTATGGCTTACTTGGTTTAAGTCTTATTTTCCTAACATTACTCTTATTCTTTTCACTCAACCAAGCGAAAGCCGACAGCAGCGTGACTGTTATTACAACACCTGAACAACTAGACAGTATTCGTGACAACATGGAAGGAAATTATGAACTAGGTAAAAATATTGATTTATCAGGCTATGAATGGCAATCAATTGGAATTCCTAATGGGGATACCTTTAAAGGTACGTTTGACGGAAAAGGATATACGATAAGTAATTTAAAAATTAGAGATGAAGATGGGCCGAACACAGGTCTATTCGGTCAAACGGGAGATGCGACAATTAAAAATGTCCATTTAACAAATGTTAGTTTAAAAACGACGGATGCACGATCCTCTTATCCAAACGGGGCTTTAATCGGAACGGCGTATCGCGGAACAGTCGTTGATAACGTCTCTGTTAAAGGACATTTAACGACGCGCACAATCACAGGTGGTGTCGTTGGTAGCTTAAGCCCGACAGCTACGATTAACAATGCTCATGCTGATATTAACATCGCAGCAGAAGATTATACGTATAGTTTTGCTACTGGCGGACTTGTCGGTGGAGCATCTGGAGACATTAGCAATAGTTCTTCAAAAGGGACAATTGCCGGAAACAAAAAGATTGGTGGTCTTGTCGGTGATGCGAGCCAAAAAATTACAGATAGTCACTCATCTGTAAACATCATCGTTCAGCACCCAGAAAATGAATATATTAGTTCATGGGAAAATATTGGTGGACTCGTCGGAGAATATAAGGGGTCTACGATTTCAAGAAGTTACGCGACAGGTATGGTAGACGCATCGGCAAATAATGTCGGTGGACTTGTCGGATCACTCGGTAATAATAGTAAAGTTATTGACAGTTATGCCCGAGGAAATGTTACTGGAATAAATAACGTCGGTGGACTTGTTGGAATTAATAAAGGAGCAACAATCGCAAGCTCATACGCGACTGGAGCTGTTTCTGGTGATAGTTCGTCTGGCGGACTCGTAGGACAAGATAGCAATGGCGTTTACAACGCTGCAGCAAACTTCTACGATAAAGATAAGACGAACATGAGTGATACGAAAGGTGCAACAGGCGAATCAACAGCAAACATGCAAAACAGAGCGACATTTACAGGCTGGAACTTCACGGATACGTGGAAAGCGAATAAAAATGCTTACCCAACGTTACGTGACGAACCATTCAATCTTTTAACAGATATTGGTAGTAGCTTCTGGGGTCGTGATGACATTACAGAAATTATTGAAAATGACATTATGAGCGGTTCTTCAGATAGTGCGAACCCTGGCAAATTCGTTTTCAGACCTTCTGACGACATTACGAGAGCAGAATTTGCAATTGTTATCGTGAACGCGTTAGGTGAGTCAGCATCAGGATCGTCAACAGATTTTACAGATGACAGTGCCATCCCGAGCTGGGCGAAAGCAGAAGTCGCTAAAGCGAAAGACCTCGGCATCGTTGAAGGTGATTCAAGCGGGAAATTTAATCCTTCAAACAAAATTAGCCGGGCAGAAATCGCTGTGATGATTGCCCGAGCATATGATTTACCAATGGATGGTTTCGGTGGCCCGCAAATGTTTGAAGATGAAGCTTCTATCCCGAGCTGGGCACAAGATGAAATTGCTGCAACAGTCGCTCAACAAATTATGGGCGGACAACAAAGTGGCGGAAAGCTCTACTTCGCACCAGCTGATCAAGCGATGCGTGTAGAAGCAGGAATCGCTGCTTTAAATGCTTATAAATTAGATTAAATGTCATAAATGTAAAAGCGTTTTTTAGTAAGAAAATGATACCCGATTAGTGAGATACTTTCTAGCTAATCGGGTTTTTTATTGTCCATTTTTATTTAATTTAACGACTTTCTTTTCCATAATAAATTGATCAATAGTGTGTACTTTCAATGATTTTTTGTGGCAATATAGTACCATGTGTGTGATCACTTGTTTTCACCATGAGGAGGAGTTTTATGCTCGGCTTATTTTCAGAACGAAAAGAAGATATTGAACAATTTAAACAGAAGATTGACGATTTGAATAAACAACTCGATGAAAAAGATCATGCGTTTCAAATTTTCCTTAACGAATTACATAAAGAACTGATTGATACGATTGAACAACACGATAAAGTTAACAACCAGCATGATGAAATTGGTGATATGCTGCAACATTTATTAACAGAATTCAATGACGTTGAGCAGAGTACAAATGAGTCCGCAGAGATTTCAGAACAATCAACGACTTACGGTGAACATCTGTTATCATCCGTTTCAGAAATGATTCATTTATCAAATAAAAGTCAGGCAGCCGTCTCAGACGTTGAACACGTCATCGGCGAACTTGGTGATCAATCAACATCGACAACAGAGACGATGAATGCTTTAAGCGAACGTTCAAAACAAATTACACAAATTGTCCAAGTCATTGAAGACATCTCGAACCAAACGAATTTACTCGCACTCAACGCTTCTATCGAGGCGGCACGAGCAGGCGAACACGGGCAAGGATTTGCTGTCGTTGCTGAAGAAGTGAGAAAGCTTGCAGAAAGTACGAAGCAAAGCACGGAAAACATATCTGCGCTCACGGTTAATATCGAAGAACAAATTGAGCGCGCCTACTCAGACAACCAGAAAAACTTGTTACTCGTCGAAGAAGGCATTACGAAAAGCTCACGAACGTCTGGGCGAATTAACGATTTACTCGCACGAATTGATGACGTTGACGATAACGTACAAAAGCTTTTACAACGAATCGAACAGCAGAAACAGTCAAGTGAAGATGTTTTAAGTAAATTCCAAGTGACGACAAATTTATTCGATGACGCGAATGAACTTATCGTGACGCACATCGATGAAGCGGAAGTTGTGACTGTCAAACTACTTGAAGCACTTGATTTCGTAAAACATTCACTCAATGAACAGAACAAATGAATAACAACTAAAAACAACACTGAAAGACGTAACTGATGTGCACCCCTGCCTAAATGAGAGCAGAAAAAATCACCTTCCCGATAGTCGGGAAAGGTGATTGATTAGCATAATTGTGTAAATAATCTTTGTGACAAAGATAGTTTATATTTTTTTACCAATGACGCCATATATTTAAAGCTATTTTAATTAGGAATTAATCTAATTGATATGCTCTTAAAGCTGATAGCCCCGCTTCGATTCTTTGTGCTTGTGACGTTGGTGCAAAATATAACTTACCATTTCTATCTTGTCCTTGCATAATTTGTTGTGCAACAACGGCACTTACTTCTGCTTCTGCCCACGAAGGTATGCTACTTTGATCTTCAAATAATGTCGGGCCGCCAAAGCCATCCATCGGTAAATCGTATGCTCTTGCTACCATCGTCGCAATTTCCGCTCGACTAATTTTTTGCGATGGATTAAATTTCCCTGCAGCATCTCCTTTAATAATACCGAGTGATTTAGCTTTTGCTACTTCTTTCTTTGCCCAATTAGGAATCGAACGATCGTCTTTAAAACCTGTAGATTCAGTACCAACATTTTCACCTAATGCATTAATAATAACAACAGCAAATTCCGCTCGTGTTATATTATCAGCCGGTCGAAATGTGAATGTTCCAGGTTGATTAGCATTCGGTGAACCACTCATAATGCCCGTTTCAACAATTTCTGTCACATCATCTCGTCCCCAATAACCACTTGAGACATCTGTTAAGCTGTCAAACGGAGTATCTCGTAAAACTGGATAATCATTTTTGCTTAATTTCCATGTGCTTGTAAAATTCCAGTTTTTAAACGTTGATCGCTTTTGTAAATTAATAGTTGCCTCACCTGTAGCACCATCGCTATCTAACATTGTTGTTGTTTCTTTATCATAAAAATTCGGTGCATTAGTTGAGAATTTACCAAAAACATCATTACCGACAAGTCCACCTAACTCGTTGCTTCCTGTTACTTTACCGCTCGCATATGACCTTTCAATTGTTGATGCTGGGTTAAAACCAACAAGTCCGCCGACATTAACTTCACCTGAAACATTTCCTCTTGCATATGTGTCAATAATTTTCGATGCGTCTTTCGTTTCACCAATAAGTCCACCAACATTATCACCTGTTGCAATGACAGGGCTTGTCGAGTAACTCTTTTGGACAATACCATCATTATGGAAATGATAACCAATTAAGCCACCGACAGAATTAATCCCGTACACTTCTCCAGTCGAGTGACTATTGGAAATAGCTATTCCATTGTTTCTTCCAACAAGTCCGCCAACATATTTTTTTCCAGTCACTGTTCCTGTTGCATAACTATTTGTAACTGGCGCTACTGTTGAAGAACTAAGTGAACCAATCAATCCACCAACACGTTCACCATTAGATGCATGAACATCACCAGTCGCATAACTATCTGTTACCTCTCCTTTAAATGGTGTAACACGTCCTGCTAATCCACCAACATCACTAGATGTATCATTGTGTGTACTCGTCACTTTTGCAGACGATGAGCTATTTATAATATTAGTAGCTTCTCCTGCAAGGCCACCAATACCACGTCCCGTAGTTGATACAGAGCCTTTTGATGTACTGTTTTCAATGACAGCTCCCTCTCCACCACCTGAAGAAATAAGACCTCCCGCTCGACTTGTACTTGTAACTGTAACATCTGCATGACTATTTTTAATCTTAGCATTTGAAAGATAGCCGGCCACTCCACCGACAGAATCTACACCTGAGATTCTGTCGGTGGAGTGGCCGGCAGAATCTACACCTGAGATTTTTCCGCTAACCGTTACATTTTCGATCAATCCACCGAGCCCTATATGCCCTAATAAAGCTCCGACATTATGGCCAGCATTAACGTTTACATTAACAAGGTTCACATTGGAAAAACTAGCTTTTCCACTAACATCTCCAAATAACCCAGCCCTATTTTTATTGCTATCTATCATTAAACCAGTAATATCATAACCTTTGCCGTCAAAAGTACCTTTAAATCCATCAATGGCTTCCCATCCCCCACCAGTATTATATGGCGCTACATCTAAGTTAATATTTCCTCCTAAAACATAATCACCTTCCACGTCATGACGAATATCGTCAAGTTGTTGGGGCGTCGTAATGACTACTGGATTGGCTGCCTCAGCATGTTGCATGTTACTTGTAATTAAAAAAGCAAAAAATATTAGAACAAAACAAAATAACCCAATAACACCTTTCGATACATGAGAGTTTAAAGAGTGCTTATCGCTCACCATCAAACAACTCCATTCATTTTTTATTTTAAAAACAAATCACTCTTAACTAAGAAATATCTCACCCCCCACTTTAAAACAAATTAATATCTTTATTATAAATGCATAAAGTTAAAACTAGGTTAAGTTTCAAGAATTATTTGATTATTTAATTAAATAACATAGTGACAACTACAATTAACACTCTCTGTGCTCCCTTGAAATAGTTCTTAAACCATTG
>DATGUM010000034.1:0-6750 GCA_035301345.1 Bacillota bacterium
CATCATCGGTGATTTTCGCAATTGTCGCTACTTCTTCACCTTCCTGTAAGCGAATGAGCCTCACACCTTGTGTATTACGCCCTGTTTGGGAAATACTTTCTACAGGAATTCGAATTAATACACCATCAACGGTAATGAGCATAATATCTTCTTCTCCGGTAACCGCTTTGACGGCGACAACGTGCCCTGTTTCATCGGTTAACTTACACGTAAATATCCCTTTTCCACCACGATTTGTTATCCGATACTGGTCTTCAGGTGTACGTTTTCCAACACCTTTATTTGTGACGTGTAGGACTTGTGAGTCTTTCTCTAAAATTTCCATAGAAACAACCTCGTCATCATCACGTAAGGAAATACCTCGAACACCTGCAGCTGTACGACCCATTGAACGGACTTGTTCTTCTTCAAAACGGATTAAATAACCATGTTTTGTTCCAATCATTATATGTTTATTTCCGTCAGTGAGCCTTACTGAGATGAGTTCATCATTTTCACGTAATCCGACAGCGATAAGTCCGCCTTTACGTATGTTGGCAAATTGTGATAATGATGAACGTTTAGATACACCGTATTTTGTTGTGAAAAACAAGTACCAATCATCAACAAATTCATCGACTGTAATGACCGCATTTACCCATTCTCCTTTTTCTATTTGAAGGATATTAATGAGTGGAATTCCTTTAGCTGTTCGGCCAAACTCAGGTATTTCAAATCCTCGTAATCGATAAACTTTTCCTTTGTTTGTAAAGAATAAAACAGTGGAATGTGTTGATGTGGATACGAGATGTTCAACGAAATCATCTTCAGTTGTCTCCATCCCCTGAATACCACGGCCACCACGGTGTTGTGTTCGATAAGTTGATGCTGGTAATCGTTTAATATACCCCTTATGTGTAAGAGTAATTACTATATTTTCTTCCGGAATTAAATCTTCATCTTCAAAAAAGTCAACGCCACCGATCACTATCTCAGTACGACGGTCATCGTTGAAGCGCTCCTTTATGTCAATGAGCTCTTCCCTAATGATCGAAAGTACTTTTTCTTCATCGGCTAAAATAGCTTTCAACTCTTTAATAAGTTCAAGTAGTTCACTATATTCAGTTTCAATTTTATCACGTTCTAGCCCAGTTAACCGTTGGAGACGCATATCTAAAATGGCTTGCGCTTGTTTTTCTGTTAAATTAAAGCGCTCAATTAATCCATTTCTAGCAATCTCAGCTGTTTCTGATTGTCTGATGAGCGTGATCACTTCATCAAGATGATCTAGTGCAATTCGTAATCCTTCTAAAATATGAGCTCTTGCCTCAGCACGTCGTAAATCAAATGCTGTTCGCCGTCTAATAATATCCTTTTGATGTTCTAAATAATGTTGTAAACATTCTTGAATCGTTAACACTTTAGGCTCTCCATCGACAAGTGCTAACATGTTAATTCCAAACGTCGTTTGTAAAGCCGTATATTTATATAAATTATTTAACACTATATCTGGATGAACATCACGACGCAATTGGATGACAATACGCATTCCATTACGGTCAGATTCATCATTTAGGTCAGTAATACCATCTATTCGCTTATCACGAACAAGCTCAGCTATTTTCTCTATAAGTTTCGCTTTATTTACTTGATAAGGTAATTCCGTCACAATGATCGTTGATGTTCCGTTACTATTTTCTTCAATGTTTACTTTTGCCCGCAGTGTAATTGACCCTCGACCTGTTTCATATGCTTTCCGAATGCCACTTCTGCCTAGGATTTTACCAGCAGTTGGGAAGTCAGGCCCAGGCAAATAATCTTCCATAATTTCCTCAACCGTAAGATCAGGATTTTTACTAAGAGCGAGAACCGCATCAATTGTCTCCCCTAAGTTATGAGGCGGAATATTTGTCGCCATTCCTACGGCAATCCCTGATGATCCATTGACAAGTAAATTAGGAAAACGGGCTGGGAAAACAACAGGCTCTCTTTCTGATCCATCATAGTTATCAATGAAATCGATCGTATCTTTATTAATATCACGAAGTAATTCCATAGATAGCCGTGACATTTTTGCTTCAGTATAACGCATAGCTGCCGCTGAATCTCCGTCAACAGACCCAAAGTTACCGTGACCATCCACGAGTAAGTATCGGTGACTGAAATCTTGTGCCATACGAACCATCGCTTCATAAACAGCTGAGTCACCGTGTGGATGATATTTACCGATGACTTCACCGACAATTCTTGCAGATTTCTTATACGATTTATCCGCATGCATTCCTAAATCGTTCATCGCATATAAAATCCGACGATGAACTGGTTTTAATCCATCTCGAACATCTGGAAGTGCACGGGATACAATAACACTCATTGCATAATCTAAGAATGAGGTTCTCATTTCTTCCCCAATATTTATTTCTTCAACATTAGAACGTTGTTGTTCATCCACGAACTATTACCTCCCGTTAGGAAAACACATTTCTTTTTAAAGATTGTATTAAACATCCAAATTTTGAACGTATTGGGCGTTATCTTCAATAAATTCTCTTCTCGGCTGTACTTTATCACCCATTAGAATGCTGAATATTTGATCAGCATCAATCGCATCTTCTAGTTTAACTTGTAACAATGTTCTTGTTTCAGGATTCATTGTCGTTTCCCATAATTGCTCGGCATTCATTTCACCAAGTCCTTTATATCGCTGAATACCTGGACGCGGTGATTTTGGTAGTTCCGCTAATAGCTGTTCTAGTTCTTCTTCTTTATAAGTGTAATGAACAGCCCGCCCTTGCTTAACTTGATATAGAGGTGGCTGAGCTATATAAATATATCCATATTCTATTAATGGTTTCATAAATCGATAGAAAAATGTCAATAACAATGTACGAATATGTGCTCCATCAACATCGGCATCCGTCATAATGACGACCTTATGATAACGTGCCTTTGTAATATCAAAATCTTCACCAATGCCTGTACCTAGTGCAGTGATCATGGCACGCACTTCAGCATTTGATAAAATTCGGTCTAATCGGGCTTTCTCGACGTTTAAAATTTTTCCTCGCAAAGGTAAAATTGCTTGGAAGTGACGGTCTCGTCCTTGCTTGGCTGAACCACCTGCAGAGTCACCCTCAACGATGTACAGTTCGCTAATTTCAGCATCGCGGGATGAGCAATCTGATAATTTCCCTGGTAAATTAGATACTTCTAAAGCACTTTTTCTCCGAGTTAATTCCCGTGCTTGTCTTGCAGCAATACGAGCTCTAGAAGCCATTAAACCTTTATCAACAATAGCTTTACCTATGTTTGGATTTTCGAATAAATACTTAGAAAAAGCTTGGCTAAAGACAGAATCGGTGACTGAACGAACATCACTATTTCCGAGCTTTGTTTTTGTTTGCCCTTCAAATTGTGGGTCTGTATGTTTAACTGAAACAATAGCTGTCATGCCTTCCCTGACATCATCCCCAGTTAAATTAGGATCGTCTTCTCGGAATAAATTACTTCTTCTAGCATAATCATTTATCACCCGAGTTAACGCTGTTCTAAAGCCAACTTCATGTGTTCCACCTTCATGAGTATGAATGTTGTTAGCAAAAGAATATAAATTACTCGCAAATCCGTCGTTATATTGAACGGCTATTTCAACTTCAATATCATCTTCTTCACCTTCAATATAAAACGGTTCGTGCAACACATCTTTTGAACGATTCATATATTCAACATATGAACGAATACCGCCTTCGTAATAATAATCTACAGGCTCTTTATCCGTTCGTTTATCTTCAATTGTAATTGTTAATTTTTTAGTTAAAAAGGCTAGCTCACGTAAGCGATTTGCCAAAGTATCATAATCAAATTCTGTACTTTCAGTGAAAATTTCCGGATCTGGTTTAAAGCTAACAATCGTTCCCGTTATATCTGTTTCACCGATAACTTCTATGTCACCTTGAGCGACCCCTTGCTTAAATGCTAGGTAATGAATATGTCCATCTCGGTGAACATATACTTCTAATTTACTTGATAACGCGTTAACGACAGCAGCACCGACACCGTGCAATCCACCTGAAACTTTATAACCGCCGCCACCAAACTTTCCACCAGCATGGAGGACTGTCATAATTACTTCAAGCGCAGGTCTCCCTGTCTCTTCATGTGTATCAATCGGGATGCCACGTCCATTATCTTTTATTGTTATCCGATTATCTTCCTCAATAATGACCTGAATGTGATCACAATACCCCGCAAGTGCCTCATCAATACTATTATCCGTAATTTCCCAAACGAGGTGATGTAACCCTTGGGAACTTGTTGAACCAATATACATACTTGGGCGTTTTCTAACAGCTTCAAGACCTTCAAGCACTTGGATTTGGTCTGCACTATATAATTGTTCGTTTTCGTTTTCGTTTGTTATTTTTTCTTCCATTGACACATTATTCACCTACATTCCTTTACTAAAACTACTATGATCTATGAAAATATAATTATTTGAGGATTAAATAACAATGAGGACGCTAACTATTCTTCAATTTGATTGGTATATTCTTTTGCCTTCGATAACATGGCAGAAATACTTGAACGTTTTTTCAATGTATATACTGATAAAGAACTAAAGTATATCATAGGATTTGTAATCACAACTGACTTCGCATCATCCATAGGGCCTAGAACAGTTTTTCTTTTTCTTCCTTGCTCGATCATTTCCTCCATAATAGATGACGACGTAATAACTTCATATTCAACAATGGCTATAATTTCCCGTGAGCGAATAACATTATCATTACCGATATGGATAAACATCGTATTTCCTCCTTATCACTCCACTGTTCCTTGGACGACACGAAAAAGTTCAGCATTTTTTAATGTTTGATGGTTGATTCCATCGACACTTGTCGTAGATACAAACGTTTGAACCTTTCCTTGAATAGTATTTAATAAATGTGACTGTCTATAATGATCAAGTTCACTTAGTACGTCATCTAGAAGTAAAATGGGATATTCGCCAATTTCGTTATTAATAAGTTCAATCTCAGCTAATTTAATAGAGAGTGCTGTCGTTCGTTGTTGACCTTGGGACCCGTAAACATGAACATCTTTGTTATTAATATAAAATGTTAAATCATCCCGATGCGGACCGATAAGCGTTGTGCCACGATCAATCTCTCTTTTTTGAATCTCATTAAATTGATTGAAGTATATATGACTTATTTTCTCCTTATTATCGTCTTCTGATACGTCAATTGATGCATTATACTCAATATCTAGTGTTTCGAGTTGACGACTAATTTGTGAATGGATATCACGAGCCCATGAACGCAAAAGATCTAAAAAAATAAACCGCCTTTCTAAAATCGTTGCGGCATGTTCTACTAATTGCTCGGTTAAAACTTCTAACATCGTTCGATCAACAGATTGTTGGCGTTGTAAATCTTTCAGTAAATGATTTCGTTGTCTCAACACTTTTTGATATTGACCTAAATGAAAAATATAACTTGGTTGTATTTGACCAAGTTCCATATCAATAAAACGCCTGCGTACTTGGGGTGGTCCCTTAACAAGGGTTAAATCTTCAGGCGCAAACATGACTACATTAAAGGCCCCAATATAGTCACTTAACCGTTGTTGTTCAAGTCGATTTAATTTTGCCTTTTTTCCTTTACGAGTAATAATAATTTCAAGAGGAATAGAACGTTTCCTTTTCATCACTCTCCCCTTAATTTTAGCAAAATCTTGTCCCCAACGAATAAGCTCCCGTTCCCGGGGAGTACGATATGACCTTGTAAGTGCTAGCACATAAATAGATTCCATTAAGTTCGTTTTACCTTGTGCATTTTCCCCAATAATGACATTCACTTTATCATCAAATGTTAAATCAGCTTGATCATAATTTCGGTAATTTCTCAAATGTAACTGTTCAATATGCATACTTATTCCTCATTTTAACGTCGATAGTCATGGTGACTTTACTATAAACGTACCTAGTTGATCTATTTTAACAACATCATTTGGATATAGTTTTCGACCACGACGATATTCACGCTCATCGTTAACTAAGACACCGGTTTCTTGAATGTAACTTTTAATCATTCCACCTGAGTCAAAAATATTAGCCAGTTTTAAAAACTGTCCTAACGTAATATAAGTTGTTGTAATTTCAATTTCTTCAGACAATATCATTCACCAAATTTCTATATGATAAGTATCAATCTGACAGTTTTGTGTAAAAGCCTCTCTTTTCTATTTTACTAAAGTTTTAACGTTAATGGAAGGTATTACCCCTTAATTATAAAATAAACGCTTACAAAGGGCTAAAAATGCGTTTTTAACATAAAATTTAAGACAAAGACTTGTTTTTAATAAGAAATACTACTCATAAACAATCTTTTACACAAAATAGATAAACTGTGTAGTAAGCGCTATGTTGTTTTTCCGCGGGCAACGCCTTAGCTAATTTAATAATTTTTTACCAAAACTTATTAAATGGATCTCGACGCATAGGACGTGCTAGTGTCGATGACATCACAGGACAAGGAAAGCTACGACAGCAATGCATCGTAAGAGAAAAAGTGCTGTTCTTTTTCGATTCGTGACGTTTTCATCGACTCGGCTGTTGCTTTTCCCACTGGAGTCAACGGTCCTCCGCTTCAAACAATTATCACGAATGTAGTTATACAACTTTATTCAATTGCGATAGAATAAATTTCTACCTAGCGGAGGAAAAATACGGAGACTCCTGTGGGAGGTCGGCTAAGATCGGTCCCGTCC
>DATGUM010000035.1:0-12499 GCA_035301345.1 Bacillota bacterium
CGTCAGCTTGACCGGCATCTATATAATGGACCGTTAATTCACCTTCTACACTTTCCTGTTTGATTATGTTTTCTTCATCAGTAGCCCCTTCAAAGTCACTACAACTTACTAAAATTAACACACAACTAACGATTAAAACGCTAAAAATAAATCTCTTCACTCGGCTGTTCTCCTATCCCATATGTTATCAATAGAATAACAGAGGAAATATAAAAATACGAATAGATTTTATGAAATTGATATTGATTCATTCATAACACTTTTATCAAAACGATTATAAATATTTAATCATGCCCACATGTTACGTACTTTTCAACGTCATCTAGAGCTATTTATCATTTTAAATAAAAAAGTTTCTATTAAAAATCGATGGGTCTAAGGGGCTATTCATGCGAATGACTAATGTGTCTTTTTTAAAAAGTGAAATTGACACATAAAAAAATCGGATGTATACTTTTATTTCTGTTCAAAAATTGAATAAACAGAATTTTCTAAGGAGGAATAATTATGAGTGAAGTTTTAAGTGTAGCGAATAGTTGGCCACTATGGATTATAGCAATCGTTGTTATGTCTTTAGTTTATTTTCAATCAATTAAATTTATGCTACTAGGTTCAAAAGCTGGAGAATCAGTCGGAATGACTAAAAAAGATGTTAGAGCAGCTATTCGAACAGGAGCGTATAGTTCATTAGGTCCATCATTCGCAATTGTCGTTGTTGCTATTTCATTAATTTCAATTTTAGGTAACCCTGTCACACTTGTTAGGATTGGGATTATCGGATCTGCTCCTGTAGAGGCAGTAGGGGCTACAGTCGGAGCGGAAGCAGCAGGTTCTCAACTAGGTGGAGCTGACTACACGAGCATTGCTTTTACTGCTGCCGTTTGGGTCATGTGTTTAGGAGGAATTGGTTGGCTGTTAGTGACGGCGATATTCACGAAGTCACTCGGTAAAATTCAAGCAAAAGCAACGAACACTCAAGTAAAGTTAGAGCGATTTAAAATGATTTCAACAGGAGCGATGATTGGTGTCTTTGGTTATTTAGGTGCCAAGCAAATGGTCGTCGGAATAACTGAATCATTAGTTTTAGTCGTTGCTGCAATCGTGATGCCTATACTGATTGTAGTCGCCAATAAGTATAAATTAGGTTGGTTAAAAGAATGGTCTCTAGGTATTGTTTGTCTCGTAGGAATTATTTTTGGATATTACATGAGTTAAGGAGAGGTGTGAATAATTTTATGGCGAAAATAGATGCAGGAACTCAAACAAACAGTCACGCAAGTCAGGGAGGATTCAGTGACTTTCATAATAAAGTACACTTTTGGGGAAGAATAACAATGTTCGGTGTCGTTATTATGACACTGTTATTGCCTACGTATTTATCGTACGTACTTGGACTTCATCCAGGGTGGTCAGTTATCTTAAACGGTTTTATTGCTTATGGGGCAGTCGTTATTCCCTTATGGATTGTCGAGCCTATTAGTTATTATCCCGTTCTAGGCGTTTCAGGAACATATCTTGCGTTTTTAAATGGTAACATTGGAAATATGTGTATCCCGAGTGCAGCAATGGCTCAAGAAGTTGTCGGTTCAGAACCAGGTACTAAAAAAGGTGAAGTAACGGCTACGTTGGCGATTACAGGAGCAGCGCTCGTAAATACAACAGTTTTAATTGTCGTTATTTTAGGAGGATCAGCGATTCTCGGTATATTACCACAAGATATCGTCGATTCATTAGCATTTGTTTTACCAGCTATTTACGGTGGAGTTATTGCTCAAATAGCAATTGAAAAGCCGAGTTGGGGAGTTATTGGAATTATTTTTGGTGTGACGATGAACTTAGCACCTGTTCCAGAAGCTTTAGAAACATTTTTAGCAATCGTCTGTACAGTCGGTGCAATTATGTTATTAAATAACATGAAGTCAAAAAAGAATAATGAATAAATGATGTTATGACTATTAAATTGTACGCTCTTTGAACGATTACATTCAATGAGAGAATGGATAACTATTTGCTTCGATTTTAAATCGTGTTAAAATATGTTATATAGCAAGTATTTTAATGAATGGGAATTATCAGATTTTTCATGCAATCCTTATAGGGAGGAACATTTATAATGGAAAAATTAACACCAGTACAATTTTTAGAAAGTATCGTAAAATTAGATTCTATGAATCCACCAGGAAATGAGCAACCTGTTGCAGAACAGGTGAAGCGCTTGCTAGATAGTCACGGACTTGAAAACGAGTTATTTCCGTTTGAAGATAATCGTGCAAACTTAGTCGGTTGGTTACGAGGAGAAGGAGATACGAATGATCCTAACCGAAAAGTTCTAGGCTTGTCAGGACATATGGATACAGTGCCGATTGGTGAAGTTGAATGGGACCATGATCCTTTTGGCGCGCACCAAGTGGATGGTAAAATGTACGGCCGCGGAACGTGCGATATGAAAGGCGGACTCACAGCACTCTTATATGCAATGATTGAACTAAAAAATGAAGGCGTTAAGCTAAATGGCGACGTAAAGTTATTAGCTTGTGCAGGTGAG
The DNA here is from genome assembly GCA_035301345.1 of Bacillota bacterium. GTDB lineage: Bacteria > Bacillota > Bacilli > Bacillales > Amphibacillaceae > CALAMD01. The sequence goes on from DATGUM010000035.1 coordinate 2,546, forward strand.
GAAGCTGGTGCTGTTGGCGCTAAGCGTCTTTACGCAGAAGGGCAAATGAAAGATGTAGATGCGTTAATTATCGCAGAACCGACGAATAATGACGTTTGTATTTCTGAAAAAGGAGTTCTTTGGTTAGAAATAACGACGTATGGTAAAACAGCTCACGGGTCAACGCCACAATTTGGTGTGAATGCGATTAATCATATGCACCATTTATTAAGTGCTCTTTATGACAATTTTGAAATGGACGTGGAAGAAGATTGGTTGCTCGGAAAGCCAACATATAACGTATCGGTCATTAAAGGTGGGGTTGGAACGAACGTCGTTCCCGATCAATGTACGGTACAAGTAGATATCCGAACAATTCCAGGTCAATCACATGACGACATATTTGCTGAGATTAACCAAATCTTTAACGATGCTAAATCTGGCGTCGAGGACTTGAATTTTGAAATGACTCGTATTAATGACTTACGTTCTGTTGAAACGACACCGGACGATGCTTTTGTTCAACTGTTTAAAGAAGAAGCGACAGAGTTTCACGGCGAAGAAAAACCGTATAAAGGAATGATTCCGTATACAGATGGTGCTGCACTTATCGCTGAAGATGATAACGTACCACTTATTATTTATGGGTCAGCTGATACGAAACTTGCGCATCAACCGAATGAATACATTGAAATTGAACCGTTTTTACAGTCGATTGAATTGTATAAACGTGTGATTAAAAAGTATTTAGCATAAATATGTAAAGAAAAAGACGCTTACGAATGTTAACAGCAGTTAACGAGATTCTTAAGCGTCTTGTTTTATATGATTATATTTTTTTACCTAACCAGTTAGCGACGTTTACCCAAAATGCATTGTAATGTTCCCATTCGATAAACTCTTTTGGTCCCCAGTGCGGCGCACAGTCACTTGCAAAGGCAAACGTTCTACCATTTCCGTAATCCATCGTACTAATAAACGCATGGTCATTATGAGTAGCAATAACTGTTGCATCTTCTTTAGCTTCTAAACGGTTATAACCTAAGAAGTGTGGCCATTCTGTTGGAATACCGTTAACGATTGGGTGGTCTGATTTTGCGATTTCAGGGTGTACACCTTCAGGATGCTCTGAGCGGTCATCTGTTTCCATTAAGTGAACCGGTAAAATTTCTTCGATCGCTGTATCTTTGTACTGGCCTTTACATTCAAAGCCTTGGAACGACATATATCCGCCGATCATACCGAAGCCGCCGCCTGCTTCAACATATTCTTTAATTAAATTTAAGCGGTTTGGCTGGACATTTCCATCAGTGAATGTCGGAATGTTCATGAGAATCGTGTTACTTCCAACATCACTTAAAAAGACAGCATCATATTGTTGAAGTTCTTCAAGTGTTGCGGGGAACTTTTCAGGAACGTCATGACTTGCGATATGTGTCATGTCAATATTCCCACTCTTCATTGCATCACGGAACCAACCGATACCTTCGCCGAACTCAGAATTCGTAAATGAATCAAAACCTTTCACATGAATAATGTGTTTAATCCATGTTTCACCAGCAATTAATACTTTCATTATTTATCCCTACCTTTATTTGTTTTAAATTAAAAGAGTACACCAGCAACTAATACGATATTGCAGTACGGCGTAAACTCACCTGTACGAATAATTACTTTAGCTTCTTTTGCCATTTCTTGTAACTGTTCGTGTGGAACATCTTTAACTGGGAATTCATCCCCGATGATATCGAAAAGTTCTTTCTTTTTATGTGGACTAACTTCTTCCATTTCTGTATCAATAATGGCAGATTCCACGTGTAGTTCGCTTAAAACAGCTTTTAACGTTGTCATAAAGCTTGGTTGTCCTTCGATAAGCGCTAAATCAATGCATTTCACACCTTCAGGAATTGGAAGTCCTGCATCTCCAATAACGAATGTATCTAAGTGTCCTGACTTAGCAATTTCTTGCGATAATTCATTATGTAATACACCAACTTTTTTCACGAAAAAGACACCTCCTAAAATAATTGACAAAACTGTAGTTGTCCTATAAATTGTATAATATAAACGGTTACATTTCAACGGATAACATTTATGTAATTATTGATGTACGTAAGGGAAAATATTGGTTAACCGATTACATGGGGGTGGGGTTTTGGTTACCATTCGTGATGTTGCGAAAGAAGCTGGTGTTTCCACCGCCACTGTATCGCGAGTAATTAATAATAAAGGTAAAATCACGAAAGAGACGCAAGCAATTGTTGAGCGAGCGATAAAGGATTTGTCATATACACCGAATGTATTGGCAAGAAGTTTATCAAACAGAAAATCATACGCCGTTGCATTTATCGTTCCAACGATTACGAACCCGTTCTTCCCAGAGATGGCAAGAGCTGTTGAGGATGTTGCGCGAGATAATGGCTACAATATTTTGCTCTGCAATACCGACGACAAACGCGAACGCTTTGCTGAGTACATAACGTCATTAACATCACAATTTGTCGACGGAATCATCGTGAACTCTCACAATATGGAAAAAAGTGATTTAGAAGCGTTGCAAAAACATAACATTCCAGTCGTTATGATTGACCGTGTACTTGACAGTGACCTCGCCACTTCGATTGCCGTGAAAAATCGTGAAGGAGCAAGAATGGCAACAGAGCATCTTGTGGAAATTGGTTGCGAAAGAATTGCACATATTAGCGGGATGGAAGAGGAATGGAACTCTGCGCAGCGGATGTGGGGATACCGAGATGTTGTCGGAGATCTTCCGTGGTTTGATCAAAGCTGGATCGGAAAAGCGGCATTTAATGTTCATAGTGGTTATCAAGTTGCAAAAGAAATTTTTTCACGTCACCCAGAAGTTGACGGTATTTTTTGTGCGAACGATTTAATCGCTATCGGAACAGTGAAAGCTGCCTATGAGTGGGGTAAAAAGATTCCGAATGACTTGGCAATTGTAGGCTTTGACGGTATTAACATGAGTGAGCAAACAGTGCCATCGTTAACGACTGTGTTGCAGCCTATTTATGATATGGGCCAACTTGCAATGGAAGAGCTCATTAAGAAAATGGAAGATAAAGAAGAAAAGCCGAAGAAGTACGTTTTAGACGTTGACTTACTGATTAGAGAGTCAACGATGAGAAGTTCTACATTACAAAAGGATATTTAGGAGGACGTTGCATGTCTGATATTTGTGTCGTAGGAAGTATTAATATGGATATTGTCACATCTGTTGATAAGTACCCAGAACGTGGACAAACTATTTTTGGGAATGAAATTTTACAGTTTGTCGGTGGAAAGGGAGCGAATCAGTCAGTCGCATGTGCAAAGCAAGAAAAAAGTGTCGCAATAATTGGTGCTGTCGGAAAAGATAGTTACGGTGAAACGCTCATTAATGAATTAAATGAAGCAGGCGTTTTAACGAGAGAAGTTAAAGAGTTAACTGAAGTAACTAGTGGACAGACGACTATTATATTAGACGGTGAAGCAGAGAATACAATTATTTATGTTGAAGGTGCTAACGGCGAATTAACGAAGGAAGATGTGACGAAAAGTATTCAGTCCTTAAAAGGAAGTAAAATACTTCTTGCACAAATGGAAACGCCGTATGAAACAGTATTACAAGCGATGAAGACAGCTAAAGCACAAGGAATGAAAGTTATTTTAGACCCAGCACCTGCTAATCATGTAACAGATGACATGTTGCAATATGCAGATTTTGTTCTTCCTAATGTTCATGAGACAGAGTGGTTAACGGGCGTTCGTGTTGTCGATGAGCATACAGCGCGTGAGGCTGTCATTGCTTTTCGAGCGAAAGGTGTTCATCAAGGCGTTTTAAAAATAGGTTCAAGTGGGTCGTTTGTTTTTGATGAAGATAAATTGACGTTCATTAAAGGGATAAAAGTCGATGCAGTAGATACTGTCGGAGCGGGAGACTGTTTTGCAGGAGCGTTAGCAAGTGCATTAATTGATGGAAAAACAATTGAAGAAGCAGCTTCATATGCGAACGTCGTTGCAGCTTTAAAAGTAACGAAGCACGGTGCGCAAGCAGGTATACCGACGCTAGAAGAAGTAGAAAACTTTATAAAAGAACATTCACTACTTGTTCTTTAAACGTTAAATGTCGAGTAAACTATAAAAAAGGAGTACGAGTGCATGCTATATTTAGATAGCGCCAATATAGATGATCTTAAGCGAGCAAAAGAGTTAGGGGTAGTGGAAGGGACGACGACGAATCCGACGATCCTTAAGAAGGAAAATGTTGCCCAAGAAGATATTATTCATGACGTTTTATCATTAACGACTGGTCATGTATATGTGCAAACTGAAGGGACGTCGACGGAAGAAATTTTATCCGATGCTCAGCGGTTATTAAACTTATTTCCAGATGAACGAATAGCGCTTAAAATACCGGCTCATTTAGCAGGTATTGCAGCGATTAAGCGGATGAAAGAAAAACGAGCAGATGTAAATATATTAGCGACAGCTATTTACTCCAGTGACCAAGGTTTATTAGCAGCATTAGCTGGCAGTGATATGATTGCTCCGTATATTAATCGTATGGCTAATAACAATATTGACCCGTATAAAGTTATTGCAGAAACAGCGACATTATACGAGGAAAAACAGTTAAAAACGCGTATACTAGGAGCAAGCTTTAAAAATACTGATCAAGTCATTCGTACGTTAGTATCAGGTGCACACGCAGTAACCGTTCCTTTTGAAATCATTGAACAAATGGCTAATAAAGGATTAGCATTAGCAGCCATTGATGTATTTAATGAAGATGCACGACTGCTTCGTGAAAGTAGTGGTGAGAAATGAGGAATAAAGTAGCGGTATCAATTATGTGTGCAGATCAGCTAAATCTTGCAGAAGAATTGCGCCGGTTAGAAGCGTCACGTGTTGACTTATTGCACTGCGACGTGATGGACGGAAAGTTTGTTAAAAATTTGGCGATGGGACCATACATATTAGAGGCAATTAAGCGAGAAACAAATATCCCATTAGATATTCATTTAGCGACTGAAGATCCGGCATATTATATTGATATGTTCGCGCCGATTAAACCGAAATATATTTCATTTCATGTAGAGGCATCTGTTGATGTTCAAAGTAATATTGATAAAATAAAACAATATGGTATCGAACCAGTGATAGCGATTAGTCCTGAAACGCCGATAGAGGATATATTTCCTTACGTGTCGAACGTATCTATGGTGTTGTTAATGACTGTTAATCCTGGTTTCTCCGGCCAAGCATTTAATTACGACGTATTAAAGAAGTTATCTGATTTACAGAAGAAAATAGAACCATTAGATCATAAGCCGCTCATTCAAGTGGACGGGAATATTAACGATAAAACTGTTCCATTATTAGTAGAACGACAAGCGAATGTGTTCGTCTTAGGAACGTCCCAACTTTTCAATGATAAGCCTGGGTCGTATGATGATAAAATAGCTGACATTCGAACATTAATTTCAAAAGAGGTGAGTATGTGAGTGAACACTATTTTGTTCAGATGAGTAAAATTAATAAGTCATTTTCAGGTGTCCACGTCTTAAAGGATATCGATTTTCACGTGAAGCGAGGTGAAGTTCACGCGTTAATGGGGGAAAATGGCGCTGGTAAATCGACACTCATAAAAATATTGTGTGGCATTTACTCGCGTGATACCGGAACAGTAAAAGTGAAGGAAGAAGAAGTAACATTCACTAATCCGAAAGATGCAGAAATTAAAGGAATTAATATTATTCACCAAGAATTAAACATCATTCCCGAACTAACTGTGTCACAAAATATGTTTTTAGGAAAAGAATTAACATATGGAAAGTTCGGCGTTTTAAATAAAAATAAAATGCGCCAAGCGACGTTAGATAGTTTACAAGAACTCGGGGTCACTAACATTGATCCGGATGAACTAGCAGGTGATTTATCAGTTGGACAACAGCAAATGATTGAGATTGCTCGTGCGCTTGCGACACAATCTGAATTAATTGTGATGGACGAACCGACAGCAGCGTTAACTGACCGAGAAATTGAAGCGCTGTTTAAAGTCATTTACTCTTTAAGAGACAAAGGTGTTAGTATCATTTACGTCTCTCACCGAATGGAAGAGATTTTCCAAATATGTGATCGAATCACAGTTCTTCGGGACGGGGAATATGTCGGTACAACAATTGTAAAAGAGACGACATTTGATGAAACTGTACGGATGATGGTCGGAAGAGAATTAGGCGAACGTTTCCCTACACGTCATGCGGAAATTAAAGAGAAAGTATTAGAAATCGATAACTTATCATTAACAGACCGTTTTTCAAACATTAGTTTCCATGTAAAAGCAGGAGAGATATTAGGAATTGCAGGCTTGATGGGAGCTGGGCGAACGGAAGTACTTGAAACACTTTTCGGTTATCGTAAAAAAACAGCAGGTACTGTGAAACTTCACGGGAAAGATTTAGTCATTAAACACCCATTAGATGCCATTCGAGCAGGAATCGCTTTTGTGACAGAGGACCGGAAAGATAAAGGCCTCGTCTTGAATGGATCGATTCGAGAGAACATTGCGTTAACGAATACGAAAGCTATTTCAAATAGCGGCGTCGTATCAAAAGTAAAAGAACGTAAACTCGTTCAAGATTTAATGGAAAAACTGCACGTAAGGTCTGCAGGTATGCATCAAGAAGTAAACAGCTTAAGTGGAGGAAACCAACAAAAGGTCGTTATTGCGAAGTGGATTGGTATTCAACCGAAAGTGCTTTTACTTGATGAGCCGACACGTGGAGTTGATATTGGTGCGAAAAAAGAAATTTATTCTATTATGAATGAATTGAGTGAATTAGGTGTAGCAATTATTATGATCTCTTCTGAATTACCAGAAGTATTAGGTGTTAGCGATCGAATTATCGTTATGCATGAAGGTACAATCACTGGGGAGTTACAAAGTGATGAAGCGGATCAAGAGAAAATTATGACAGCGGCAACTGGGAGGGTAAAGTATGAAGAAGCTTAATATTGATTTTGCAAAGCTTGGTCCGCTCATCGGGCTAGTGTTTATCATTATTTTGTTGTCATTTTTAAATGATAACTTCTTTACAGTTAATAATATTTTAAACTTACTTCGTCAAATTTCGATTAATGCTTTAATCGCATTCGGAATGACATTCGTTATTTTAACAGCGGGAATTGACTTGTCCGTCGGTTCGTTATTAGCACTCGGTAGTGCTTTAACAGCAGGCATGATGGCAAGTGGTATGGACCCAATGCTCGCAATCTTTTTAGGGCTTTTAATCGGGTTATTATTAGGTGCTTTCAACGGAATTATCATTACGAAAGGTAAAGTAGCACCATTTATCGCAACGTTAGCAACAATGACGATATTTAGAGGGGCAACGCTTGTCTATACTGATGGGCGACCGATCACAGGTTTATCTGACAGCCCGATTTTCGTTATGATGGGGAAAGGGTATTTATTTTGGATTCCAATCCCAGTCATATTCATGATTATCGCTTTTGTGATTTTATATTTTGTTTTAAACAATACAGTCTTTGGTAGACGTGTTTATGCAGTTGGTGGGAATGAACAAGCTGCAACATTATCAGGGATTAAAACAGATTCAGTTAAGATTTGGGTGTATGCACTTACTGGTATGTTATCAGTATTAGCAGGGATCATTTTAACGAGCCGATTAAACTCTGCTCAACCGACAGCAGGAACAATGTATGAATTAGATGCAATTGCTGCAGTTGTTATCGGTGGTACAAGTTTAATGGGGGGAAGAGGACGGATTACAGGAACGCTTATTGGAGCGCTCATTATCGGTGTTATAAGTAATGGACTTAACTTACTTAACGTTTCTTCTTTCTATCAACAAATTGTTAAAGGTGCGGTTATCTTATTTGCAGTCATGCTTGATCGCCGTTCGAATTAATTTTGTTTAATCAGATATTTAAATAAATATCTATTAAAAATATAATATTTTATGGAGGTAAGAAAATGAGAAAGTGGTTATTAACGATTTTAGCTGCATTATTTGTCGTTGCTTTAGCTGCATGTTCAACAGACCAACCTGGTTCTGATTCAGATTCAGATGCAGATGGAGCAGATGATGAACAGTCTGAAGCGGGGGAAGATTTTAAGATTGGTTTTTCAATTTCAACGTTAAACAACCCGTTCTTCGTTGATTTACGTGATGGAGCAGAAGAAGCTGCAGAAGAGAATGGTTTAGACATTGTCGTATCTGACGCTCAAGACGATTCGTCAAAACAAATTAATGATATTGAAGACTTAGTTCAACAAGATATCGACTTATTATTAGTAAACCCGACAGATGATGAAGCAGTTGTTGCTGGTATTGAATCAGCAAATGATGCTGGAATCCCAGTTATTACAATTGACCGAAGTGCCAATGGCGGAGAAGTCGTAGCACACATTGCATCTGACAACGCTGCAGGTGGAGAAATGGCAGGGGAGTTTATCTCTGAACAGTTAGGTGAAGATGGCGGTAAAATGGTAGAACTTGAAGGAATTCCTGGGGTGCTTGCAACGAGAGATCGTGGAGAAGGATTCCACAATATCGTTGATGAACTCGATGAAATTGAAGTTGTTGCAAACCAAACAGCAAACTTCGACCGTACAGAAGGACTTTCTGTTATGGAAAACATTTTACAAAACCATAAAGATATTGTTGCAGTATTCGCTCACAATGATGAAATGGCTTTAGGAGCTGTTGAAGCATTAGAAGCGGAAGGAATTTTAGATGACGTTGTCGTCGTAGGTTTTGACGCAACAGATGACGCTCGCGACGCTGTAGAAGATGGGCGTATGGGAGCAACAGTTGCACAACAACCAAAATTAATTAGTGAAGAAGCAATTAAAGTTGCTATTGAAGTAATGGAAGGCAATGACGTTGATGACTTCATCCCTGTAGATTTAGAATTAATTAAATAAGAGCTGACCTTTAAGTAATTAATATAAACAGACAAAGAGACGAAAATCTTTGTCTGTTTTTTGTTTGGAAAATTATTATAAGTAAGTGATAAACAGCTTGGTAACTCATTTGGACGAATGTTTTATGTTGTGCAGAAGCGAATAAAGTGGTGTAGTTTTAAACATTTAAATGAAGCCCCCGCAAATAATTGACTTAATTATCATTATTGTATGAGTGAAATGTTTGTGGGACTATGCCCTACTTGTTGTGTAAAGTTCTCACTTCAGAAATGTATTTCGCTTGTCCACGAAGAATTGAAGTGCATTCTTCGCACCATCAACTTATCATTCTTCCACTGCCGTGTCGGTATTAGGGATTTTCGGATACGGCTATTTCCGCAGACGTCTCCGTACATTTCTTTCGTTCAAGTTAATTTACTCATGATACCGAATAAATGTGAGTAATAAGCATGAACAAAAGGACCCTCTTTTATATAGTTATAGTCACAACAACCACTATAAAAAGAGAAGAAATCCTTAAATGAGGAATATCATATCTCAAATCTCAATGGAAAAGTTAGTTTTGAAGAAGGCATTACTAAGTTTAGTAACGTTATGGTTGCATTAATGGATGGAAAAGATATTCAAACATTACAGGGAGATTTAACGATCAGTCATCTAGATAACGCCCAAGAGAAACCACCTAAACACTTTGTAGAATGACTTTCTAAATAAGTGACTGAATCAAGGCGTAATAACATTTCATATCTGAACCAAACGGTTCGTCAACCCGTTGTTTATGCCTTAAAAGGCTTAAGAGGCTACTAATTATTAAACTTAGGTTTAAAAAGTTTCACGTTGACGTATTTATTTAAATGAGCAGGTGAAATATACGTAGACAGAAAAAAACGACTAAAAGAAACACGCAAAGCTTTCAACAGCTCAAGTGAAAGACCTATACGAAGACGCCAGTGGGAAGGTAATGAGATAGGTGGTAACCTATTTCATTACACGTATCCGAAAATCCCTAGAACCGACATGAT
>DATGUM010000036.1:0-3742 GCA_035301345.1 Bacillota bacterium
AACACCAACTGTTTTTTAAATTCAGTTGAAAAGGTCCGACGTTGTCTTCTTGTCATTTAAATTCACTCCACGATTACAAATATTTTAATAAGTGTAACGGACCTTATCGAAACTGTCCAACTAAGTGTAACCTATCCAAAATAAACTATACAAAAGATGGTATTTTGAACATATTTATTAGATACCCACAAATACTTGACTCAATCGAAAGAAAGAAGTTACTTGCATTTCATCTTTTGTCGATATATAATAATTTTGTAAACGAATATGTATCAGTAATGAAGAGGACACGATTATTTATCATCGAATAGAAACAGCGAGGAAGTGACAGTGAAAGCTTCCACTATTCAATAAATAATTACCACCTCCGAACTCTATTGTTGAACAACTAGTAAACAATAGCGACTTGCCAACGTTATAGGCGTATGAAGCTACCGTGTTATTCATGGTAGAAATTTAGGGTGGAACCACGTGTATATAATGCTCGTCCCTTTGCATGTAAAAGCAAAGCGATGAGCTTTTTTATTTGAAAAATTTTAAAGGAGTGCTTATAAAATGGCAGATATTAACATAACGTTTCCTGATGGTAATAAAAAATCATTTCCAAAAGGAACAACAGGAGAAGAGATTGCACAATCTATTTCTCCAGGTTTACGTAGACAATCATTAGCGATTCGTTTAGACGGAGAATTTGTCGATTTACGACGAGAATTAACAGAAGACGGATCAATCGAACTCATTACGTATCGTGACGAAGATGGCATTGACATTTTACGCCACTCGACGGCGCACTTACTTGCTCAAGCAGTTAAACGTCTGTACAAAGATGTACAATTCGGTGTCGGTCCAACGATTGAAGAAGGTTTTTATTATGATATGGAAATGGATCACGTCCTTTCACCAGAAGACCTACCAATCATTGAAAAAGAAATGCAACGAATCGTCGATGAAAATTTAGACATTGAACGTGTTGAAGTGTCACGTGAAGATGCAAAGAAAATGTTTTCAGATATTGGCGATGAATTAAAACTAGAACTTATTGACGCAATTCCTGAAGGTGAACAAGTAACACTTTATAAACAAGGCGAATTCTTTGACTTATGTCGCGGGGTTCACGTCCCGTCAACGAGTAAAATTAAAGTATTTAAGCTGTTATCAATTTCTGGCGCGTATTGGCGTGGAGATAGTGATAATCAACAACTACAACGTATTTACGGAACAGCATTTGAAAAGAAAAGTGAACTTGATGATTACTTGCACTTGCTTGAAGAACGTAAAGAACGAGATCACCGTAAATTAGGACGTGAACTTGGTATCTTTACCATTAATCAAAAAGTAGGCCAGGGCCTACCTGTATGGTTACCTAAAGGGGCGACTGTTCGCCGAATGATCGAACGTTATATCGTAGATTTAGAAGAACGTCTCGGCTACGATCACGTTTACACACCTGTGCTCGGTAGTTCTGAACTTTATAAAACGAGTGGACATTTAGATCATTATAATGAAGATATGTTCCCAATGATGCAAATGGACAATGAAGACTTAGTCCTTCGACCGATGAACTGTCCGCACCATATGATGATTTATAAAAATGACTTACACAGTTATCGTCACTTACCGATTCGTATTGCTGAACTCGGTATGATGCACCGTTATGAAATGTCAGGAGCACTCGCAGGACTTCAGCGTGTACGTGCAATGACACTGAATGACGCGCACATTTTTGCTCGACCTGATCAATTAAAAGATGAGTTTAAACGTGTTGTCGCACTCATTCAAAAAGTATATAAAGATTTCGGTATTGAAGACTATTACTTCAGATTATCTTATCGTGATCCTGAAGATAAAGAAAAATATATTGATAACGATGAGATGTGGGAACACGCGCAAGCGATGCTCCGTGAAACGATGGACGAAATGGATTTAGATTATATTGAAGCAGTTGGAGAAGCTGCATTTTACGGGCCAAAACTTGACGTACAAGTGAAAACAGCACTTGGCCACGATGAAACGTTATCAACGGTTCAAATTGATTATCAGTTACCTGACCGATTCGACTTAACGTATATTGGAGAAGACGGCGAGCAGCACCGACCAGTCGTTATTCACCGCGGAGTCGTTTCAACAATGGAACGCTTCGTTGCCTTCTTAATTGAAGAGTACAAAGGTGTATTCCCAACGTGGCTCGCACCTGTACAAGCACAATTAATTCCTGTTTCGTTGTCAGCACATAGTGACTACGTTGAAAAAGTTGCTGATCAATTACGTGAAGAAGGTATTCGTGTTGATATTGATAATCGCGATGAAAAGTTAGGCTATAAAATCCGAGAAGCACAGACGATGAAAATTCCTTTCGCACTCGTTTTAGGAGATAACGAAATGGCATCAAATAGCGTTAACATCCGTCGCTACGGTGAAAAAGATACAGAAACATTACCAATTGAAGAATTTATTAAATTAGTTAAAACTGAAATAGACAACAAGTCAATTCGTAAGTAGGCTATATTGCATAAGATTTACACAAGATTTATATGAAGTAACGTGAATTTCTTACTTCTATGCGTGTGAATCTTATGCTTTTTTTGTATATCACTCGTTTAAAAAGATAGAATGTCTAGCCGTATTTTACTTGGTTATCATGAAAGGAATCTCTTCTTTGAACATGATAATGATTAGTCGACAGAACGAGTGAATTTTCTCGAGCAAATCGTTGAAAACTGCTTATTTTCTAGTTAAAAGTAGTATTCTTGAAACTAAAGCAAGTATCGGCAATTCAATTAACGGTCCAATGACTAACGCTAAAGCAATGAGAGGTTGATCTGGAAATGCTGTTACAGCTATAGCTAAAGATATTGGCGAATTTCTAGCTATAATTGTCATATTTAAGCTCACCGAATCTTTATAAGAAAATTTCAGTAAACTGCCGACCAATTTCCCTACTACATAATTAATAGTAAAAAATAATAATACAGGAATAATTAAAATATAAATGATTTCTAAATTGTTTAGTAAGTACGAACCTTGAGAAGCAAACATTGCTATAATCGCCAACGATAAAAAGACCATTTGAGCAACGTCGAAAAAAGGAATTATTTTGTTGTGTAAAACAGATGTATTCCTTAATAAAAATCGGGTAAGTTGCGCAAGTAAAAATGGAACGATTAATACAATGATTATACTTTCAAGAAGTGTTGGAATAGGTATATCTTCAATAGTTCCTGTAAAAAACAACAAATATACTGGTAAAAGAATGACTTATAAAATGAGATTAATCGGTAAAATGGATGTAGAAAGAGGTACATTACCTTTTGCCATTGCTGTAAAAGCTAGATACCAATCTGTGCACGGTGTCACCATAAGCATAATAAAACCAATTCACAAAGCGGGATAATCAGATAAGAAAACTGACCCCAATCCCCAAGCTAAAATTGGACTCCAAATAAAATTGATAATTGTGTTGGATACTAAAAATTTAATATTTGAAAAAGCCTTCTTTAATTGTTGCAGTGGAATCGTTAAAAAAAGACCGTACAACATGAGTAATAAAAAGGGTGTAATGAAACGCTCTGCATATTGTTCAACATTGTTTATCTGTGTGAGTAAAAGGCCGATACTAACAGCTAATAAAATAATAAAAGTTTGTAACTTGTCCCATATTCGCATAAAAACCATTCCTTATGTCGTTTAATTATAGTCATCTAATGATTCATGAAATCTATTTATACAGTACAGGTAAATAACA
>DATGUM010000037.1:0-137202 GCA_035301345.1 Bacillota bacterium
TAGAAAACTTTTGGGGCATCATTAAAGAAGAAATGTATCGACTAACCACCTATCGAACATTTGAAGAATTAGAAAAAGATATTAAGCGATATATGAATTTTTATAATACTAAGCGGGTTACACTAGACATGGGATTAAAAAATCCCAGCATAAAGAAAACCATGTATGCATAGCATACATGGCTTCAAATCAAATTTATTTATTTGCCTGTCTACTTGACAGGGGGCAGTTCAAGTTAACTTTCACCGAAATTACCTTTTATTCTTGTTTATATGCGATTAAAACAGCCATCTTGAAAGTACTTTGTTTTAATTAATTATCTTGAACGAATGCTATCAAGTTCTTTTAAGAAGTTATTATTTAAAACTTTAATGTATGTTCCTTTCATACCGAGTGATCTTGATTCAATCACACCAGCACTTTCTAATTTTCTTAGCGCATTAACGATAACCGAACGCGTAATACCCACTCGATCTGCTATTTTACTAGCGACGAGCAAACCTTCTTTACCGTCAAGTTCTTCAAAAATATGATCAATCGCTTCTAACTCACTGTATGACAATGAATTAATTGCCATCTGAACAACCGCTTTACTACGAGCCTCTTTTTCAATTTCCTCTGCTTTTCCTTGTAGGATTTCCATACCAACTACTGTTGCTCCATACTCTGCTAATAAAAGGTCATCAGCTTCGAATTGATTGGAGAGTCTGCCGAGAATGAGTGTTCCAAGTCTCTCTCCTCCACCAATAATTGGGACAATTGTCGTATAGCTATTTTTAAAAATATCTCTATTTTCTTCTGGAAATACTGTATGCTCACTATCAATATCTAGGTTTGGTGTCGTTTCATGAATGTTAAATAATGTTTTCGTATATTCTTCTGGAAAACGTTTTTCTTCTAGCATCTCTTTCATTCGTTCATTTTCAATTTCTTGATTAATAGCTACACCTAATAATTTTCCTCTTCTACTTAAGACAAAGACATTACCTTTAATAACTTTAGATAATGTTTTTGACATATCATTAAAATTCACTGCTTTTCCTGCTGTTTTTTGTAGCATAGCATTAATTTGTCTTGCTCTGTTTAATAGTTCCATAATAATCTCCTCCATTAATTGAGTATATATTTACAATATAAATTGACTTAAATCTCGATTTTTAACGATTGATGCTAGCTTCTCATCAACATAGCCAGCCGTTATATCAATCGTTCCCATAGCAATGTCTGGCGCTTCAAAAGATAAATCTTCAAGAAGCTTTTCTAAAATTGTATGCAAGCGTCTTGCACCGATATTATCTGTCTCTTGATTGACTTCAAAAGCAATTTCTGCCAATCGTTCAACAGAATCGTCTGTAAAATTGACGTGTATCCCTTCTGTCTCTAAAAGAGCTTTATACTGTTTAAGTAAAGCATTAGAAGGTTCGTTTAGTATTCTAGCAAAGTCTTTTACAGATAACTTCTCTAATTCTACTCGTATTGGGAAACGTCCTTGTAATTCTGGAATGAGATCTGACGGTTTTGACATATGAAAAGCTCCGGCAGCGATAAATAATATGTGGTCTGTTTTAATCGGTCCATGCTTAGTCATTACTGTCGATCCTTCGACAATCGGTAAAATATCTCGCTGAACACCTTCTCGAGAAACATCTGCTTGGTGTTCGCTTTTCCCAGCAACTTTGTCGATTTCATCAATAAAAATGATTCCTGATTGCTCGACTCTTTCCACTGCTTCTTGAGTCACTTCGTCCATGTCAATTAGCTTTTGTGCTTCTTGCTCTGTTAATATTTTTCTCGCTTCATGGACTCGTAACTTTCTTTGTTTCGTTTGCTTCGGCATTAGTTTTCCGAAAGCTTCTTGCATATTCATACCCATCTGTTCCATACCTGAACCTTGTAACATATCGAACATCGACGGTTGCACATCTTCTATCTCAATTGAAACGAGATGGTCTTCAAGCTCACCTAAAGCTAGCTTTTTCTCTGTTTGTTTTCTTTTCGATAGAACTTCTTGTTCAACATTTTCCTGTTCAGATTGCTCTTCTTTACTTTCTTGGTTCCCAAACAACATTTCAAATGGATTACTTGTTGGTTCTTCTTTTTTGAGCTCAGGTACAAGCAACTTAACGAGCTTTTTATTTGCGCGTCGTTCAGCTCTTTCTGAAACTTCAATAATCTTTTCTTCATTTACCATTCGTACGGCCATTTCGATTAAATCTCTGACCATTGACTCGACATCACGTCCGACATAACCGACTTCAGTAAACTTTGTCGCTTCTACCTTTATAAAAGGAGCTTTTACTAATTTAGCTAATCGACGAGCAATTTCAGTTTTCCCAACACCTGTAGGTCCAATCATTAAAATATTCTTCGGGACAACTTCTTCTTTAAGCGATTCATCTAACTGCATACGTCTAAAACGATTTCTCAAAGCGACAGCTACTGAGCGCTTTGCTTTATTTTGTCCAATAATAAACTTGTCTAGTTCATTGACAATTTGTTTCGGGGTATAATCCATTGCCATCATTAACTAGAGCCTCCTTAATCCTCAAGTACTTCTACAGTTACATGTTTATTTGTAAACACACAAATATCTCCAGCAATATCTAAAGCTGCTTGAGCAATTTGTTTTGCACTTAAATCTGGTGAATATGTTGCTAATGCTCTTCCTGCACTTAAGGCAAAATTACCACCAGAACCAATAGCTAAAATACCGTCATCTGGCTCGATAACTTCTCCAGTCCCAGAAACGAGCAATATTTTCTCTTTATTCATAACGATAAGCATAGCTTCTAACTTTCTTAACACTTTATCACTACGCCATTCTTTCGCTAATTCAACCGCAGCCCGAGCAATATTCCCATCAAAGCTTTCAAGTTTGCTTTCAAATTTTTCAAATAGTGTAAATGCGTCTGCTACTGAACCGGCAAAGCCTGCTAATACTTTTCCACCATATAATTTTCTAACTTTTTTTGCTGTATGCTTCATAATGACGCTATTTCCCATTGTCACTTGACCGTCACCAGTCATTGCACATTCATCATTATGCTTAATAGCAAATATCGTCGTTGCATGTATTCCATTCATTATAATCCACCTCCGCCAGCTACTTTGTTATCTCTTATTCGTTCGCGCTCGTGGATGAGCATTCATATATACATTTTTCAATCGATCTTTGGTCACGTGCGTATACACTTGGGTAGATGATAAGTTTTCATGACCTAACAACTCCTGCACAGTCCTTAAATCAGCCCCATTATCTAACATGTGAGTAGCGAATGTATGCCTGAGTTTATGGGGGTGGATATCTATTGTTAACGATGCTTTTTTAACTAAGTCGTTAAGAATAAATCTGAACCCCCGTTCAGTTAATGGTAATCCTTTGGCATTCAAAAACAAACACTTTCGTTCACTTGAATGTGAAAGTAACTTCTCCCTTCCATCATTCATATAACGCTCAAGTGCTTCATTAGCATGCGTACCAAACAAAACATATCTTTCTTTTCTCCCTTTACCTCGAACTAAAATTGACTGGATAGAAAAGTCGATATCTTCAATATTTATATCTTGACATTCACTAACCCGCATACCTGTTGCATAAAGCAATTCAATAATCGCTTGATTTCTTTGACCGAGAGGCGTCGTTATATCCGACACTTTAAATAATTGTTCCATCTCTTCTTCATAAAAAAAATTAGGTAACAATTCTTCACTTTTCGGTAATGATATGTGAATAAACGGATTTTGCACGTCTTCATATTCTCTCTCAAGAAACTTATAAAAGCTACGTAAGCTAGATAACTTCCTTGATATTGTCCCTTTACTCAGTTGACGACTGTACAGTTCTGTTAAAAATAAGCGTACTAGTCTGAAATCAATATTAAAAAGAGATTGTATGTTTTCACGTTTTAAAAATAAATAAAATTCATCTAAATCTTTCATGTAATACTCAATTGTATAAGCTGATGCATTACGTTCAACTTGCAAATATTCAGTGAATTGCATGCGATTCTTTTCATATGTATCCATATTACACCTCACTAAATGATGTAAAAAGCATATCATGGTAAAGTGACGAATGCAACGAATTTACAGAATTGTAATAAAATTCAGAATTAAATACACATTTGTTTATGGACCGGCAATTAACGATTCAATATAATTGCCTCAATCATTCCAATAAATAATTATATATTTTCACTTTATATTAGTCAACAAAAACAATCTTCATACAACTATTTATTCCCACACACCATTATATTAAACAAATGATTCAAAAAAAGTGCTAGTTTTTACGAAACTAGCACTTTTAATAAAATGTTTAATTTTCTTCTTCCTTTGAATAGTCACAAGACGTACAAGATGTCGTCGTCTTTTTCTTCGTTTTCTTCTCTGTTAACAGAGAACCACATTCTGGACACGGTGTTTTAATTGGCTTCTCCCAAGAAACAAAATCACAATTCGGATAAGCGTCACAGCCGTAAAATATACGACGTTTCTTTGATCGTCTTTCTACGACGTTACCATCTTTACATTTCGGACACTTGACGCCAACTTTTTTCAAGATTGGTTTCGTATTACGACATTCCGGGAAATTTGAACAAGCTAAAAACTTTCCATATCTTCCCATTTTATAAACCATCTCATGTCCACACTTCTCGCAATCAATACCTGCTGGTTCATCTTTAATTTCTAATTCTTCTATTTCATCTTCAGCTTTTTCTAAACGTTTGCTAAAGTCTTTGTAAAACTCATCAATAATTTTAATCCATTCGGACTTACCTTCTTCAACCGCATCTAAATCACTTTCCATTTTAACGGTAAAATCAACATCAATAATTTCCGGGAAATATTCCTGAAGCATATCAATGACAATTTCACCAATCTCTGTCGGATGAAACCGTCGACTTTCCATCGTGACATATCCACGACGCTGAATTGTATCTAGCGTTGGTGCATATGTGGATGGTCTACCGATTCCTTTTTTCTCCATCGTATCAACTAATCGTGCTTCTGTATAACGTGGTGGTGGTTGTGTAAAGTGCTGATTCGGCTTGATATCTTTTGCTTTAACAAGCATACCTTCTTCTAGTTCTGGTAAGTATTTCTCTTTTTCCTTCTTTTCATCTGTTCCTTCTACATAAACTTTCATAAAGCCTGGAAACTTCACTTTAGAACCTGTCGCACGGAATTGAACATTATTATTATCTAGATGAACCGTCATTGTATCCATTACAGCTGGCGCCATTTGGCTCGCTAAAAAACGATTATATATAAGTTTATATAACTTATATTGATCTGAGGACAATGATTTTTTAAGGTTATCTGGTGTGAGAGTAACTGATGTCGGACGAACAGCTTCGTGTGCATCTTGTGCGCCTGAACCTTTTTTCGCTTTTTTCGTCGTTAAATACTCTTTACCATAATTTTCCGTTATGAATTCCTTCGCTTCATTAATAGCTGTATCAGATACTCTCGTTGAATCTGTACGCATATAAGTAATCAGCCCAGTAATTCCTCCGGCTTTTTTCCCTAAATCAATTCCTTCATACAATTGTTGTGCAACCATCATCGTTTTCTTCGCACGGAAGTTTAACTGTCTTGCTGCATCTTGCTGTAGTGATGATGTTGTGAATGGTAGCGAAGGATTTCGACGTCTTTCTCGTTTATTCACTTTATTTATCGAGAAGTCTTTACCTTTCATCTGACCGAGCACTTCATTTACTTCAGTTTCATTTTTTAATTCTAATTTTTTACCGTCTACCCCATAAAATTTCCCAGTAAACGATTCTTTGTCTTTTAAAAATTCGGATTCAATCGACCAGTATTCTTCTGGTACAAATTTCTTAATTTCATTTTCACGGTCAATAATTAGTTTAACGGCTACTGACTGTACTCTACCGGCACTTAGTCCTCTACGAACTTTCTTCCATAGCAATGGACTAATATTATATCCAACAAGACGGTCTAAAATTCTTCTCGCCTGTTGAGCATCGACTAAATCTTTATCAATAGAACGTGGATGTTTAAATGATTCTTTAATTGCCTCTTTCGTAATTTCATTAAATACGACGCGACAATCAGAATCTTCATCTACTTTTAAAGCATAAGCTAAATGCCACGCTATAGCTTCCCCTTCTCTATCAGGGTCTGCCGCAAGATAAATCTTTTTAGCTTTTTTTGCTGCTTTTCTTAATTCTTTTAATACATCGCCTTTTCCTCTAATTGTAATATACTTAGGTTCAAATTCATTGTCTACATCTACACCCATCTGACTTCTAGGTAGGTCTCTTACGTGTCCCATAGACGCTTTTACTGTATATTTCTTTCCTAAGTATCTTTCAATCGTTTTAGCTTTTGCTGGTGATTCTACAATTACGAGATAATCTGACATTTACCTGCCTCCTCAATGAGGTTACAAACTTTATATAATAGAAATTGCTATTAATGTTAGTTATATTATGTGTGTTTGTCAAATATACGTTAAGTTTCCATTCAACAAATCGAAGGATTATTACGCGAAATGATTGGATGTTTCGCTTAAATAATTCCATTCTTCAGCAATATCATCTGCTTTAAAAACAAGCTTCCCACCATCTTGAATGATTTTATTACAACCATGCGTCTCTTTTAATAATGGGCAGCCAGGAACTGCGAACACATCACGCCCTTGATCTAATGCTTGATCAACAGTAATCATCGTACCACTACGTTCTTTTGCTTCAATAACTAATGTTCCGAAGCTAAGACCACTAATAATTCGATTTCGTTCAGGGAATTGATACTTTCTTGGTGGTGTATTTGGAGGGTATTCACTGATTAATAAACCTTTAGATGAAAGGTGATTAAATAAAGAACGGTTTTCTCGAGGATAAATATGGTTAAAACCACTGCCTAATACAGCAATCGTATGTCCATCTAGTGCTAGTGATAATTCATGGGCAAAGCTATCAATCCCCCTTGCCATTCCACTAACAATTGTAAAATTACTTTTGATTAAAGGGCTTAAAATATAAGCCATTTTCTCTCGTGCATGATCTGTTGGTGTTCTAGAGCCGACAACTGACAATGACGGTTGATTGTTAAGCAAAGATGCATTTCCATGTAAATACAGTACGAGTGGTGGGTCTTTCACTTGTTTCAGTAATGAAGGATAACCGTCGTCAACAATCGTCATTATTTGATAACAATCTGAGTCACGCTTTATTTCGTTGATAAGCTCTTTATTTTTAAAATCCATTTGAAAGAGTTGATATGATTTCTTTTTGGGGAATAACTGTTGGTTAATAGATGTTGAAGGTTGTTTATAAAAGCAATCGAGCGTTGAATCAAAATGAATGGCACGACGTAACGTTCGTCTTGACATCCCACGACACCGTGATAAGTGAATAAGCCGCGAACGAAGCTCTTTCATTAACTCACTCCTTGTATATTATATTTAAAAGAAACGGGCAGCTATGAGTATGCCCGTTTCTTTACTTCAAATTATTTTGTATAACATTTTTCTGCAAGACCATTCTTTTCTAAAACGTTAATCATTGTTTCACCAATAACGTCAGGTGTTTTTGCGATTGTTACGCCACACTTTTCAAGAACACTAATTTTTTCTGATGCTGTTCCTTTTCCACCAGATATAATTGCTCCTGCGTGACCCATTCGCTTCCCAGGTGGTGCTGTTTGTCCACCAATAAATCCTACGACTGGCTTCGTCATATGTTCTTTTATCCAGTGAGCTGCTTCTTCTTCAGCTGTTCCGCCAATCTCTCCAATCATAACGACTGCATGTGTGTTTGGGTCATTGTTATATGTTTCTAAAACATCGATAAAGCTCGTTCCATTAATTGGATCACCACCAATACCAATTGCGCTTGATTGGCCGTAACCTTTTTCCGTCAATTGATGTACCGCTTCATACGTTAAAGTTCCTGAGCGAGATACAACACCAATATGACCTTTTGTATGTATATAGCCGGGCATAATACCAATTTTACACGCATCAGGTGTTATAATACCAGGACAGTTTGGCCCAACGAGTTGCGTCTCTTTATCACGCATAAATTGTTTAACTTTTACCATATCTAATACGGGTATATGCTCTGTTATACAGACGACTAAATCTAACTTTGCATCGACCGCTTCAATAATCGCATCTGCTGCAAATGGCGCAGGTACATAAATAACAGAAACATTAGCTCCCGTTTCATTCACTGCATCTTCTACCGTATTAAATACTGGAACATCATGGACTGTTTCCCCTGCTTTACCAGGCGTTACACCTGCAACAATCTTTGTCCCGTAATCTAACATTTGTTCCGTATGAAAAGCAGCTGTAGCTCCTGTAATGCCTTGTACAAGCACTTTCGTTTGTTCATTAACGAGTAAACTCATGTGAAACGCTCCCTTTCAAAAAGTATTGTGCCGTTAAACGTTTATTCTGTCTGTTCAACAATTGTTTTTGCGCCGTCACCCATTGAGGATGCTGAATATATATTTAAAGATGACTCTCGTAAAATTTCTTTTCCTTTCTCGACATTCGTACCTTCTAAACGAACAACTAAAGGCAACTTTAAATCAACTTCTTTTGTCGCTTCGATAATACCTTCAGCAATGACGTCACACTTCATAATCCCACCAAAAATATTAACAAAAATACCTTCTACATTTTTATCAGAAAGGATTAATTTAAACGCTTCTGTCACTTTTTCTGCTGTCGCACTACCTCCAACATCTAAAAAGTTAGCTGGTTCTCCACCGTATTCTTTAATAATATCCATTGTTGCCATAGCTAGACCAGCACCATTTACCATACAACCGATATTTCCTTCTAAAGATATGTAACTTAAATCATGTTTTGATGCTTCTAATTCTTTGACGTCTTCTTCTGTCTCGTCTCTTAATGACAAAATATCTTTTTGGCGATATAATGCGTTATCATCAAAATTCACTTTTGCATCTAAAGCTAAAACATGATCATCCTGCGTCGTAACTAAAGGGTTAATTTCTAAAATCGAACAATCTTTATCAATAAACGCTTCATACATTTGCATCATTAACTTAACTGCTTTATTTACTAATTGTTTCGGGATATTTAATTGAAAAGCAATTTTTCTCGCTTGAAAAGGTGCAAGACCGATAAGCGGATCAATGACTTCTTGAAAAATCTTTTCTGGTGAATGCTCAGCAACTTCTTCTATATCTGTACCACCTTCTGCTGAAGCCATTAAAATTACTTTTGATGACGTACTATCAACTAAAAAACTTAAATAATGCTCATCTTGAATGGAACATCCTTCCTCAATAAGTAAGCGTTGTACTTCTTTCCCTTGAGGACCTGTTTGGGGAGTAACTAAAACTTTTCCTAAAATATCATTTGCATAAACACGAACTTCATCAAGATTATCTGCTACTTTAACACCACCTGCTTTTCCACGCCCACCTGCGTGAATTTGAGCTTTAACGACGATTTTATCCGACGTTAATTGTTCGGCATGTTTTACCGCTTCCTCTACACTATAAGCAACGAATCCATCTGGTACATTCACACCATATTCTCGTAAAAGCGCTTTCCCTTGATACTCATGTATATTCATTATTTTTCCTCCCGTCAAAATATAGCACATATTTATTGTATAAAATTAAGCGATGATTCACAACAAATCTTATTTATCTTTCAAACAATACATTTAATTTTAGCCTTTGCTTAAAGATCATATTTGCTTTTTTTGCGAGATAAATAATGATTTTAGTAAACAGTGATCATATTAAAAATTCATTTCAAAAAAGCACGTGATATAATCACGTGCTTAAAGCGTCTCACTTATTTCATTTGTTTGTCTGTATGATAAATAAAAGCGAATACTTCAGCAACAACTTGATACAGCTCAGGAGGAATGGATTCATTAACATTTAACTGAGTTAAAAGTTCAACGAGTGAAGCATCTTCAATAATTGGAACGTTACTTTCTTTCGCTCGCTCAATAATGTTTTCTGCAATAATTCCTTTTCCTGCTGCTGTTAATAACGGAACAGTCGTTTGCTTTTCATCATAGCGAAGTGCGGCTGCTTGTTGTCGTTTATATTTCATACGCGAAAATCATACCCTTCATAATGATTGAAAGAATGAGTCGTTTGCTTTTGCTTCGAGTCTTGCTCCTCTTCTTGAGCTTGTAACGGATGAAAGCTTACGTTTGATAACGTGTACCCGGCTTCATCTAGTTGTTTTTGTAAAAGTGGCTCAAATAATGTCGATTTTCCTTTTATTTCTGGATGGTCATTAAAGACAGAAATTGAAATGACTCGTTTTTGAATTTGCAAATCAATAACTACTTCCTTCAATCGTTTTAAATCTAAATAAAACAAAATTCGACAGTAATCGCTATTTATTTTTCCGTCCTCTGTTTGTTTACTTTCAAAGTTCATTAACATATCTTTATTAAGTGCAAATGGTTCCCCCGGAATTTGTAAAGATGCTTGTAATAAATTTGTAGAATCATTTAATGACTGTATTTGCATACCGTTAATAAAATGTAGCGCTTGTTGTGCGCGCGCTTGAACGATGCTATCACTCTGCGAAAGATTGATGAGTAAAGGTTTAATATCGTTCATATTAGCCTTTGATAAATCATTACTCAACACTGCTTCATAAGACAGGCCAATCGATCGTAGATAATTTTTTGCCATATCTAAAAACTGGTGCTGTGTTGAAGACGGACTTCCTTCGAGTTGATTATATTGTTGGAATATATGGTCCGCTTTAGTCGCTACTTCACTAATCATTGGCGATGATAAAGAGCGTATGTGAGCTAATAGACGTATGAGTACATCTGCTTTGTTTTGCAACAAAGTCGTTAATGTATCTTGTTGCTCATTCGTTAATAATGGTAATAATTGCTCTCGCACTTGTCGATTAAGTGACTGAAAATCTTCATCACTTAACGATTGACCGTTCATAAATGCCAAATTAACTGTTGTTACCCATTCACGCGTAATATTTGTTGAAACTGTTTCAATCATTCGGTTATTTTGCAGGTGATTGATATTCGTTTGCAACTGTTTAAGAGATATATTAAATGGCATTCGGAATTGATTAGCATTTGTTTCACCTTGCTGTTGCCAGCTCTCTTTCCACTGAGTGAAACTAACACTCTCATGAACGGCACCACTTAAACGTAAAAAATGAAATAGTTCTTGGCTTTTGTGCCAATCATTTTGTAATAATTGACGTCCAAAATCCATTTGTAACGCTTCATTATTCATCGTTGAATGAAACATAACATGAAGTCGATCCATCAGCGATTGCTCAACTGTTGATAAATGTGGCAAGTGCATGAGCTGTTCGTATAATTGACTGAACATCTGAGTTAAACTATTTGATTGAACAGTTTGCATAGCCGAAAAAACACTTTCTGTCATCGGTAAATGACGAATAAACATCTGTTTTAATATTTCTTCAGCTGCTTGTTTATTGTTTGATTGACTTAACCATTGAAAAGCTTGTCTTAAATCTGCTTTCGTAAATGGTATATTATCTTTCATAAGTGACGTGACTAAAGAGACGTGATGTTTTTTTGCTTGTAAATTTAGTTGCTGGAGAAGTGCCTCAACACGTTCGCTCACCGATTGATTAGCTGATAGATGTCCACTAACTACTTTTAAGTGAATAGCATCTTCAACGCTTTCAACTTGTAAATAGTAGTGATTACCAACTGATAAAGGTGCTTCCAATTGAGCATTAATCACTTGGGAGCCGAGCTGTAGTTGCGCTTGATTATTCGGATGGATTTTTATTATTTTCCCGTACAAAATTTGACCTTGTCGAATCGGTTGCTTTTGACTCGTCTTCGTCATGAAGCTTTGTGATACTTGCTGAACACTCACTAAACAACCCCTCCTTTAATGACCGTTTAAAGCAATTCTTTTACTGGATTAAATGACCTTCGATGAGCATCTATAACACCATACGTTCTTATCATTTGTAAATGTTCTTTCGTTCCGTAACCCATGTGGGAAGAAAAGTTATATTCGGGATGCTTTTTATCAAGTTCAATCATTAATCGATCGCGAGTCACTTTAGCTAAAACACTAGCTGCTGCGATTGACAATGATAATTCATCTCCCTTAATAATACTATCGGTTGAAACTGGAGATTTTTCAAGAGGTACTGCATCAATTAATGCGTAATCAATTGGATAAGATAAATTTTGTAAACTTTCGACCATTGCTCGTTTCGTCGCTTCTAAAATATTTATCTCATCGATTTTTTCACTCGATATGATTGATACTGAGTAATCTAGTGCTGATTCAGTAATGACATGATAAAAATGAGTTCTTTGTTCTTTCGTTAACTGCTTTGAATCTGTTAGTTCCATTAATTGAAAATCATTCGGTAAAACGACAGCCGCTGCTACAACTGGACCAGCTAACGGACCACGCCCTGCCTCATCGACGCCTGCAATCGATTGATACCCTCGGTCAACGTATTGTTTATCATGTTGTTGCATGCGTTGGAAACGCGCTGCCAATGCTCGTTGACGCTCTTGCTCCTTTTCATATGTATTAATTATTTTCTGAACACCTTTTCGTTCATCACGTTTCAATAAAACCATATCTTTAGTCGTTAACTGATTTAATGTTAACAATTCTTTAATCTGTGCAATTGTTTTATTATTCATTTGCGTCACTCTTTCTAGTTAATAAACAAAAAAGACATACACACATAATAACGTGTTGCATGTCTTTTATTATACTTTTTCTAATGTTATTTTCCCTAACTTACCTGTTCTTAAGTCTCTTAATACGAGGTTAGCGACTTGATCAAAGTTTACTGTTCCACCACTTTCTAATGCCCCGCGATTTTTACCGATATGAACAAAAATATCCCACATATCTTCCATCGTCGTATCTAAGCTATATCTTTCATCAAGAGAGTCAGGATAATTTTCGAGTAAATAATTAATAGCAAAAGCTGCTATATCTTGAAGAGGTAGGACCCGGTCTTTAATCGTTCCAATCGACGCTAACCGATAACCGACGAGCTGATCATCAAATTTCGGCCACAATATTCCAGGTGTGTCGAGCAATTGGAAATCACTGCCTACTTTTATCCACGCCTGATGCTTCGTAATACCAGGGCGATCCCCAATATTTGCAATCTTTTTATTCGCTAAACGATTAATTAACGTGGACTTACCAACATTAGGCACGCCGATAATCATCACTCGAAGAGCACGTTGGTGGTCTACTTTTTTCTGCCAGCCACTTCGGTGTTCTTCACCTTTTTCTTTTACTCGTTGAATTAACTGCTTAATGTCACGGTCTTGATTTGCATTTATCGCTAAAACATCTAAGCTTTCTCGTTTAAAATACGTAAGCCATTTCTCTGTTTCTTGAGGGTCAGCTAAATCATTCTTCATTAAAACAGTTAGCTTAGGTTTGTTTTGGATAATCTCTTGTAGCATCGGATTTTGTGAAGATAAAGGAACACGTGCATCAACAAGTTCTATGACAAAGTCGACGAGCTTTAAACTACTTTCAACTTCTCTTCTTGCTTTCGTCATATGTCCCGGAAACCATTGAATCGTCATAAAATCACCTTATTCTTTTACTATTTGAACTCTTTTTAATGGCCAATATATTAAGTTCGTTTTACCAATAATATCTTTGACTGGAACGAGTCCTATCGTTCGACTATCTGTAGAATTTGTTCGATTATCACCCAAAACGAATACAAATCCTTCAGGAATCGTTTCGTGTCCTCCAGGTAATTCTTCTAACTGGAAGTCATATGTTAAACTATCTTCACTCCCTGAAAATGATTCTTCAACTTTCTCACCATCAACATACAATTCATTATCTTTCATCATAATATGCTCACCAGGCAACCCAATAACACGCTTAATAAAGTCTTTCTGTGATGTTGCATGAAACACGACGATATCAAAACGTTTCGGATCACTCAGTCGGTAAGTAATCTTATTAACAATCATTTGATCACGATCATATAATGTCGGTTGCATCGATGGACCGTCAACTACGATAGGAGTAAAAAGAAAGGTTCTTACTAAAAAGGCTAGAGCTAATGCTACGATAATAACTTTGGACCACTCTAAAAGACTGTTGTTACTTGACTTTCTAGCCATATATGTTCCCCCAACTATCGATTATTTAACTACACATATTTTTTATAAAAAAAGGAGCTTGCATCACGATGCTAAGCTCCTTTCTGAAACATTTATTTTTTAAGGATTTTAAACATAATTACATACTTTTAGTTATGATCTCATTAAAAAATATGTTTTAGAGGCGCTCCTTAATACGCGCTGCTCTACCACGTAAATTGCGTAAGTAATATAACTTAGCACGTCTTACCGTACCACGTCTAGTTACTACAATTTTTGCAACACGAGGTGAATGCAATGGGAACGTACGCTCAACGCCTACACCAGATGACATTTTTCTTACAGTTAATGTCTCACTAATGCCACCGTTTTGACGTTTAATAACGACACCTTCGAATACTTGAATACGCTCACGTGAACCTTCAACAACTTTTGCGTGAACTTCAACTGTATCTCCCGGACGGAAATCTGGATGGTCTGTACGTAGTTGATCTTTTGTAATATCTTCAATTAATTGTTGCATTCTTCTTCACTCCTTCCAAACCAATGCTCTTACTACGATCTATGTAATAGCGGAACATCGTTTTTCACGCTTATACGACTTATAAGCACACAATTAAAGATAACATAATCTATAGAGCATTTCAATGATTTATTTGTTTTTTATTTACTCACTTTCAGTTCTGTTCATTCTTTATTTTAGTAAGTATCTCTTTTTGTTCTGCTGATAACTCTATCTGATCAAGTAAATCCCTTCTTCTGTCATACGTTCGCTTTAACGACTGATAAGACCGCCATTTTTCAATATTTGCGTGATGCCCTGAAAGGAGAATATCTGGTACTTTCATGCCGCGGAAGTTTTCTGGGCGCGTATACTGAGGGTGTTCAAGTAAACCAGTTGAAAATGAATCCTCGACTGCTGAAGCTTCATTTCCTAAAACGTCCGGTAAAAGTCTTACAACACTATCAGTAACAACCATAGCTCCTAGCTCACCACTCGTTAGCACATAATCACCAATAGACACTTCATCAGTGACTAAGTGTTCACGAATACGTTCATCGTACCCTTCGTAATGGCCACAAATAAAAATAAGATGCTCTTCTTCGGCAAATTCCTCAGCCTTCTTCTGTGAATAAGGCTCTCCTTGCGGGCAAAGAAGGACGATTCTCGGTTTACTTTTGCGTTTTTCTTTTGTAGCTGCCACTGCATCAAAAATCGGTTGAGCAGTTAACACCATACCCGCGCCTCCACCGTACGGGTAGTCATCTACTTTTTCATGCTTATTATCAGCGTATTTTCGAAAGTCCACCAAATCATATGTGAACTTACCTTTCGTATGCGCTCGCTTTAAAATCGAAGATTCTAAGACACCTGTAAACATTTCAGGAAAAAGTGTTAATATGTCTATATGCATTTATTCTAACAGTCCTTCCATTAATTCAATCGTTATTCGTTTGTTTTCTACATCAACATCTTTAACAACATCCTTTATATAAGGAATATAAGCTTCTTTATTGTTATCTAGACGAATGACCCAAACATCATTGGCACCTGGTGCCAGTATAGCCGTAACAACGCCTAGCTTTTCACCTTCTACCGTGTACATCTCACAGCCAATAATTTCGTAATGATAATATTCACCTTCTGGTAGTGGCGTCATTTGTTCTTTTTTTATTTTTAAATAAGCCCCTTTTAGCGGCTCAACATCATTAAGTGTTTCATAATTTGTAAATCGCAATAAATCAAACTGCTTATGTTTTCTATGACTAGATACTTCTAATTGTATGGGAGGATCATTTTGTTTAAACAAATATAGCGTTGCGCCAACAGCAAAGCGTTCTTCAAAATCTGTAATCCTTCGTACACGAACTTCCCCCCGAACACCATGTGTATTTACTATTTCACCTACATCAAACCATTCCATCGACAATGCTTCACCTTCTTTATTCTATTCTCACAACGTAGCCATCTTCCACGATGATTGCACGTGGTTTATCTACCGAATCCCAATGCATACCTTCACTAACCTCAACAAGAGCTTCAACTTCTTTTTCAACCAATTCACTACCAATATCAATAATATCCAATTGTTCTAATTTAAAATTAATCAGTCGTATGTTTTCTTCTTTTAATAATATTTCTTCGGAAAATCGCTTATTAACTTCTGCTTGTTTTCCGTGTAATTTATTTTTTAACTTCCTTTGTTCAAATAGGAGTTGTTGACACTCTTGTTCAAGTTGCATTTTTTCTGATTCAAAAGATGCTTTTAAATCTTGCTTACTGCTCTCAGTTATCACACGCTTTACTAAGACTTTCGAAACAATTTTCAAACTCGTTTCCTCCTCATTTGCATCGATTAATGAGCAAAAAGGAGAGGTCTTCTCAGACACTCTCCTTTGCTTACATAATATCTAAAAACACACGTTTGTTTACATCTTTTTTTGCAGCGTAAACGACTGTGCGAATCGCTTTAGCAATTCGACCGTTTTTCCCGATCACTTTGCCGACATCTTCTTCATGTACTGTTAGATGATAGACAACTTTCGTCTCTTCTTCTTTTTCAGTTACGACAATGTCTTCAGGATGATCGACAAGTTCAGTAATAATCGATTCTATTAAAAGCTTCATGAGATCACACTACTTTACTATTGATTTTTCTGATCGTGGAACTTCTTCATGATGCCTTGCTTAGAGAATAAGTTACGAATTGTATCACTTGGTTGTGCACCGTTTGATAACCATTGTAATGCTTTTTCTTCATCAATTTTTACTTCCGTTGGTTTTGCAACAGGGTTGTAAGTTCCAATTTGTTCAATTGAGCGTCCGTCACGTGGTGAACGTGAGTCTGCTACTACGATACGATAAAAAGGATTACGTTTTGACCCCATTCTTTTTAAACGAATTTTAACTGCCATACATATACACCTCCAGAAAAGAAATAATAACTATAGGAATTTATTTTTCAATACCTTAGTTCTCAATGTTTAAATCCATGATAAATAATAACAGATATTATTTGTGTTGTAAAGTACTTTTACATGACAAGTTTATATTTAATCAAATACTTTACATAAAAGGAAATTTAAACCCTTTGCCTTTTTTCCCTTGTTGCATATTAGTCATCTGTTTCATCATTTTCTTCATATCATTAAATTGTTTCAGTAAACGATTCACTTGTGAAACTGACGTCCCTGATCCTTTAGCAATTCGACGCTTCCTACTTGCATTCATAATATCAGGGTCTTGTCTTTCTTCCCTCGTCATTGACTGAATAATTGCTTCAACATAAACGAGTTGCTTTTCGTCAATTTGAGCGTTTTTAAGACCCTTCATCTTATTTGCGCCTGGAATCATCGTCAACAAGTCTTCTAACGGTCCCATACTTTTCACTTGGTCCATTTGCTCTAAGAAGTCATCAAATGTAAATGACATCGTACGCATTTTTTCTTCGAGCTCTTTTGCTTGTTTCTCATCGACTTGTGATTGCGCCTTTTCAATGAGCGTAAGTACGTCACCCATTCCTAAAATACGCGACGCCATGCGCTCTGGGTGGAATACTTCTAGTTCATCAAGCTTTTCCCCCATACCAGCGAATTTAATTGGCTTATCTGTCACTGCCCTAATAGAAAGTGCAGCACCACCACGTGTATCACCGTCTAGTTTCGTTAAGACAACGCCAGAAATGTCGAGCATTTCATTAAAGTTCTCAGCAACATTAACTGCGTCCTGACCTGTCATCGCATCTACGACTAAAAAGATTTCATCAGGATTTGTTTGTTCTTTAATTGTCGATAATTCTCCCATTAAATCTTCATCGACGTGCAAACGTCCTGCTGTATCAATGATGACATAGTCATTATGATTTTCTTTCGCTTGTTCAATCGCTTCTTTTGCGATATCTACTGGATTTGCTTCTGTTCCGCGCGAGTAAACCGGCATATCTAATTGTTTACCTAACGTTTCTAATTGATCGACAGCTGCTGGTCGATAAACATCACACGCTGCGAGTAGAGGCGTACGATTATATTGCTTACGAAGTAAATTTGCTAATTTCCCTGTCGTCGTCGTTTTCCCTGCCCCTTGAAGACCAACCATCATGATAACTGTTGGCAAACGATCAGAAACAGCAATTTTACTCTGTTCACCGCCCATTAATTCCGTCAACTCTTCTTGAACAACTTTTACAACTTGTTGACCTGGCGTTAAGCTTTCCATAACTTCTTGACCGACAGCACGTTCTTTAACCTTCTTAACAAAGTCTCTTACGACTTTAAAGTTAACGTCCGCTTCTAATAATGCTAAACGCACTTCTCGTGTCATTTCATTAACATCTTGCTCTGTTACTTTTCCTTTTCCAGTAATCTTCTTAATCGTTTCTTGTAAACGACCGGCTAAACTATCAAAAGCCACGGCGATCCCTCCTTTAACCTAATGCTTTTATTTCTTCAATCATACGCTCACATTGCGTAAAATTTTTCGCTTTCATTTGTACATACATGTCATCAAGCAATTTATTTCTTTCTTCATACTTCTCATATAACCGTAAATTCTCTTCATATGATTCTAAAATATTTTCTGTTCGTTTAATATTATCGTAAATCGCTTGCCTTGATACGTGAGCTAATTCAGATATTTCAACGAGTGATAAATCTTCAAAATAATACATATTCATGTACTCTCTCTGTTTCGGGGTTAATAACGTTTGGTAAAAATCGAGCAAATAACTAAGTCGCAATGTTTTTTCAAGCATTCTTTCACCCCTCGTTAAGTAAAATCTCTTTACATATCATAGCTAATAAAAATGAAACATGTCAAGCAAGTTAGTCTTCAATTAAATCTGCAAACAATCCATAAACGAACGCGTGAGGATCAAATTTTTGCAAATCTTCTACTTGTTCACCTAAACCGACATATTTTACAGGAATATTCATTTCATTACGAATGGCAATAACGATCCCACCTTTAGCTGTTCCGTCTAACTTCGTCAAGACAATACCAGAAACATCCGTCGCTTCTGAAAATGTTTTCGCTTGGCTTAATGCATTTTGACCAGTCGTTGCATCGAGAACGAGCAGCACTTCATGTGGAGCATTCGGAACTTCACGCTCAATCACACGTTTTACTTTCTCAAGCTCATTCATTAAGTTAACTTTATTTTGTAAACGACCAGCTGTATCACAAATAAGAATATCTGCATCGCGTGATTTAGCAGCTTTAATCCCATCAAAAATAACAGCAGCCGGGTCACTTCCCTCACCTTGCTTAATAACGTCCACACCTATTCTTTCGCCCCATACTTCAAGCTGCTCAATCGCTCCTGCTCTAAATGTATCACCTGCAGCGAGAACGACCTTTTTACCTTCTCCTTTTAATTGATGGGCGAGCTTTCCGATTGACGTCGTTTTACCGACACCATTGACACCAACAACTAAAATAACTGTTAAGCCATCTTCTGCCATATGCAAATCTGTTACTTGCTCATCGGCTTCCCCGTAATAGATGTCAACTAGCTTTTCGGAAATAATTTCTTTCACCTTTTCAGGTTCTGATATATTTTGTCGCTTAACTTCCATTTTTAATTCATCAATTAAATCCATGACAGTCATGACACCAACATCTGCCATAATTAAAACTTCTTCTAATTCCTCAAAAAAATCTTCATCTACTTTTCGATATCTAGCAATCATATCGTTAATACGACTAGAAAAAGAGCTACGCGTACGTTCCATCCCTTTTTCATATTTTTCAGGTACGTTATCTTCCTTTTGCGTAAATCTTTCTTTTAACTTTTTAAAAAAACTCATACTATTCCCTGCTTTCTAATAGTTGTTTACTTTCTTCTAGTTGGACGGAGACGAGACGCGAAACACCTGACTCTTCCATCGTCACACCATATAGAACATCCGCTTCTTCCATCGTTCCTTTACGGTGAGTAATAACAATAAACTGTGTCTCTTCGCTATGCATTTTAACATATTTTGCAAAACGAACGACATTCGCCTCATCTAAGGCCGCTTCCACTTCATCAAGAACGCAAAATGGAACCGGACGAACGCGTAAAATAGAAAATAGTAAAGCAATTGCTGTTAAAGCGCGTTCTCCTCCTGAAAGTAATCCGAGTTGCTGTAATTTTTTCCCAGGTGGTTGAGCGATTATTTCAATTCCTGTTTCTAATAAGTCTTTTGGATCTGTTAAACGAAGCTCTGCTTTTCCGCCCCCAAATAATTCTTTAAATACATTGGAAAATTCATCTTTTATTCGTTTAAACGTCTGGCCAAATTGCTCCTTCATTACTTGATCCATTTCTTCGATAATTGAAAACAAATCTTCTTTAGCTGTTGTTAAATCTTCTTTTTGTTTGCCTAAAAACTCATAACGCTCTGATAACCGATCATATTCTTCAATCGCTCCTACATTAACGTCTCCTAGTTGTTCAATTGATTGCTTTAACGCTTTTACAGCTTCTTTAGCAGCATCAATGTCTTCAACTTGTTCATATAATTGTTTAGCACGTTCAAATGAAATTGTATACTCATCTTGTAAGTAATTAAGTAAGTTTTGTACGGTAACGTCCAATCGATTTGCTTTTACTTCTTTTTGCTGAATATGTTGAATATACGTTGCGTTTAAACGTTCACGGTCTTTTAATTCCATCTCAACGTCTTCAATTTTTTGCATCAATTGTAATCGTGAAGAACGATTATTACTAATTGTTTGTGACGTTTGATCAATCATTTCTTGCTTATGAGTTATTTTATCATCATATTGACTAACAGTCTGTTCACTCTTCTCAGCTGTTAATATGTGCTCATATTCTTTTTTTACAGAACCTAGCTCTTCATTTAAATCTTCTTTTTCCGTTATCATATCGTGCAATATGTTACGTTCATTTCGGTAACGTTCTTGCGTTTCTGCTAACTGGATATTAATCGCTTGTAGCTTATCTTTATCCTTATCAGCTGTCGAACGTATTTTTTGTTCTTCATCTGTTAATTGTTTAATCGTTGCTTCAATCTGTTCTGAATCTTTCTCCAGTTGAAGTAGTTTTTCGTCAGTTTTAATCTTCTTACGACGAAGTTCTTGCTCGTCTTCTGCACTTTGACTTTGTTCGTCTTCATACGTCTTTAATTGAGTGTTAACTGACTCGAGCTTCATTTGGGCATTTTGTCGTTCAAGCCCTGAAGATTGCTGTAAAGTTTGCTTCTCTACTAAGTTATCTTCTAATTCAGAAATTGTGTCGTCGAGAGTTACTAACTCTTTCTCACGTTCAGCAATCGTTTGAGCAAATTCAGTCGCTCGCTTATCCATATCTTTTAGCTTTAATGTCATTTGTTTTAACTCATCATCACGCGTGAACAATGATTGATTCGTTTGTTTTTTAGAACCTCCCGCCATTGTACCACCAGGGTTAACGACGTCTCCTTCAAGTGTAACAACCCTATGTCGTCTACCAGTTAATTGAGCAATTTCATTTGCGTCCTTTAATGTTCTCGCAACGATGACGTGGCCCATTAAATGCTCAACAACTTTACGATACGTTTCATCAATCGCCACGAGATTAGAAGCTATACCAATAAAACCAGCATGGTTCTCTACTTTTTCTTTGATTGATTGTTGTAAATACCTTGGTTGAATCGACTGTAGTGGTAAAAATGTCGCTCGTCCTTTTTTATTTCGCTTAAGCCACTCGATAGCATTTCTTGCTGAAGCATCATCTTCTGTAACGATAAACTGTGATTGGCCACCTAAAACAGTCTCTATTGCCAATATATGTTGCTTCGGAACGTCAATCAGCTCGACAACTGCACCATAAATATGTGATAATTCCTTCTGTTTACGTGCTTGCAACACGGCTTTAACTCCAAAGTAAAACCCTTGAAAATCGTCTTTCATTTCTTGTAAAAGTTCTTGCCGTGAACGGAATTTAGCAATTTGCTGATGACCGACTGACAGCTTTTCGCGATCATTTTGTATATCTTTAATATGTTCGTTTCTCTTCTGTTTACTTTCGCTTAATTGTTCATTCATTAATTCAAATGAATGATTTATTTCTTCTTCTTGTTCAGTTAGTAACTTTACTTCTCTCTCGAGCACTTGCTTTTCTTCAATAAGAGTAGAAAACTTTTTAGTCTTATTGTCACTCACATGTTGAAATTGTTGTAACTGATTATTAATTGATTGTTTCTCATTCCGATAAGCTGCTTGTTCATTTAAAACCTCAATATAATCAGCTTTTAAATGTTCAATCTTTTCTGCCATATCATCTGTTTCTGATGTTAATTTATATGTTAAATCACTTGCTGTCTGCTTTAATTCATCTCTTTGCTTCTGAATATCGTTCGTATCATTTGTTTGTCTCTCAATTGACGCATTTATGTCCAATATTTTCTTCGTTAAGACTTCTTTACGCGCTAATAATTTCTCCTTATTTTCTTGCACGTGAGTCGTCCGTTCAATATGAACATTTTTCTCCCCTTCGAGTTGCTCAAGTTGTTTTGTAGCAGACAATAATTCATCTTGCAATTCTTCAATTGTTTCATCCGTTTGTTGTAACTGTTTGCGCTTTTCTTTTAAATCATCTGCTAATTCATTAATCTCTTCACCAGCTTTTCGTTCAGCTAGCTTTTCATTATCTATCTCTTTTAGTAACGTTTGCCATTGTTGATAAAATGAATCAATTTGGGTAATCGATGTTGCAATCTCTTTTTCTTTTAACTCATTTTTCTTTTCTAAATACGTTTTTGCTATTTGTGCCTGATCTCGTAAAGGGTCAATTTGTTGTTCAATTTCATAAACGATATCATTCACACGATTCATATTTTCTTCTGTTTCAATCAGTTTAAATTCAGCTTTTCTTTTTCTTTGTTTATATTTCAAAACACCTGCAGCTTCTTCAAAAATAACACGGCGTTCTTCTGCTTTAGAGCTTAAAATCTCTTCGACTCGTCCTTGACTAATGATTGAGAAAGCTTCTCTCCCTAGTCCAGAATCCATAAATAAATCGATAATGTCTTTCAAACGACATGGCTGTTTATTAATATAAAACTCGCTAACACCTGAGCGAAACACGCGACGTGTAATGCTTACTTCTTCATAATCTACTGGGAGTAAGTTACTTTTATTATCAAGGACTAAAACGACTTCAGCTACATTTAAAGCCCCTCGCGTATCGCTTCCTTGGAAAATGATGTCTTCCATTTTTGAACCTCTTAATGAGCGGGCAGACTGCTCCCCTAAAACCCAACGAATAGCGTCTGTAATATTACTTTTACCACTTCCGTTCGGTCCAACAACTGCCGTGACACCACGGACAAAGTCAATATTTATTCTTTCTGCAAACGATTTAAAGCCACGACTTTCCAGTCTTTTTAAATACATATTCATACTCCCAATCCAAAAATTAAACAATCGCCGATTATTTATTGACAGTTTACTTAAAAGTTTGTTAGTTTAAAATGAACTGAATGACAGAAGTAATTTTCATTACTTTAATAAAACATAGAGGTGAAAAAATGAATCTTGAAACACCATCTGAAGAAAATATGCAACATTTATTAAATAAACTCGCCGATATCATGAGTGTCGCTAATCAAAGTTTGTTTGATATAAAGCATTACGACATAAGTAAGTACGACTATTTAAAACAATTGCACGATATAGTCGTTCAAAAACAAAAACTTACGATGTCAGAGACAGAAGCTTTTATTGACGAATTACGTTCTATCCGAAAGCAATAAAGGGAAAAAAGAGGGTTTGTTATTTTGTTCTAACAGATCCTCTTTTTTATTTATTAAATACGTCTAATGCTTTTTTAGCTGCTCGCTGTTCCGCTTCTTTCTTCGTTTTACCTATCCCTTCAGAAAACGTTTCCTGATCAATAGTCACTTGAGCAACAAACTCTTTATTGTGTGAAGGTCCACGCTCTTCGATAATGTCATAACGAATAGCGATCCCTTTATTTTGTTGAACAAGCTCTTGTAATTCACTTTTATAATCCATCGCATGCGAAAAAGCACCGGAAATAATTTTAGGGTAAACATGTTGTTCTAGAAACTGTACAGTGCGGTCATACCCTTGATCTAAAAAGAATGCACCTAAAAAAGATTCAAACACATCAGCTAAAATCGAAGGGCGCATTCTACCACCTGTCTGCTCCTCACCTTTACCTAAGCGTAAATAGTCTCCTAACTCAAGCTGCTCAGCAAAATGTGCGAGTGAAGCTTCACAAACGATTGTAGCACGTAATTTAGTCATTTCTCCTTCAACCATCGATGGGTGCTTTCTGTATAAATACTGTGAAACACCTAATTCTAAAACAGCATCTCCTAAAAATTCTAATCGTTCATTATCTACCAAATGTTTCCGATGCTCATTCACATATGATGAATGTGTAAATGCTTGCTCGTATAATTTTTTGTTCGCAAACTCGACGCGTAACTTCTTCTCAAGTTCATTGATGTTCAACCGTGACACCTCAATTTGTTTACCTATGGTGAAGAAGCTGGGACAAAGGCAATTATAAATACTAAGAACACGAACAATTAATAGAATAAAATCGTTTCAGAAATGTGCTGCGCTTGCCCACGAAGAATTGAATTGCATGCTTCGTCAGTTTCCAGACATTTCTTTCACTTTAAATATCTATCGTTCGTGTTCTTACTAGAATTCTTTGAGTTGTTCAGCCTCTTCAAGATAGTATTTCATTTAATTATACCATTAATTTAACTTTTTAACTGAATTAAATTACGCTTGAGAATTTATGTACTCTACTGCATCACCTACAGTACTAATTTTCTCAGCTTCTTCATCAGCAATTTCCATATCAAACTCATCTTCAAGCTCCATAACTAATTCAACAACATCTAATGAATCAGCATCTAAATCATCAGCAAATGAAGCTTCTAAAGTTACTTGTTCTTCTTCAACATCTAATTGATCAACGATAATATCTTTTACTCTTTCAAACACGTCTGCCACTTTCCTTCACCCCCTTCTAAACAATTAAAATAGTAACAAATGTTACTCTATTAATCTAGCCTTTTGAAGATGTTTATTACATAACCATACCACCATCAATATGAAGGGTTTGTCCTGTCATGTAATCACTATCTGATGACGCTAAAAACTTAACGACATTTGCTACATCTTCAGGACTACCTAATTTAGCAAGTGGTATCATATTTAAAATACTCTCTTGTTGTTCATCTGTTAGTTTATCAGTCATATCCGTTGAAATAAACCCTGGTGCAATCGCATTGACTAAAATATTTCGAGAGGCAAGTTCCAGAGCTGTCGATTTCGTCATACCGATCACACCAGCTTTAGCTGCAACATAATTAGCCTGACCTGGATTACCACTCACACCAACAATTGATGCGACATTTATTATTTTCCCGCTGCGCTGTTTCATCATTGGTCGCGTCACTGCTTTTGTACATAAGAAGACACCTTTTAAATTAATATCAATAACATCATCAAAATCTTTTTCTTTCATTCGCATGAGTAAGTTATCTCGCGTAATTCCTGCGTTATTAACGAGAATATCAATTGAACCAAACGTTTTTACGACGTCTTTTACCATCGTCTTTACTTCATCTTCATTTGCAACGTTTGCTTGAATTTTAAAAGATTCAACGCCTAATTCTTTTAATTCTTTAACGACAGATTGTGCCTTTTCAGTGTTACCAGCAAAGTTAATAGCAACATTTGCCCCTTGTTTTGCTAAAGTGATAGCGATCGCGCGACCAATACCACGCGAAGCACCTGTAACGAGTACATTTTTACCTTTTAACATCATTTCACTCCTTATACCATTGTAAAAACTTATTTAACGATTTTTCATCTTGAATGGAAAACGTCTTTACTTGTCGATCTATTTTTCTAAGTAAACCGCATAAAACTTTACCATTTCCCACTTCTACAAACGCATCAATATCTGACGCAAGCATATTGTTAATCGACTCTTCAAAGCGTACAGGTGATGACAATTGTTCAACTAAGCGTTGCTTTATCTCTTTGCTCGTCGTCATAGGACTCGCTGTAACATTCGCATAAACTGGAATAGATGCATCATTAATTGTTATTTGTTCCAATGCTTCTGCAAATGTTTCGTTTGCATTTTCCATTAAACGTGAATGAAATGGACCACTAACATTTAACGGAACGACGCGTCTAGCTCCTGCTTCTTTTAATGGCTCCTCCGCTTGTTCTAGTGCAGATTTTTCACCTGACAGAACAATTTGTCCTGGGCAATTTAAGTTTGCTAAATCAACGACTTGATCGTTTGCTAAAGTTGATAGCACATCTTCAATCGTTTCTTTTTCTAAACCGAGAACAGCAGTCATCGATCCCTTGCCTTTCGGAAAAGCTTCTTCCATTAAACGTCCTCGCTTAGCTACGAGTGGCAATGCGTCTTCAATGCTCAAGGCACCTGCAGCGACGAGTGCACTATATTCCCCTAGACTATGTCCAACAGCCATTACTGGATGAATGTCATGTGAAGCTAACAATTCAAAAGTTGCAATACTAGAGAGTAATAAAGCTGGTTGTGCATTTTCGGTTGCAGTTAAAGATTCTTCAGGTCCATTAAACATTAAGTCTGTAATATCTTTATTTAACCAATCGTTCGCTTGATTATATAACGTTTCTACATGTTCATACGTTTCATAAAATTCTTTTCCCATACCAATTGTTTGTGATCCTTGGCCTGGAAACATAAATGCTATTTTTTTCATTCGTCGTTCTCCTTTTTGTCATCCATCGACTCCAGCGCTTGTTTAATCGTTGAAGCAACATTATTTTGTACCATGTGATGCGCTTGTCTAATCGCATTATAAATGGCACGTCCGTTCGATGATCCATGTGCTTTAATGACTGGTGCTGCTAAACCGAATAAACCAGCTCCGCCATATTCCGAATAATCGAGTTTATTGCTCAACACTTTTAAATCACTTTTTACTAATCCCGCGGCTAATTTTGTCTTCATATTCGACATAAATGTTTCTTTAAGTAATGAAAAAACAGTCATTGCCGTTCCTTCAATTGTTTTTAAAGCAATATTTCCACTGAATCCATCGGTCACAACAACATCTGCGACACCTTCCAATAAATCTCTCGCTTCGACATTACCAATAAAGTTTATCGGGGCCTCTTCTAACAAAGTAAACGATTTTTTAGCTAAATCATTTCCTTTACCATCTTCTGTCCCAACATTTAATAAACCAACTTTAGGTTGATTAATCCCACGGACCTTTTCTGAATAAACAGAGCCCATCACTGCATATTGCATGAGGTGGTTTGGTGAAGCGTCAACATTTGCTCCGACATCTAGTAGAACAAAGCCTTTACCGTCTTTCGTAGGTAGCGTCGGGCTTAATGCCGGGCGAGCGACTCCTTTTATTCGTCCGACGACGAATAATCCCGCACTCATAAGCGCTCCTGTATTCCCTGCAGATATACACGCATCTGCTCGTTCTTCTTTCACTTCTTGGGCAGCTAAAACGAGTGAAGCATTTTTCTTTCTTCTAACGGCCCGAACAGGTTCATCATCAGCAGTAATAACTTCTTCTGTATGAATAATCGTTATGTTCGTATCATCCGTTAAGAAATTATTAATTTTACTTTCATCCCCGACTAAAACAATCTCAATATCTTTAAGTTGTTTCACTGCTTCCATTGCTCCACTTACAACTGCTTCAGGTGCATGGTCACCACCCATGGCATCAATTGCTATCTTCATTCATCTGTTCTCCTTTTGTTTCAGTTGAACGATACATATGAAATGTACCGTTAAATACTAATTCTTGTTCCACGTAACTTTCGACACGTACAACCGTTAATCCTTGTTTTTTCTTCTCAATGACACTTGCTTTTGCTATGACACGTTCATTTAACTTCACTTGTCGAATAAACTTTATTTCCGACTTTGCCGTTAAAGCAAGCTCATCGTTAATTACCGCTACAGCTAACGAATTTGCTTGAGCAAACAGGTGATGTCCTCGCGCTATTTTATTACGCGAAAAAATATGATCATTCGTTATTTCTAAAATTGAAATAGCTCGTTTATCAAGCTCAATATCAATAATTTCACCAATAACTTCCTCGATCGGTAATGATTTAACAGTTTCATTCCACTGATTCGTTGCTACATATTTAATTCGTTTCCGTAATTCTGGGATTGAGAGCTCCATACGATCTAACCGAATCGTCTGTATGCTAACAGAAAATTTTTTCGCTAACGCTTTATCTGTAATAAATGGAGTTTCTTCAATCGTCTCCACTAATAATTTTTGTCGTTCCGATTTCGTTCGTTTCATCGATTAGGCACCGTCCATTTTCATATAGTTTATGACTAGGTCCTAACAGTTAATATATATTACCTTTTTTCTTTATGCAAGTATTCGATTAATTAATGCAATAATTAATCAAGTGTATTGTCTGTCGTTAATTCTCGCGCTAACATTTGCTTCAATTGTTCATAGTGAACGTCTTTATTCAAACGATCTTCTGAAATAATTTGTTGAGCATCTTTTCGTGCAACTTCTAAAGCTTTAAAATCCCTTATCATATCTGCTACTTTAAATTCTGGTAAACCACTCTGCTTCCTGCCAAAAAAATCTCCTGGTCCACGCAGCTGTAAATCGTGCTCGGCAAGTTCAAAACCATCATTTGTTTCTGTCATTATTTTCATTCGTTCTTTACCTGTTTCACCTTTAGGATCAGCGATTAATATACAATAACTTTGCTTCGCTCCACGCCCCACTCTCCCGCGCAATTGATGGAGTTGTGATAACCCAAAGCGTTGTGCATCATATATGACCATGACTGTTGCATTTGGTACGTTAACACCCACTTCAACAACTGTCGTTGAAACGAGTACATCTATTTTATTTTCACTAAAATCATTCATCACTTCATCTTTTTCTTCCGTCGATAATCGACCATGCATCAGACCAACACGTGTACTTGACGGATAAAAAGCAGTAAGGCGTTCATATATATCTACTGCATTTGATATGTCTAACACATCAGATTCCTCGATTAATGGGCAAATAACATATGCTTGTTCCCCATTATTAACACGCTTTTGAATAAACGTTAAAATTCTTTCAAACATGTTTTCTTTTACCCAGTAAGTTTCAATTAACTTCCTTCCTGAAGGTAGTTCATCAATCGATGAAACATCCATATCACCAAAAGCTGTTATCGCTAATGTTCGAGGAATCGGTGTCGCTGTCATAAACAACACATCTGGATCAAGTCCTTTTTCTCTTAACTTTCTACGCTGCTCGACACCAAATCTATGCTG
Organism: Bacillota bacterium; assembly: GCA_035301345.1. Taxonomy (GTDB): domain Bacteria; phylum Bacillota; class Bacilli; order Bacillales; family Amphibacillaceae; genus CALAMD01. The sequence goes on from DATGUM010000037.1 coordinate 29,423, forward strand.
TTCATCAACGATAACAAGACCAAGGTCATGAAAAAAGACATCTTCTTGAATAAGTGCGTGTGTGCCAACAACAATGTCATAAATACCTTCTCTTATATCAACTAATAGTTGATCACGTTCACTTTTTTTCAGTGAACCAGTTAATAAGCAAATGTTCGCTCGAGTTTGAAATAGTTGCTTTAAGGACTCTACATGTTGTTCCGCCAATATTTCAGTCGGAACCATCAGTGCTCCTTGTTTATTTGCTGTAAGCGTCGCATATAAACTAATGGCAGCAACTGCTGTTTTCCCTGAGCCTACGTCCCCTTGTAACAGCCGATTCATTCGTAAAGGTGAAGACATATCTGCTAGTATCTCATGTAAAGAACGCTGTTGCGCATTCGTCAGAGTGAATGGGAATGACTGTGTAAATTGTTCGACTTTTTGTTGGTCAAAGGACTGACTCGCTCCGCCTTCTTTTTTCTTTTCTTCTCTTTTCAGTAGTTGAACTTTTAATTGAAACATTAAAAATTCTTCGTAAATCATCCGTCTTCTGGCATGTTTTAATGAATGTTTATCTTTTGGCATATGTAAGTTTACAATCGCATCATATAAGGGAGGGAGCTTATATTCCGACAAGTACGTCGTTGGTAAAAAATCTTTTATTTCATGCTTATATTTATTTATCGCTTGTTTCGTTAGTTGTCTAAGTCTTTGATTAGTCACTTTTCCTTTTAGAGGATAAAAAGATTGGATCGTGTCATTCTCACTCGGTTCACCGACTTTATAAGTGTTCACTGTAATTTGCAGCCTAAATGCATCCCACTTACCTGTTAAGACGACTGGTTCATGCGATTTAATGTGCTTTTGTGCAAATGCACGATTAAACATAACGGCACGAACAGCAACACCATCAATTTCAAGTGTAAATGAAAGTCTAGACTTCTTTCTTCCGTAAAATTGTACGACTGGGTCTGTTACGACAACACCACTTATCGTTACTTGATCGTCATGTATGAGTTCATTTAATGGTTTTTTTTCAAAAATGTCATAGCGCGATGGGAAATAATAAAGCAAATCATGAATGGTAAAAATATGTAATTGTGCAAGTTGTTCAGCTGACTTCTCACCGACGCCTTTTAAAGACGTTATTGCTTCTGTTAGCATGTCGTTTCACTCACCCTTTATTACCCATTTAAAAAAGAAGAAGATGAATATTTTTCATCTTCTCTTTTATCAACAATATATTTTTTTAGTTATTCAACTGACATAATATACGAATAAATCGGTTGCTTACCTTCATATACATCTACTTCTATATCTCCATATAATTCTTCTATATGGTCCCCAAGTTGTTCGGCTTCTGCTTTCTCTACTTCTTCTCCAAAAATAATTGTAACAATTTCATCTTCATCCTCATCAATGAGATCCGTTAGTAATTGCTTAGCTGTTTCTAAACGGTCTTCGTTAGAGGATTTAATTTCACCTTCAGCAATTCCCATGAAGTTTCCTTTTTTAATCGTTAACCCATCAATTGTCGTATCTCGAATCGCATATGTAATTTGACCCGTCTTTACGTAAGACATACCTTCTTCCATAGCTATCTTATTATCGTCCATTGAAGCTTCTGGATTAAAAGATAATAGAGCACTTATTCCTTGTGGGATTGAAGTTGTTCGTATCACTTCGACTTCTGATTCACTAATTTCCGCCGCTTGCTCAGCTGCCATAATAATGTTTTTATTGTTCGGTAAAATAATCACTTTATTAGCATTCGCTTTTTCAATCGCATTAGAAATATCTTGTGTACTTGGATTCATCGTTTGTCCACCCTCAATAACGACTGTTGCACCAATACTTTCTAACATTTCTTTTATTCCCGAACCCATCGCAATAGTTACGATAGCAAACGGCTGTTTAGGCGCTTTAGTTTCTGTTGATTCCTTATTACTATCTAATAAACTTGTATGTTGTTCACGCATATTTTCAATATCAATATTGATTAAACTTCCGAAACGCTGTCCTAACGTCATAACATTTCCAGGAAACTCTGTATGAATATGTACTTTTACAACATCATTATCAGATACAACGAGTAGTGAATCTCCATGATCACTTAATTCATTTCTAAATGCACTCTCATCAAATGCGTGTTCTTTTAGTTTATCCGCTTCAAATTTAACCATAAATTCTGTACAGTAACCAAATTCAATATCTTCTGTATCCATAAAGTCTTGAGCAATCTTATGATGTTCAGCATTGACCATATCATCCATCTGGACCGTTCCTTCACCTGCGATTGGTAAATCTTCACCTTTTAAGCAAGATAAAAATCCTTCAAGAATCGTTACGAGTCCTTGACCTCCTGAATCAACAACGCCAACTTCTTTCAATACAGGAAGTAAATCGGGTGTTCGCTGTAATGAACGTTTTGACTCAGCAACGACTTCTTCCATTAAAGCAATCATGTCATCAGTAGCCACTTGTATCGCACGTTCACCTGTATCTTTAATGACTGTTAAAATGGTACCTTCAACAGGCTTAATAACTGCTTTATAAGCTGTTTCAGCACTTAAATGTAATGCTTCAGCGAACTCTTTTGCTGTAACTACTTCTTTTCCTTCAAAACCTTTGGCAAACCCTCGAAATATTTGTGATAAAATAACTCCCGAGTTACCACGTGCACCCATTAAAAGACCTTTTGCAAATGCTTGTGATACATCTGATGCGTGATTGCTCGTCACTTTTTTAACTTCTTCTACACCTGATGTCATTGATAAGTTCATATTCGTTCCTGTATCACCATCTGGTACCGGAAAGACATTTAAAGCATCAATCATTTCAGAATTGTTCATTAAGTGCTTTGCACCTATAAAAATCATTTCTTGCAATTTTTCTCCATTAATCTCACGTACTAACACCCATTTTTCCTCCTTTTACCCGGATCACTCTTTTGAAACTCTCACGCCCTGAACGAATATATTAACAGCATGCACATCTAAGCCAAGTGATTTGTTTAATGTATACTTAACTTGTGCTTGAACGTTATTTGCTACCTCTGATATCTTCGTACCGTAACTTACAATTATGTACATATCTATATGTAATTTTTCATCATCTTGACGAACGACTACTCCACGTGAGTAATTTTCTTTTCCAAGAATTTCTGCAATACCATCTCTAATTTGACTTTTCGACGCCATACCAACTATACCGTAGCATTCAACGGCTGCTCCGCCTGCAATTGTCGTAACAACTTCATTAGTAATAGTTACTTGGCCATCTTTCGTACTAAATTGTATTGACATAATAAACCTCCACTGTTTATCTATTGTTCACGTCTTTGTTCATTCTTCCATATTACTACAATGAATCAGTTAATAAAAGCATTTCTCGACATAAAAGTACAAGATAACAATGAATCATTTCTTTATTTATGTCAAGAAAACAATTGCAAATGTATTTTAATTGTGATAAGTTAATATGGTATAATATGCCGTATAGATGGAACAGGAGGGAATGCAATTGGCTAGAAAATGTTATTTTACAGGTAAAGGTACTGGTTCTGGTAATACTCGTTCTCACGCTCTTAACTCAAATAGACGTAAATGGAAAGCTAACGTTCAAAAAGTTCGTGTGATGGTTGATGGAAAACCGAAGCGTGTTTATGTATCAGCTCGTGCACTCAAATCAGGTAAGATTGAGCGTGTATAATTTTTAATTATTATGAATTGAATAATAAAACGAATCGTAGTGAGCGACTAATAATTATTGCTCAAAAAAAGTGATTATGTTTATCTCATTTGAGAATAGCATAATCACTTTTTGTTATTGATGGTTAGTTAATTCCTACACATCTGTACTTTTAATAACGAGTAACGTGCCTTGTTTAAAGGAGAACGTTCCATTATTTTCAACGATTTCATTTGAAATACATAAAGATGAGCCCATCTGAATCGTGACATTGTTTAAATCATAACGAAAATTTTGTAACGTCAAATCAGAAACAGTCGGCGTAAAAGCAATAAATGATAGATAAGGAAATCCTTCTTCCTTTTCAACTGTATACGTTCCTGGATGAACGAGTTGAACGATATTTTGCTTATCGATTATTCTTGCTTCAATATGGTGATCAGCAAATTTTAAGAGTAATTGAATGTTTACTATCTCATGATCTAGACGTCCGCCTGTAGCTCCAAAAATCAACACTTTATGAGGTTCATATTCAAGCGCTTTTTCTATCGCTAACTCCATATCCGTCATGTCCTTCTCTTCTTTATAAGAAATAACATGTTCTGCACGTGCTTCTATCGTATCTCTTTCTGTTTGACTTAATGAATCAAAATCACCAACTGCATAAGACACATCGATATTTTTACGAATTAATTGATAAGCTCCGGCATCCGCACCAATCCAAAGATCGACTTCATCAGTATATTTATGTAAATTTGGACACATATTAACCGGGCCATTTCCTACAATCCCTATAACTTTCATCTCTATTTTCCTTTCGTCGCTTCGACAATTTGACGAATAGCTTCCCCACGATTTTCCTTATTAAATACAGCACTTCCGGCTACGAGAACATCTGCACCTGCATCTGTACAGAGTTTTGCTGTATCTACATTCACGCCACCGTCTATTTCAATCTCAAACGACAAACCTAGATGAGAGCGCCATTCATTTAATTGTTCGATTTTAGGTATAACAGATGAAATAAATGCTTGACCACCAAATCCTGGATTTACTGTCATTAATAAAACAAGGTCAACATCTGCAATTACGTGTTTAATCATTTCGACAGGTGTTGCAGGATTAATAACAACACCTGCTTTTACGCCGTGATCTTTTATCAACTGAATCGTCCGGTGCAAATGAACAGTCGCCTCTTCATGAACAGTAATAATATCCGATCCTGCCTTAGCAAATTGTTCGATATATCGCTCTGGTTCTTCAATCATCAAATGAACGTCTAATGGTAAATGAGTTATTGGTCGAATCGCTTCTACAATTAAAGGTCCAATCGTTATATTCGGTACGAATTTACCATCCATAACGTCAACGTGGATATAATCAGCCCCACCCCGCTCAACATCTTTTATTTCTTCCCCGAGCTTTGCAAAGTCTGCTGATAAAATAGATGGAGCAATTTTAGGATTCGTCATTAATATCTTACCTTTCTCGTCTGTATTTCTGTCAATATAGTCAAATAGCTAGCATAACGATATTGCTTAATAGTTCCTTCTTCAACAGCTGATTTGATTGCGCAATGTGGCTCTTTATTGTGCAAACATCCACGAAAGCGACAGTTTTGTTTTCGTTCATGCATCTCAGGAAACGTATCTGTTAAATACTCTTCCTCAATAATTGTTAAATCAAGCGAACTAAATCCAGGCGTATCAGCAATCAGACCTTTACCGACAGATAATAATTCTACGTGTCGCGTCGTATGCTTTCCTCTTCCTAATCGCGTAGATATTTCATCTGTTTCTATTAGAAGCGATGGATTCATTTCATTTAAAATAGATGATTTTCCAACGCCTGATTGTCCAGTTATAACAGAAACTTTATTTTCCAAATGTTTATTTAAATATGATAAGTCTTGTTTATTAACTGTCGAAATTAATTCAACTTCATAACCAATCGCTTCATAATCTCGTTTAAACGCCTCGATTGCTTGCTTTTCTTCTTCTGTTAATAAATCAACTTTTGTAATAATGATTAATGGTTCGATATTTTCATATTCAAAAAGGACTAAAAAACGGTCCAATAACGTCGTACTAAAATCTGGTTCTTTTGCAGAACTAACGACTATCGCCTGTTCAATGTTCGCTATCTGAGGTCTTGTAAATGAATTTGTTCGGTCCCGAACGTGTGTCACGTAACCTTCCGTTTCATTTGTTACTTCAAATTCAACGAAGTCACCGACGAGTGGAGTAATTTTTCTTTTACGAAAAACGCCTCGCCCTTTACACGCAAATATTTCATTATCCGACTGAACATAATAAAAGCCGCTTAATGCCTTAACAATTCTACCTTTTCTCATTTAATCTCCTCACTTATAAGGGATTGATTTATCTATTACTTGTTCATTGTCTCTAAACACACGGTATCTTCCTGTTTTACCTTCTTCAATCGTTAAGGTAATTGTAAATTCTTCATCATCTTTTATCTGTTTTTCTGTAAACACGTCACTTATTCGATGATCCTTATCCTCAATATAAATAGCTATCGTTTGTGGTTCATTATCATCTCTTACGTAAGGTACAGTAAATGTGACCGTATGAGGAAATGTCGGTGTTGGTGGTGTTTCTTTTTCTTCAGGTCCTTTAGATATATATATATCTACGGATTCGCCCAATTTTAAAGACGTTCCTGCACTAGGTGACTGCCTAATAACGAGACCTTCTCTAACACTTTCAGAATGCTCTAAATGACTATCTGCTTTCAAACCATTGTCAGATAGGTACTTTTTTGCTTCATCCTCGTTCATCCCAACAAGACTAGATAGTTCAATTGTCTTTTCACCGATACTCACTTCAAATACTACTTCAACTTCTGAAGGTACGACTTCACTACCTGCTTCTGGTTCAATATGTGCGATAATTTCTCCTACAGATTTATCAGAAAAGCTCTCTTTTGAACGAATGTTTTCAAACCCTTCACTCTCCAGCAACCTCTTCGTTTGTTCATATTCTTTCCCTACATAATCACCAAACGTAACCATTTCTTTTCCTTCACTGACAAACAAAGTGACGACACTATTTTCCTTTACTGTTCTCCCGGCTTTTGGATTCGTCTTTACAACATGATCCTCGTCAATTTCATCAGAAAAAACAGTTTCTTTAGCTGTTTTTAAAGATAGTTGTTCAAGCTCTTCAACAGCTTCTTCATAAGGCATATCAATGACGTCGATAATCGTAACATCTTTTGCCTTTAAAAATCCTGGCCAAACAAACAACGCGATGAATGAGCCGATAATAACTGTTAACAAAAGTATAATAAAGATAAGCCAACGTTTTCGCCGACTCATTTTTTTCTTAGGCTTCTTTTCATTAACAGCTTTCGTATCCTCGCCTACTTTGTGCACAATCGTCTCGTCACTTTCTGTAGGTGTACCTAGCTGTTCTTCAGTAATTACCGGAATAGCTTTCGTTTCATCGCCTTCCTCGACAGGTGGTGAGAACTTTTCCTCATGTAAATTTTCTGGCAATAGCGCGTTGTATAATGCTTCTTCCATTTCATGTACTGTTTCATACCGATGAAACGGATCTTTTGTCGTAGCTTTTAAAACGATATTTTCTACACTTTGTGGAATGTTAGCATTAAAGTCCCGAACGTGTGGAATGTCTTCCTGTAAATGTTTTAACGCAATGGCGACGGGGGTTTCACCAGTAAATGGTAGCATCCCTGTTAGTAGTTCATAAAGAACGATTCCGAGCGAGTAAATGTCAGACTTTTTAGTCGCCATTCCCCCACGAGCTTGTTCAGGTGACAAGTAATGAACGGATCCGAGAATTGTATTCGTCTGCGTTAAAGCTGTCGCACTTAACGCGACAGCAATTCCAAAGTCTGTCACTTTTACATTACCTTGTTTATCTAACAAAATATTTTGAGGTTTAATATCTCGATGAACTAAATTGCTCTGATGCGCTCGTGATATCGCGGATGTTATTTGCTTCATAATATTCAATGCTTCTTCTACACGTATCGGGCTGTTTTGTTGAATATATTCTTTTAATGTAAATCCATCAACATACTCCATCACCATATATAAAATATGTTCTTCTTCTCCGACATCATAAATGTTAACGATATTCGGATGGGTTAAACTTGTTGCCGCTTGCGCCTCACGATCAAACCGCGTAATAAACTCATCATCATTCGCATATTCCAATCGCAATACTTTAATCGCTACGTCACGCTCTAATATAGTATCTTTGGCTAAGTAGACATTAGCCATCCCGCCGCCACCAATTGTCCGCTCAATTAAATAACGGTCACCTATAAGCTGTCCTTTTAGCATGACTCATCACCTTCTTTTGCGACGTCGGAATAATAATCAACAATAATGACTGATATATTATCCTCTCCACCACGATGATTTGCCATTTGAACCATTTTCTTAGCCGTGCTATCTACTTGACTAGAGATGTTTAATTCCGCACCAATTTCATCATTTGTCAGCTTATCAGTTAGACCATCAGAGCATAACAATAATTTGTTACCGACTTCCCATGTCATACTTTTAATATCCGGGGTAACTTCTGGTGCAGTTCCAAGTGCTTTTAACACAATGTTCTTCCGTGGATGAACGAGTGCTTCTTCTTCTGAGATTTCTCCAGAACGTACGAGTTCATTAACGAGAGAGTGGTCTTCAGTCATTTGTCTAAATCCCGCTTCATTTTGAATGTAGCAACGGCTATCCCCAACATGACCAATCGTTATAAACTCATTCATCGCAATAGCAACTACGACAGTCGTCCCCATTCCTTTATATGATTCTTTCTGTAATGAATAGTTATAAATGGATGTATTAATAACAGATAATACGTCTGATAACCATTTTTCAGTCTGTTCTGGCGCATGAAATTGCTCTAACTGTTCCCACTTTTTTTGTAAAAGTGACACAGCCATCTCACTAGCAATATCACCAGCTGAATGTCCTCCCATGCCGTCAGCGATAATTGCTAATAATTGGTTTGATTGATTATAAAACAGACCACCTGAGTCTTCGTTGCACTCTCGTACTTGTCCTCGATCTGTTAGAAACTGTGCTTCCATTTAAACCACCTCTTTTACGACCAAATCTTATAATTATTTTTTAACTCTTTGCAAGCGTGTAATAAAGAATCCATCAGAATTTATCATCTGCGGCAAAAGTTGTAACCCATAAGGCGTAACACCACTTTGCAAAGACTGTGGAATACTTGCAATAAATGTTGGATCTACTTCAAACTCATCATTTTCTTCTAGAAACTGCTTCACTAAATATTCATTTTCTTCTTTATCTATTGTACACGTACTATAGACTAATTTCCCGTCGCTTTTTAGTAATGATAAGACATTGTTTAAAATAGATTGTTGAATGGAAGCTAAGCGAGAAATATCTTCTTTAGTTTTGCTATATTTTAAATCAGGTTTTGAGCGAATAACACCTAAACCAGAACAAGGTGCATCTATCAGTATTCGATCAAAGCTTTCAGCAGCTTCTTTATCTCGTAGCTCTCGTGCATCGCCTACGACTGGGTCAACAATTGATATGTTTAAGCTTTTTGTTTTTTCATGAATTAACTTAAGTTTCTTTTTATGAATGTCGTATGCTTTAATATACCCTTCATTTTCCATCAATTCGGCAATATGTGTCACTTTCCCGCCAGGTGCACTGCACGCATCAAGCACCGTCATGCCTCGTAACACTTCTAAATAATGTCCGACTAGCATTGAACTCTCATCTTGAATCGTTAAATATCCTTCTTTATATAAACGAGTTTTTAAAACATTTCCACTTTGAATAATAATGCCTTGGTCTGAAAGGGTACTTTTTTCGACCGTTAACCCTTCGTCAAATAATTGCTCAATCGCTTGCTCTCGCGTTATCTTCAGCGGTTGAATACGAACGGTCATTAACGTGCGCTGCAAATGATTATTAGCAATCGCTTGCGTTACTTCATATCCATATTGTTTAATCCATCGCTCAATTAACCACTGTGGATGACTCGTTTCAATTGATAACCTTTCAACAGGGTCTGAAATATCTTCTGTTGATTGGACACCTTTACGATCAATGTTCCTTAAAACGCCATTAATCAATGAACTTATACCTTTATGACCATTCTTCTTTGCAATTTCTACTGCTTCATTAATAATGGCATATGGCGGTACTTTATCTAAGAAAATCATCTGATAAACAGACATTCTTAGAAGCATTCTCACCCAATCTTTTAGCTTCTTTTGGCGTTTAATAAAAGGTTCTAAATAATAATCAATCGTCAATTTTCTTTCAAGCGTACCGTAAACAATTTCCGTAAATAACCTTTTATCTTGTTCACTAATATTATTTAAATTCATTTCACGGTCAATTAACAAATGACTATAGCCGCCATGATTGTCAATCCTTAATAAAACGTTTAGAGCTGCTTCTCTCATATTATTTGCCATCATTATTCTCCCATTACGACTTGTTTAGAAATTCGGTCTGCTGAACCACGTAAATATTGTTCGACACTCATTCGTTTGTTTCCAGCAGGTTGAATATCATAAATGTTAACAGCGTGTTGATTACCACACACGACTGTAAAATAATCTTCAGTGACAGCAACAATTTCTCCAGGTGCCCCAGCATATGTCCCTTCACTTTCAGTCGCATGCCAGATTTTCATACGATTACCTTCATACGTTGAATAAGCAACTGGCCACGGGCACAGTCCGCGAATTAAATTAAAGACATCTCGTGCATCTTTCGACCAATCAATCGCTTCCATTTCTCGAGAAATATTCGGTGCATATGTTACTTCTCGTTCATCTTGCTTGATTGGTTTAATATCGTGAGCAAAAAACTTCGGTAACGTCTCAAGTAAAAGGCTTGCTCCTACTGACGAAAGTTTGTCATGTAATGTCCCTACATTATCCGTTTCTTCAATAACTACTTTTTCTTGCGTTAATATGTCACCCGCATCTAGTTTTTCTTCCATATACATAATCGTTATCCCCGTCTCACTTTCCCCGTTAATAATAGAGAAATGAATAGGGGCTCCTCCGCGTAATTTCGGTAAAAGAGATGCGTGGACATTAATACAACGGTAAGCTGGAAGTTCTAGTAATTGTTTTGGTAGCAGCTGACCATATGCTGCAGTAATGATAATATCAGGCTTATACTCAACAATTCGCTCGTAATCTTCTCGAATGTTTTCAGGTTGAAAAACCTCAATATTTTGCGCGACTGCCGCCTTTTTTACGGGTGGTGGTGTCATCGTTCTTTTCCTACCGACTGGGCGGTCTGGTTGCGTTACAACGAGTCCTACGTCATAGTTAGCATCTAATAAACTTGTAAGAACAGGGACAGCGAAGTCAGGCGTTCCCATAAATACAATTTTTTTCAAAAAATCACTCCTACATTAATTGGTACGGTTGCATATCTATTTGTATTTTCAAATCATTTTTGTGCATATCTGTCATATAATGTTTTAATATACCATTTAATACTTGGCGTATATGACGACCCTCTTTATATTTTATCATGCATTGGTAGCGATATCTATTCTTAATTCGAGCGATTGGCGAGGGTGTAGGCCCTAGAATAACTGTTTGATCACCAATATACTTTATCAACGTTTGAACGATGCGTTGTGTCACTTGAATAGCATACGATTCATCCTCATGTGATACAGTTACAAGGCCTAAAAATACGTATGGAGGATATTGAAATGTTCTTCTTATGCTCATTTCTTTTTTATAAAACTCTTCATAATTGTATGTGCTCGCAAGTTCTATACTGTAGTGATCTGGTGTGTACGTCTGTACAATCACTTCACCAGGTAATTCGTGACGCCCAGCTCGTCCACTGACTTGCGTGATCAATTGGAATGTTTTTTCAGCTGCTCTAAAGTCTGGTAAATTTAACATTGAGTCCGCAGTTAATACACCGACAAGTGTTACGTTAGGAAAATCTAGCCCCTTTGCAATCATTTGCGTACCTAATAAAATATTAGCTTTTTGGTCAGAAAAATCAGCTAGTAATCGTTCATGTGCTCCTTTTCTTCTCGTCGTATCATTATCCATTCGAATGATCGAAGCTTCTGGAAGTAGTTCACGTAACGATTCTTCAACCCTCTGCGTTCCTGTTCCAAAGTAGCGAATAAGATCACTTTGACAAGATGGACAGTTGTCCGGAAATTGCTGCTCATATGAACAGTAATGACATTTTAATTGCTTCGTTATTTTATGATATGTCAGTGCAATGTCACAGTTCGGACATTCTGTAACGAACCCACAATCACGACACATAACGAATGTAGAGTAGCCACGGCGATTAAGTAAGAGAACGATTTGTTCGTTTTTCGCTATCCTTTCTTTCATTTGCTCCATTAATTCGCGTGAAAACATCGTTCGATTACCTGCATGCAACTCTTTTCTCATATCAACTGTTTGAACATAAGGTAATTGCTGATTGTTCGTTCTCGTTTTTAATGTCTCTAAATGATAAACAGATTTATCTGCTCGTGCATATGATTCTAATGTCGGTGTCGCACTTCCTAAAACGACCGGACAATGATATGTTTTCCCACGGTAAATCGCAACGTCTCGCGCATGGTAGCGTGGTTGATCCTCTTGTTTATACGTTCCTTCATGTTCTTCATCAATAATAATAATGCCAATGTTTTCAAATGGCGCAAAAATTGCTGAACGTGCCCCAACAACTACTTGCACTTCATTTCGTTGAACCTTTCGCCATTCATCGTACTTTTCACCTTGAGAAAGCCCGCTATGTAACACGGCAACGTTATCGCCAAAGCGCCCTTTAAAACGAGCAACCATCTGAGGCGTAAGAGATATTTCTGGGACGAGAACAATCGCTTCTTTTCCTTCTTCTAACACACGCTGAATGGCGCGTAAATATACTTCTGTTTTCCCACTGCCAGTAACTCCGTGTAATAAAAAGACGTCATGCTCCTCATCGTCAATATTTTTCTCAATTGACTTAAGTGCTGTTTCTTGTTCATCTGTTAAATGTAAATGCTGCACATCTTGAAACTCTCTATTTTCATAGGGATTACGATATATTTCTTCCTTCAATTCTGCCAGTACTTCTTTGTCGATAAGCGTCTTTATATGTTGCCGTGTTGTTTGTAATTCTTTAATAAGTTTCCTTTGTGGCACTTTGTTCGGATGATTGATGAAATATTCCACGAGTTCTTTTTGTCGTGTCGCTTGTGGTGAAAGTTCTTCTAAAAACTCTTTTAAAGAATGCTCATCTCCACATGGATATATTATCGTTTCATACCGCTTCGTTTCCCGCGACTTCATTGTATATCTTATATAAATTTCTTTTTGATCAATTGCTTGTTTTAGTTGTGCGTACGATACTTTGGACGTCAAGAAAACATCATAAGGAATGACGTCTGTTTGCTGAAACAGTTGATCAATTGACTCTATATTCACTCGATTAGTCAACTTAATAATATCTCTTTCAAATGTTGTTTTAAGTAGTTGGGGCAACATGGCTTGTAAAGCCGTTATATAAAAGCACATTGTCTCTTTAGCCATCCACTTGCCTAAGTCTATAAGTTCATTTGTTAAAATAGGTGTCAAATCAACAGTTTCAATAATACTTTTTAAACGATCAATCGAAGAACTTTCTTCAACACCTACAACAAAACCAATCACTTGACGCGGTCCAAATGGTACAGCGACCCGCACTCCTCGCTTAACAACTGTTTGCATTTCTTCTGGTATTAAATAATCAAATGGTCTGTTAATTGCTCGTGCTTTAACATCGATAATGACTTTAGCAATTTGCATCATCATTCATCCTTTAAATCTTCAATAATAAACTCAAAAATTTGCCCGGCAATCGTTTGCTTAGAAGCCATTGGAAGTTGTTCTGACTTTCCTGCTTTATTTAAATAAGTCACTTGATTCGTGTCAACAGCAAAGCCTGCACCTTCTTGTAAAATATCATTAATAACGATTGCATCTAAGTTTTTCTTTTTTAATTTTTTGGCACCATTTTCAATAACGTCATTCGATTCTGCTGCAAAACCGACGAGGTATTGATTTGTTTTCATATCGCCTAAACTTTTTAAAATATCTTCGGTTCGCTCAAGTTCTATCGACCAATCACCTGGTAACTTCTTTATCTTCTGATCTTGAATTGTTTTTGGACGATAATCTGCTACAGCAGCTGCTTTAATGACGATATCTTGATTATTAAAATTTCCCTTCATAGCCTCTGCCATTTCACTTGCTGATGTTACGTTAATTATATTTATGTTTTTATTTTGCGTCTTTTCATGAACAGGACCTGAAACTAATGTCACTGTCGCACCTAAATTTGCAGCAACTTCTGCAATGGCGTATCCCATTTTTCCCGATGAACGGTTAGAAAAGAAACGTACAGGATCTATTTGTTCAACCGTTGGTCCGGCAGAAATAAGCACATTTTTATTAAGTAGTGGTAAACTGTTTTGTTCTTTCGTCACTAAAAAGTGAATAATCGCTTCTGGTTCTTCCATCCGGCCCTTACCGACATAACCGCAAGCTAAATAACCTGCTCCAGGTTCAATAAACGTATAACCCCATTCTTTCAGCGTCTTAATATTAGTAGCAACTGCTGGATGAGCATACATATGAACATTCATCGCCGGTGCTATAAAAACAGGTGCTTCTGTCGCCAATAAAGTCGTTGTCACCATATCATCAGCAATTCCTTGAGCTAACTTACTAATCGTGTTTGCTGTTGCTGGAGCGATAAGAACGATGTCTGCCCAATCAGCAACATCAATATGCGATATATTTTCTGGCGTGTTTTCAATAAACGTATCAATAAAAACTTCATTTCGACTTAATGCTTGAAAAGTAAGTGGTGAAACGAATTTTGTCGCACTTTCTGTCATAATTACTTTGACGTTTGCTCCCATTTGTGTCAATTGGCTTGTTAGTGTGCATGCTTTATACACGGCTATTCCACCTGTGACTGCTAATACGATATTTTTATTTTTCACCATTGATATTCACCTTTTTCTTCCTATTAATGAACAAAAACCCCCGACATATGATGACGGGGGATTTTTTAACATGTAATCATTTTTCTTTTACGAATAACTTTTCAGCTTTCACTTCTTCAAGAGCAATGCCTACTTCTGTTGTTGATTTAGGGTGTTCTAATACTGAACGACCTGTTTCTCTTATTTCACGTGCACGTTGTGCTGCTAAAGTAACTAATGTATATTTTGACTCTACCTTTTCTCTTAACGAATCAATTGATGGTTCAATCATGTAAAATCATCCTTTCAATAATTGTTTATATTGTTGAGATACACGCTCTCTCTTACAGTGCTCACTCGTAATAATTGCTTGTATTTTACTGACGGCTTGATCGACGTCATCATTGACGACGACATAATCATAAGCGTCCATCATATTTATTTCTTTCTCGGCCTCTTTTAAACGATTTAATACGAGTTCCTCAGATTCAGTACCACGTTTAACAATTCTATCTTTTAATTCTTCTAAATTCGGAGGAAGTAAAAATATAAAAATACCTTCTGAAAAATTCTCTTTTACTTGCATAGCCCCTTGAACTTCTATTTCTAAAAATACATCGTCCCCTGCTTCTATCGTGTCTAATACATATTTTTTAGGCGTACCATAATAATTATCAACGTATTCCGCATGTTCTAGAAGTTCTCCACGCTCAATTAAATCTTCAAATGCTTCTTTAGAACGATAAAAGTAATCTTCACCTTCTACCTCTCCAGGTCTTTTCGATCGTGTCGTCATTGAAACAGAGTACTTTAATTGGTCTTCTCGTTCAAAAAGTCTTTCTCTAACCGTTCCTTTCCCGACACCTGAAGGTCCTGATAATACGAATAAAATTCCTTTTTCTTCGATCACACGACTGCCTCCTAATTATTCATCCGCTAATTCATCATGACTAAGAACCCGTTGTCCCACTGTTTCTGGTTGTACTGCTGATAAAACGACATGATCGCTATCAGTAACAATGACCGCACGTGTTCTTCTTCCATATGTTGCATCGACTAACTTGTTATTTTTTCTAGCAACAGTAACGATTCGCTTAATTGGAGCTGATTCTGGAGCTACAATAGAAATGACTCGACTAGCTGAAACGACATTTCCAAAACCAATATTAATTAATTGCAAACCCAAGAAGCTCCACCCCCCTATTTCATATTTCATTAAACTTTATATATATTTTATATTTTTGATACATTTTTCACTTAATGTATTATAGCAAAAATCACGTTAAATGAAAATCAGAAATCGTCATTTACATACATTTGTTCAATATTAAACATATATTATACATGTTTTCTCATAAAATTTTAATGACATGCCCTTTCTATTTTAGAATATTGTATGAGTAAAATGTTTGTGGAACTATGTCCTACTTGTTGTGTAAAGTTTTTACTTCAGAGACGTATTTATTTAAATGAGTAGGTAAAATATACGTAGACAGAGAAAAAATGACTAAAAGAAGCAGGAAAATCTTCCAACAGCTCAAGTGAAAGAACGATACGAAGACTGACGAAGAATGTACCCCAATTCTTCTTACCTGCGGGAAAAGCCGTGTCCGAAGACCCCTGTCACTGAGCGGTAGCGAAGGGACAGAGGCTGATGGTGCGAAGAATGCACTTCAATTCTTCGTGGGCAAGCGTAGTATCGTTCTGAAACGATCGCCAAGTGATTAACAAATAATTTTAAAAAAATCTATACAAAAGATGGTATTTTGAACATATTTATTAGGTACCCACAAATACTTGACTCAATCTAGAATAGCAGTATGCGTGCACGACTATTTTAATTAATGCTATAATAGTTTTCATGAGGTGATTAAATGCCGTTTGATGGTATCGTAACAAAATCAGTCGTCCATGAATTATCCAATACTTTAGTCAATGGGCGTATATCAAAAATTACTCAACATACTGAAACTGATGTTTTATTAACAGTTCGTAGCCAGAGAAAAAACTATCGATTACTATTTTCCATTCATCCAACATATGCTCGCTTCCATTTAACAGATGACACGTTTATTAATCCACAAGCACCTCTTATGTTTTGTACCGTTTTAAGAAAACATATATCTAGTGCAGTCATCGAATCTATTGAGCAAGACGATTTAGAAAGAATTGTTTATTTTAAATTAAGAGCAATTGATGAAATTGGTGATACATCATATAAATATTTGATTTTAGAATTAATGGGACGCCATAGTAATTTACTCCTTGTTAATGAGGAACAAACAAAAATAATTGACAGTTTGAAGCACGTTTCTGGCAGCCAAAATCGCTACAGAACCATTTTACCAGGGTTCGATTACGTATCTCCACCTGCTCAAGACAAACTCAATCCATTAATAATAGCAGGTGACGATTTTATTAAGAAACTTGATTTTAACGCTGGTAAACTTGATCGCCAACTCGTTGATAAATTCTCAGGCTTCTCTCCATTTTTCACAAAGGAAATCGTTAATCAGTCAACGCTCGGTTCAACTGATTCATTAAAAGAAAGCTTTTTAACATTTATGCAACGGATAAATAATCATACATTTACTCCAACAATTTTTAAAGGAGAACGGGAAGATTTCCACGTATTCTCACTTTCATACGTTGCAGGTGATAAAATAACATTTGACTCTACAAATGAAATGCTCGATCATTTCTTTTCAGGAAAAGCGGAACGGGATCGTGTTAAACAACAGGCACAAGATCTTCGCCGATTTTTAACGAACGAAATAAAGAAAAATGAACGTAAATTAAATATCCATTATAAAACGTTAGAAAAAGCGAAAAAAGCACATAAATATCAGCATTACGGTGAACTTTTGACAGCGCATATGCATACGTTAAAACTTGGTGATAAGGTAGCAAATGTTATTGATTATTATGACCCTGAACAAAAAGAAATTTCAATTCCACTAAAACAGGATAAAACACCTAGTGAAAATGCGCAGAATTACTTTACACGATATAGAAAACTTAATAACTCTAAGCAAATGGTCACTCGTGAAATTAACCGTACGAATAACGAGCTGATTTATTTAAATGGTTTAGTGCAGCAACTAGAAATCGCTCGAGAATCAGATGTCGAAGATATTCGCGAGGAGTTACGAGAACAAGGGTACTTAAAAAAACAAAAGAAAAAACGTCATAAAAGAGCAAAAATTAAGCCACAACACTTTGTTGCCTCAGATGGAACAGACATATTTGTCGGTCGAAATAACAAACAAAATGACTACGTCACACATCGACTAGCAAATAGAAATGATACGTGGTTACATGCGAAAGAAATTCCCGGCTCACATGTCGTTATTCGTTCGCAACAACCGACAGAGGAAACTTTACTAGAAGCAGCTCAATTAGCAGCTTACTATAGTCGAGCACGTGGCTCATCATCTGTGCCAATTGATTACACACTTATTAGATACGTCAATAAACCAAGTGGTGCAAAGCCAGGTTTCGTCATCTACACAGATGAAAAAACTATCTTTGTTGATGGTGATAAACCAATGACTGTAACTGTTCAATCATAAAAGACAAGGGGGAAAAACTCATGTGCTCCCCTTGTCTTTTATATATACGTTTCCTCTAGCAACAAATCAATGAAACTGCTCACTTGTGGGAGTGAACGATTAGCTTCTTTAAAACATGCCCACGTATCACGCGTCACAAGTTGTCCCTCTATTTTTAACGGCATATGTGGATATTCGTCCATAAGTGACTCAGACACACTTTGTGGCAAAACAGCCATACCTATTCCTTCCATCATAAATCGTTTACACGTCTCAATTTGATCAACAGTAATCGTTTTTATTGGCTTTATCTGTGCTTGTTTATTGAGCCAAGTATCGACTAATTCATTCATACTGTCATCAGTTTTAAACGAAATTAATGGTCTATTCTTCATTACATTTTTAGAAAAAGGTTCCGTATCAAATAAATAAAGAGGGTCTGAAAACAGCAGTTTTGAAACACTTTCTTTTAATTGCGTCCCACGAATAATACATATGTGATAATCATCATAATTATTTTTAATCGTCTCACTAATCCCCGTCACTAAGTCAATAACTACGTGAGGAAATTTTTCAGTGAAATTAGCTAATATTTTTGGTAAGAAACGCTGACTAACTAACGTTGAGCAAGCAATCGACAACGTTCCCCTTACTTCTTCACTCGTCTGTAATAGTTTGTTTTTTAATTGTTGTTCTTTTTCTAACACGTCTTTGGCAAACTCTAAGATAAGTTCTCCTTCTGGTGTAATAATTAATTGTTTTGGTGTACGAATAAAAATATGTGTATTAAAATACTTTTCAATATATCTTAAGCGCTGCGAAACTGCTGGTTGAGAAATGAGTACTTCTTTTGCAGTTCCTCGAATTGTTCCGACTTCATTTAACTTAATTAACAGCGAGTAATCTTCTACTTTCATTATAAAATCCTCCCTACAGAGACACTTACTATATAAATAAAAAAACCAACTACTTTCGTAGTGGTTATTTTATGTTAACCTATTTCGCCATAATTGCAATTCTGATTTTTCTTCTTCTGAAATTTTTCCTTCTTCCAACAGTAATTGTAATAAATGATCATAATTAGTAATTGTATCATAGGGCATTTGTGCTGCCTTGAATTGGTCAACTGATTTACTTAATCCATATGTAAAAATAGCTAGTACTTTATCAACTGATGCGCCAACTTCTTTCAAAGCTTTTGCTGCATCTAGTGCCGAACCACCAGTTGAAATTAAATCTTCAATTAATACAACACGATCACCTTCCGATACGTGTCCTTCAATTTGATTGCCTTTTCCGTGACCTTTCGGTGTTGAACGAACATAAACGAGTGGCAAATCTAACTCATAAGCTAACCATGAAGCGTGAGGAATACCTGCTGTTGCACAGCCTGCAATAATATCCGGTTGTACATCAAGTGCTAACACTTTTTCTTTAAATGCTTGAATGATTTGTTTACGAACATCTGGATACGACATCGTCAGTCGATTATCACAATAAATCGGTGACTTTATGCCAGATGTCCATGTAAAATAATTTTTCGTACGAATTTGTACAGCTTTGATTTCTAATAAGCTTTTTGCTACTTGTTTACTAACTGTCATGACCCCACTCCTTTACAGCTTGATTATATGCAGCTAAAGGATTGTCTGCTGCGGTTATACTTCGACCAATCACTAAAATATCTGACCCGTTTGTTCGCGCAAATGCAGGCGTTGCAATCCGCTTTTGATCATTAGCATCTGTATCTGTTAAACGAATGCCTGGAGTGACTGTTAAAAATTCTTCACCACAAGCTTCCTTAATTGCTTTAGCTTCATGAACAGAACAAACAACACCATCAGCACCGCTCTTTCGAGTGACCTTTGCTAAGTGAATCGCACTTTCGTGTAAAGATTGTTGCAATTGTAATTCTGATTGTACAGTTTCTTCGCTATGTGACGTCAAAATTGTCACACCAATTAATTTCGTTCGTTCATTACCTTTACCTGAAAGTAAGCCTTCTTTTGCTCGTTTAATCATCTCACTTCCACCAAGTGCGTGAACATTAACGATATCAATATTTAAAGTTGATAAACTCTTCATCGCATGATGAACTGTATTCGGTATATCATGTAATTTTAAATCAAGAAATATTTTATGACCATTTTCTTTTAACTTTTCAATAATATGTGGGCCCTCACGATAAAATAATTCCATTCCTACTTTAACTGGGACACCTTGTAAATCATTTTTGTTAATAAATTGACTTGCCTCATCCCAAGACGGGAAGTCTAACGCCAAAAAAATGTTATCCATTCTCTATTCATGCCCCTTTCCAATGGCATCTTCAACAGATGTAAAACCATATCTTGTCAATGTCTCTGGTAATGAATCAATGATTTGTGGACAGATAAGGGGATTTTGAAAATTAGCTGTTCCTACAGCTACTGCACTTGCCCCAGCAAGTAAGAACTCTAATACATCTTCTGAATCGTTAATGCCTCCCATACCTATAATTGGTATTGATACATGGGGCTTCACTTCATAAATCATCCGAATAGCTACAGGCTTAATGGCCGCTCCCGACAATCCACCTGTTTTGTTAGCGATAATTGGTCTACGTGTATTTAGGTCTAAACGCATACCTACAAGTGTATTTATCATTGTTAGCCCATCAGCCCCTGCTGCTTCTACAGCTGTCGCCATGCTAACAATATCAGAAACATTAGGTGATAATTTAACATAAACAGGCAAATTACTTGCAGCCTTTACGCGTCGTGTCACTTCTGCAGCCATTTCAGGATTTGTCCCAAATTGGACGCCACCTTCTTTAACATTAGGGCATGATATATTTAACTCTAAAGCACTAACACCTTGCGCTTGATTGAATGTTTTAGCAACATATTCATATTCATCTACGGTGCTTCCTGAAATGTTAGCAATTAATTGCGTGTCATACTGTTCTAAAAAAGGGACTTCTGTCCGAATTATTTCATCAACCCCTGGATTTTGTAAACCGATGGCATTTAACATGCCAGAAGCTGTTTCAGCAACACGTGGCGTTGGATTTCCGTATCTCGTATCTCCCGTTGCAGCTTTCATCATGATTGCACCGAGTTTACCTAAATCGTAAAATTGACTATATTCTCGACCAAAACCAAAACAACCTGATGCTGGCATAATCGGATTTTTTAATTTAAGTCCTGGTAAATCAACTGCTAGATTCATGGCAATACAACCTCCTGTGCTGGAAAAACAGGACCATCTTGGCAAATCTTTTTATAGCCGTTCTCCTCATTTGTCGGAATAACACAAGCAAAGCATGCTCCTACACCACAGCCCATGCGTTCTTCTAAAGAAATAAATCCTTCTTTTCCAGAAACTAGTTGTGTCACTGCTTTTAACATTGGGAAAGGTCCACATGAATAATACGTATCGTAATCTTTAATTTGTTTAAGGATGTCTGTTACAAAACCTTTTTCACCATATGAACCATCATCTGTTACAACAATCGTTTCATCACTAAAAGCGCGGAATTCTTCTTCGTAAAACACGCTTTCCTTCGTCTGAAATCCAATAATTGTAATCACTTTATTATTTTGTCTCTTTAAAAGTTTCCCAAGATAATGAAGTGGTGGAACACCTACTCCTCCACCAACTAAAACAATTGTATCATCTTTTTTATTTTCAATAGAGAAACCATTACCACAAGGTGCAATTGCTTGTAAATGGTCACCTTGCTTATACGTAGATAGCTCTGTCGTTCCTTCTCCAAGTGCTTTGAAAATGATTGTAATAATGCCATCTTCTTCAACGTCAGCAATTGAAATCGGTCGACGTAATGTGAAATTTGGCACTTGAATGTGTAAAAACTGTCCGGGTTTCACTTGATTGATTACCTCTTCATTTTTCACTTTCATTTCATACGTATCAAGTGCAATTTCTCTCACACGTTCAACCGTAAAATCAGCGACCATTACCATCAAGTATCACCTATCCTTTTCAATCATTGAATGATTATCTTCTTATATATCATCCGAATATACTATTGTTCCTTCAAATATTGTAAGAACAGGCACACCTTTTACTTTCCAATCGTTAAATGGTGTATTCTTTCCTTTTGATGCAAATTCATTCTTATCAATTGTAAAACTATCCTCTAAGTTAATAAGTGTTAAATCAGCAAGTTCATTTTCAGCTAACTGTCCATATGGTAATTGAAAGACTTCTGCAGGTATTCTAGTCATACGATCAACTAACTGCTGAAGCGATAATTTCCCTGTTTTAACAAGGTATGTATATAGTAACGGAAAAGCTGTTTCAAGTCCGACAATTCCAAAAGGTGCTGTTAAAAATCCATTTGCTTTTTCCTCTGCTGTATGTGGTGCATGATCTGTTGCAATCATATCAATTGTTCCATCAATTAACCCTTCTAATAAAGCTTCTTGATCGTCTTTACTTCGAAGCGGAGGATTCATCTTAAAATCAGCATCGTCAGTTTTCACATCGTCTTCATTTAAAATTAAATGATGTGGGCTCACTTCTGCTGTTACACGAATACCTGCTTTTTTTGCATCACGAATGACACGAACAGACTCTTTCGTGCTAACATGACATACATGATAATGACAATTTGCAGCCTCAGCAAGCAACACGTCTCTTGCAATTTGTACAGACTCACATATAGATGGTATGCCTGGTAAATCAAGACGTTCATTTACTGTTCCTTCGTGACAAACACCACCATAAAGAATTGAATTATCTTCGCAATGCGCAACAATTGGTTTGTTTACCTTTGCCGCTTCTAGCATTGCTTGATACATCATGTGCGCTTCTTGAATACCGACTCCGTCATCCGTAAAAGCAAACACATTCTCCTGAGCAACATCCTTAATGTTAACGAGTGTTTCTCCTTGTAAATCTTCCGTAATCGCAGCATATGGAATAACTCTAATTTGTGCGTCTTCCGTTATTTTTTCATTAAGTGAGCGAACTTTTTCAACGTTATCAGGAACAGGGTTTGTATTTGGCATAGCACAAACTGTTGTAAATCCACCACGAGCTGCAGAAGCTGTTCCTGTCACAATCGTTTCTTTTGCTTCTCCACCTGGTTCACGTAAGTGAATGTGTACATCAATTAATCCTGGTGTTAATAGATGCCCTTTCCCGTCGATTACGTTATGGGCATCTGAAGTAATTTCTGAAGCAATCTCTTTAATCTGCTTCCCTTCAATTAATACATCACACGAAACTAACTCATTAGATACTAATCGTTTGACGTTCTTTAATAATATCGTCATGCATAATCCCCCAGTCTTTTAGTAAGTTTGCCATTATAGACATTCTAACATAAACACCGTTATTCATTTGCTTAAAGATTCTTGAACGTTCACATTCAACAAGTTCCGAATCGATTTCAACGCCGCGGTTAATCGGTGCCGGGTGCATAATGATTGCGTGATCTTTCATTTTGCTTTCACGTTCTTTTGTTAAACCGTAATTAACTAAAAAGTTGCTCACTGATGAGTTAAAGCTATCATGTCTTTCATGTTGAATACGTAGTAGCATTAACGCATCACACATTTCTACTGCTTCATCAATTGAAATGTATGGGAAGTCCATCGTTGGATCTTCGAACCCAGGAGCGGCACATAAAAATACGTTAGCGCCTAATCTTTGTAGAGCGTATGCGTTTGACTTTGCAACTCTACTATGTCTAATATCACCTGAAATTGCTACATTTAAACCTGAAAAGCGACCGAACTCTTCATATATTGTTAGCAAGTCTAACATGCACTGTGTCGGGTGTTCTGCTTTCCCAGCACCTGCATTTATAATAGGGATGTTAATGTTCGCATTTATTTCATCATACCAAGTGTCAGATTCGTGTCGGATAACGAGCATTTGAGCACCGATTGCTTCAAATGTTCTTGCAGTATCGTATAAAGATTCACCTTTTTGTACACTTGAGAAATCAGCATTAAAGTCTAGCATTTCCATACCTAACTTTCTTTCAGCTACCATAAAGCTCATTTTTGTTCGTGTACTCGGTTCGAAAAATAAATTTCCTACAAACACTTGCTCATCAAGCGTATATTTTTCTTCTTTAAACACCATTGCTGTTTCTAAAATATTAACGATATCCTCATTAGTTAACTGGCTCATTGAAATAAAATGTTTCATTTTGCTCCTCCATCCCGCTCACATATGCAAGCAACGTTTTATTTTTGTTCGGTCGTTAGACATAAAAAAATCTCTTTGCAAAGGCCGCAAAGAGATATTGTGTACTTATTTTTAGCACACTTATATATCCGCAACCTTCTAAATCTCTCTGGATTTAGTTAAAGGCTTTCTCATTGAATTTATTTATTTTCATAAATACCTACTTCATCGTAATCATCGATTTCTGCTAAATGTACGACAATCACTTCATTGTTTGATGTCGGAATATTTTTTCCAACATAGTCTGCTCTAATCGGTAGTTCTCTGTGACCTCGATCAACGAGAACACCTAATTGAATTTGTGAAGGTCTCCCTAAATCGATAACAGCATCTAAAGCTGCTCTTACAGTTCGCCCTGTATAAAGTACGTCATCTATTAGGACAACTGTTTTTCCTGAAATATCAACATTCACTTTTGATTCTTTAATCTCAGGTTCTTCACTTTCTTTTAGCTGTAAATCGTCACGGTAAAGTGTAATGTCAAGCTCACCAACAGGCACTTCTACTTCTTCAATGTCCTTAATTTTTTCTTGTAATCGTTTTGTTAGAGGTACACCTCTCGTTTTGATTCCAATTAAAACTAAGTCCTCGCCACCTTTGTTTCGCTCTAATATTTCATGAGCTATTCTTGTCAGTGCACGATTAATTGCTGAATGATCAAGTAATACTGTTTTCTTTTTCATAAGCCCATCCTTCATCGTAACATTCATACGCATAAAAAAATCCCTGTTTTCTGTCAGGAGAAAAAGGGGTGTTTAGGTATAAATAGACCTAATTAATGCATCACCTTGTTTAGCCTCACAGGACTATACTTAAAGGATTTATTAACTTGTTTATATTATTACAAAATGAGCGATTATTGTCAAGGTGTTTCATTTATTTTTTTAATTATTTTTTCATATAATTTTGGTCGTTCAATCGTAAACGTTAGTCGTTCTTTCGAGGATGGATGAGTAAACGTTAGTGACTTAGCAAACAATGCTTGCCCTTCTCCAATAATCCTCTTTCCACCATATCTTTCGTCATCAACAATCGGATGATTAATATAAGCCATATGTACGCGAATTTGATGTGTTCGGCCTGTTAATAGTTCACACTGTAAGATTGTATAATCAATGAACCTTTCCACCACTTGAAATTTTGTTTGCGCTTGCTTTCCATGTTCAATAACAGTCATCTTTGTTCGATGATGCGGATCCCTTCCAATCGGAGCATCAATCATGCCCCTTTCGTGAAAGACATCGCCATGAACGATTGCTTCATATAAACGTACAACTTGTCTGCTTTTAAATTGTTCAGCGAGGTCTTCATGAATCCAATCTTCTTTTGCAATCACTAACAGACCGCTCGTATCTTTATCAATGCGATGAACAATACCCGGGCGATGCTCACCTGCAAATCGTGACAGTTTTTTTGAATGATGCATCATAGCGTGCGCAAGTGTTCCAGTTTCATCATGACTTGCCGGGTGAACACTCATTCCTTTCGGCTTATTAATAACCATCAAATAATCATCTTCATACACAACCGGAACATGAATGTCTTGAGCAAATGGTAGTATTGCTGTTTCTTCAGGAACTGTCACTATAATTTCATCGTTATACTCAATTTTATAATTTGATTTTACACGTTTACCATTGACACGAGCATATCCTTCAGTAATCCATTTCTGTATTTGCGACCTTGATTCATCTTCGTAATAATCAACCAAAAATTTATCAATACGTTGTCGTTGGTTATCTTTAGATACAATAAATCTATTCATCCTTGACTCCTTCACTATTCATTAATTTTTCTTCAAAGATAGTTAATAGCAAAATAATTCCCACGCCAATGACTAATGCCGAATCAGCAATATTAAATATCGGGAAGTCATAATTAACAATCATAACATCTAAAAAGTCTACAACTTCTTGACGGAATAAACGATCAATAAAATTACCAATCGCGCCTCCTAAAATAAGGCTTAAGCTAATACCTAATAGCAAATTGTTTTTCGCATATTTATGGAGATAATATACAATGAATACGACAACAAAAGCTGTAACGACATAGAAGAACGTCATTTGTCCTTGTAATATTCCCCATGCTGCTCCCTCATTTCGATGAGACGTTATTGAAAAGAAATTACCTAATACTGGAATCGATTCATGAAGGTCCATTTTCGTATCAATTATCCATTTCGTTATTTGATCAACAACAATGACCAGTCCCGCAAGTATATAATATAAATACATTCGTTTCCCCCAACCATTCAAAATTATCATACGATACTATATTACCATGTGTGTTTTAATATTTTAATTGAAAACAAAGTACACAAGAAATTAATCTTTCTTGCTGAGCTCGACTACTCGTTCTTTACTAACACCGGTAATTTCTATAATTAAATCAATTGCCACCTGTTTTTCAAGTAGTCTTTTTACAATTAATTCTTGCGCCTTAACCTTTCCTCGCTCGAGGCCCATTTCTAGACCTTGTTCTAAACCTTGTTCTAGGCCTTGCTCTAGACCTTGTTCTAAACCTCGTTTTAATCCTCGCTGAATTGCTTCTTTTTCTCGTAATTCTGCTTCCCTTAATGCAGCTTCTTCATCCATAACCTTTTTAAAGCGTGCTTCATATTCTAACATTTCTTCCTCAGTACAACTTAATCGTTCCCAATTCTTAAATGCATGTTGTATTTTATCATCTTCCACTGCGAGCCCCTCCAGTTCTTTATAAATATCTTTATAAACGATTTCATTTCGATGATCGACCATAGCTAGAAGTAATAACCAACGTACTAATTTATCCTTTTGCGAATCTAATTGAGTATTTTTCCAAGTAGCAATAAATTTAGACATTTCTATAAAATGCATCTCGATACAATCTGTTAACTTTATGTTTGCAACGTCATCACGTAAATGAAAAGTTGTATGATATTGCTTCGCTTTAGTAAATAAATCAAAATTAAGAATGTTTATCGTAATAACTGGATTTAATTCCTTGTAAGACATACCTGTTGATAGTTGCGAGCGATAAATTCCTGACCAGTAATAGAGCGAGCGTTTGACCATGTCATATTTATTTGTAAATTGAATTTCTACATGTATTTTTTTGTTTTTTTCTGTTAAAACGAGCAAATCAAGTCTTGATTGTTTATCTTGCTTATACTCGCCACCCGCTTCAATATTATTAAATGTTAAATCTTTAATAGGTTCATAACCGGAATGTTGTAAAATAGCATTTAAAAAACTAATCGTTATTTCCTTTGTTTGTTCATTACCAAACAACTGTTTAAAAGCATAGTCAATTTTTAAATCCATTAAATCATTCAGTGGAATATGTGTAAGTAAATTTACTTTCATAACTATTTCTCCTTTTATTATATCATTTTTTTGATTCACATTTTAATTTCTAATCATTCTTTTATACTTTCTACATACATTAATGAAAGTACATATTAAAATCTAATCAAAATAATTGTTTTTTAGTGTGCACGATATAATAAAAAAAGTCATTTATAAAGCTAAATTTTTAAAAGTTATTTATATTTGATACTAAATATCCGCTTTATAAAGAGTACACAAAAAAACCTCCATCAGTTAGATTGTTATCAACTGATGGAGGTTTAGCAAAGCTTCAACTTATTTATTCACTCACGTAATGTTCTTTAACGATCGATGAACAACGTGTACAAATTGTTGGGTATTCTTCATCTTCTCCTACTGTCTCTGCTATCATCCAGCAACGCTCACAAGTTTCTCCTGGATGTTTTTCAACATGTACATTAACACATTTATATTCTTTCGCATATGGATTATCTTTCGTTACTTCTACACCTGAAACGATTAACATTTGGTGCAAGTAAGGAATTGACTGTAACACTTTCTCAGTTTCCTCATCATGTGCTGAAATAGTTACTTTTGCTTCGAGTGATTTCCCGATAACTTTCTCATCACGAGCCTCTTCTAATGCTTTTAAAACATCACTTCTTACGTCCATGAAATGTTTCCACTTATCTTTCATTCCTTCATCCTCAAAAATAGTGACAGGTTCTGGAATGTCAGTTAATTGAGCATAATCCGCTTCCGTGTTAGGTATGTGTTCCCACACTTCTTCAGCAGTATGTGGAATGATTGGCGCGATTAACTTAACTAATGTCACTAACGTGTCATAGTATACTGTTTGAATACTGCGACGACGTTCGTTATCCTGTGATTCAATATATAAAACATCTTTTGCAAAGTCTAAGTAAAATGAACTTAGTTCAACCGCACAAAAATCGTGAATCTTTTGGTAAACTGCTGAGAAGTCATATCGATCATATGCAGAACGAACGTCTGTTAAAATTGTCTGCAGGCGATCAAGCATGTACAGATCAACTTCTTGTAAGTCTTCTTTTTTAACACGATTTACTTCAGGATCAAAGTCAGCGACATTCGCTAACATAAAACGGAACGTGTTACGGATTTTACGATAGCCTTCTGATACTTGACGTAAAATATCATCAGAAATTCTTACGTCCGCTTGATAATCTACAGATGATACCCAGAGGCGTAAAATATCTGCTCCTAGTTGCTTGAGTACTTTTGAAGGTACCATGACGTTACCGAGTGACTTACTCATCTTTCTTCCATTACCATCTAATACGAATCCATGACTGACAATTGATTGATATGGTGCTTTTCCAGTCACTGCAACAGATGTTGTTAACGATGAGTTAAACCAACCACGATATTGGTCAGAACCTTCTAAATAAATATCAGCAGGTCTTTGTTGATCAGGTCGACTGTTTAAAACTCCTTCATGTGATGAGCCTGAATCAAACCATACGTCCATAATATCTGTTTCCTTTGTAAACTTGCCATTCGGACTATGTTCAGACGTAAATCCTTCAGGTAATAAATCTTTCGCTTCACGATCAAACCATACATTCGAACCGTGTTCTGCAAACAATTCTGCAACGTGGCTTATCGTTTCATCTGTAATAATTGGTGTTCCGTCCTCACCGTAAAAGACTGGAATTGGAACCCCCCATGTTCTCTGACGTGAAATACACCAATCTTCACGATCACGGAACATGTTATACATACGTTGCTCTCCCCAAGATGGATGCCATGTAACTTCATTGATCTGTTCTAAAATATCATCTCTAAAGTCTTTAATCGATGTAAACCATTGGGCTGTCGCACGTGTTATTGTTGGTTTTTTCGTTCGCCAGTCATGTGGATATGAGTGTGTAATAAAAGATAACTTCAGTAAAGCACCTTTTTCCTCGAGCATTTCAGTAATCGGTTTATTTGCTTCATCATAAAACACGCCAGCAAAGCCCGGTGCTTCATCTGTTAAATATCCTTTATCATCCACAGGACTTAGTGGTTCAATATCGTATGCTCTCGCTACGTAAAAGTCTTCTTCACCGTGCCCAGGCGCTGTATGAACACAGCCCGTTCCTGCATCTATTGTTACGTGCGAACCAACCATTACAAGTGAATCACGATCATAAAATGGATGTTTAGCTACAACGCGATCAGCGTCTACTCCTCTAAATGACTGGATAACTTCTGCATGTTCCCACTCGAATGTTTCAATTAAATCTTCTAATAAGTCATGAGCGACAATATATTTTTCACCTGCTACTTGAACGACTACATATTCTAAATCAGGGTGTAATGCAATTCCTAAGTTCGCAGGAAGCGTCCAAGGTGTCGTCGTCCAAATAATAAACTTAGCACCTTCTTCTAACAAACCTTTTCCATCAGTTACTTCAAAGCTAACGTAAATGGACGGAGAACGTTTATCCTGATATTCAATTTCTGCTTCTGCTAAAGCTGATTCTGATGAAGGTGACCAATGAACGGGACGGAACCCTTTATAAATATATCCTTTCTTAGCCATCTCACCGAATACTTTAATTTGTGCTGCTTCATAATCGTTCGTTAAAGTAATATACGGGTTATCCCAATCTCCACGAACACCGAGCTCTTTAAATTGTTCACGCTGATTATTCAATTGTTCCATCGCATAGTCAGCACACATTTGTCTGAATTCTGAAATTGAAAGTTCTGAACGTTTTACTTTATTGTTTTTAGTTAAAGCTGTTTCAATCGGCAAGCCGTGTGTATCCCAACCAGGAACATAAGGTGCATGATATCCTGCCATTGATTTATATCTCGTAATAAAATCTTTCAAAATTTTATTTAGTGCGTGACCAATGTGTAAATCACCATTAGCATAGGGAGGTCCATCGTGTAATATAAAAAGTGGTCTTCCTTCTGTTCGTTTTAATGACTTTTCATATAAATTATTTTCTTCCCATTCTTCTCTTCTTAATGGCTCCTTATTTGGTAAATTACCACGCATAGGAAATTTTGTTTTCGGCATCTGTAACGTTTCTTTATAATTCATTTATATTTCCTCCTATAATTTATCGCTATCAATAAAAAAATCTTCTACATCCCCAAAGGGACGAGAAGACTCGCTATACCACCCTTATAAATTTATGTACATAAATTTATTTGAATATAAGCTCGTAACGTGAACATATGCGTCCTAATCTACTTCATTTTCGATTGGATACTCCAGAGTGATTTTCAAGTAAGATAGTCCATATTAGGCTTCCACCATCCCTAACTCGCTTGCTAGAACAACATCTTATCTACTGTCTCTTTCTT
The DNA here is from genome assembly GCA_035301345.1 of Bacillota bacterium. Taxonomy (GTDB): domain Bacteria; phylum Bacillota; class Bacilli; order Bacillales; family Amphibacillaceae; genus CALAMD01. The sequence goes on from DATGUM010000037.1 coordinate 60,518, forward strand.
CGTTTTTTATATTCAGTTATTTATTAAAATTATATGTAAACTTCTTATAAACGTCAAGATATTGGTATATAGTAGCTTTTATTCTTCATTTTCCGTTAACTCTACGTCTACATCTAAATCAAGATCTTCACCAATGTCTAAATCAAATAGCTCGTCCCAATCATCCGTTGAAATCATGTCCAATTGAGCTTGTACGAGGTTTTTCATTCGTGAACGAAATACTTTACCTTGCTTTTTTAAATCTTCAATTTCCATATAGACCTGGCGCGATTTATTTAACGCCTCATTAACAATACGATCGGCATTTTTTTCTGCTTCTTTAATAATAAGACGAGATTCTTTACGAGCATTTGAAGTTACTTCTTCAGCAGTTTCTTGAGCAACTACAATTGAACGATTTAATGTTTCTTCAATATTTGTAAAATGTCCGACGCGCTCATCCAATTTCTCAACCTTTTCTTTTAATGATTTTGCTTCTCTAATTGACAACTCATAATCTTTAATCACTTGATCCAAAAATTCATTCACTTCATCTTCATCATACCCACGAAAGCTTCGCGTAAATGTTTTGTTATGTATATCTAGCGGTGTTAATGGCATAGAAGCCACCTCCTAGCGATAATTGTATCTCTTTATTTTAACATACCTGCAGTCATACGTGTACGACCTTTCCTCGTTAATCCTTCATGAATGTATATGACTTTACTTCGACCTAATCCACGAACAGAAATCAAATCACCTTCATAAACTGTAAACTTTGCGTCAGAAACAGTTTTAAAATTAACTTTTACATTTCCTCTCGAAATATGCATTGCAGAAACTTTACGAGATAAATGATAAATCTCAGTAATCACACCATCTAATCTTAATGATGATACGTAATGTTCACTTTCTCGCCAATCTTCTTTTCGTTCAATGACTTCATTCATTTGTTGCTCGCGTAATTGAATATTAGCTTTCTTAATTTTAATTAAATTTGCAATAATAAATGGAGCAATGTCATTATCAGTAATGATTTGCATATTCCCATCGGCAACATAAATATCGCCGAGCTTTTGCCTCGTTACTCCTAATGACATAAAGGCTCCCATGACATCACGGTGTTCTATCGTCATAAATTTACTCGCATAGTTTGCTTGTAATAACCTTAAGTTAAATAAACCTTCTTCAATCGTATCATAGTAGGGTGCAATAATTGCTCGCTTTCTTTCAGCATTGTTTGCCCCTCCAGAAAAGTGAACCTTTAAATCTGTACTGTTTTCCCCGATAACCATAAGCACCATTTGTTGTTCTCTCGGATCTAAAAAATCTGTTAAATGATAACGATAAGTTTTTAAAACGATATCTTTTATCGATAGTATATGATCAATAAATGGGTGCTCTTCTTCTCGAAAGTGTTGATATATAGACATTTTTCACACCCTTAAAATATGAGCATACGAAACAATTCAAGTAAACCTCTTCTCGCTAAATGTATCACCAATATACCAACAATTGGTGATATATCAATCATACCAAGTGGAGGAATAAACTTTCTAAATTGCTCTAAATATGGTTCACAAATTCTTGATAAATAATAGCCAAAAGCAGACTCTCGTGCTCCTGGGAACCAGGACATTAAAATATACACGAGCAGACCATAACTGTAAAATAAAAATGCCATGTCTAGTATGTTATATAATTGGATCATGTTGTCTTACCATCCTTTTTCAAATTCATCCCCACTCACAATGGATTCAGAAATAGAACCAGAAACTTCGACATTATCCGGCGTGCATAAAAATGTTTCAGCTCCTAATTTTTGTATGTCTCCATTAACAGCATATACAGTTCCACTCAAAAAGTCGACAATACGGACTGCTTGTTGATGATCCACACGTTCTAAGTTAATAACGACAGCTCTTCGATTAATTAAATTGTCAGCAATTTCCTGAGCTTCACTATATGTTCGTGGTTCACATAATACGACTTTAGATGTCGGTTGCTTCATACTCGTTAAGTTAACAACATTTTTCTGTTCTTCTGAATGATGCTCGAACTCGTTTTCTTCTGGATAAACTTCTTCGACATACTCGTACTCATCTTCTACAGTAAACAGTGATTTAAATTTGTTTTTTAAACTCATTTTTTTCACCTCTTTTTATTGTGTACCTACTAAGTCTGATCCAATCCTAATATGCGTCGCGCCTTCTTCTATAGCAATTTCAAAATCATTACTCATTCCCATAGATAAATACTCACACGGGGCATACGATAATTTTTCTCTTTTAACTTCATCTCTTAATGTCGCTAACTTTCGGAAATTATTACGTAAAACTTCCTCATCCTCAACATGTGGCGCCATCGTCATTAATCCAACCACTCTAACTTTTTCATAAGGCTCCAACTGTTTAATAAACGGAATAACTTCTTCTGGTGATAAACCGTGCTTAGATGCTTCTCCACTAACATTCACTTGGATGAAGCAATCAAGTGTTTTTTCTGAGCGACTATTAATTTGTTTAGCAACTGATACACGATCCAGTGAGTGAATCGCAGCAACTTTATTCACTACTTCTCTCACTTTTCTCGATTGTAACGTACCAACAAAATGCCAATTTGCTTTATCGTTTATTTGTTCATACTTACGTAACATCTCGTCTGTACGATTTTCACCAACATTTATAAGACCGGCAGCAATTGCTTCCTCTGTTCGTTCTATTGTAACATATTTCGTTACAGCAATGATTGTTATTTCATCCGGGCTACGATTCACTCTTTCACATGCTTCATTTACTTTCTTTTGAATATTTTCTAAGTTTCCTTTTACGCTCATCTTAAATTTGTCTCTCCTTATTTTAATTCATCAACAATACCTATAAACGCTAACATTCTCCCTGTTTTCCCATTATCTCTTCGATAAGAATAAAATAATTGCTCATGTTCGTACGTACAATAAGTCGTTATATCTATATTATTACGCATAACACCGTTTTGTAAAAGTATTTCAACATTTAATTGCTTCAAATCTAACAAATATTTACCTTCACCTTTATCTGTTACGACTTTACTTACGAAATTTTCATCAATATGTTTGATGACGTGGTCATTCACTTCGTAATTCATTTTAGAAATGCATGGACCTATTGCTACAAATAAATCTTCCATTTGGCTACCTAATTGAACGAAGCTTTTCACCATCTGTGCACCAATCTCTTTTACAGTTCCTTTCCAACCTGCATGCGCTATTCCTACGATATTTAACCGTTTATCATAGAAAAACAGTGGCACACAATCGGCAAAGAACGCTGTGCATAAAATGTTAGACTCAGTCGCTATAAGTCCATCTATTTCTCCTAGAGCTGACTGAACAGATTCTGTTCCTTTATTGCGGTCAGCTTTCGTTACGTGCTTAATCTTAATATCGTGAACTTGCTCTCCGCACACCCAATGATTGAGTGGCACTTTTAACTCTTGTGCTAAATGATGGCGATTATTAATGACATTTTCATTTTTATCATTTACATGTAAACCTAAGTTTAATGTTTCATAAGGATGTTCACTAACCCCGCCATTTTTTGTCGTAAACCCTACTTTTAACCGTTTATTATGTTCAATCCATTGACATATTTCTAAATAAGATTCATTTGTTCGTTTAAATATTTCTTGAACCATACGTCCACCTTCATTCCGCAATTTTTAAAAACACGGCTCACACATTCATAAAAAAGGAAACCAGTTATCAACTGGTTTCCTTGTTACGATAGCTTTATGAACTAAATATACATCGGCTCTATCGGTTTCGATTTCGATTTCTTAAAAATGTAGGAATATCTAAAGTATCCTCATCTTCAAATGATGATTGTTCTTCCGTCACTTGATTATTTTCATCTTTTACTTGTTCTTGAGGTTCTGGGCGACTTTGATTTTGACGGATAACTGGTCGGTAATTTCCAGACTGTCCTTTTTTCGGTTGAGAAACTTCAGTAAACCCAGTTGCGATAACTGTTACAATAATTTCATCATTTAAGTCTTCATTGATAACCGAACCAAAGATAACATTAACTTCTTCATCCGCAGCTGACGTAACTAAATCAGCAGCTTCTTGAACTTCATATAAACTTAAGTTCATACCACCAGTAATATTCATCAATATGCCTTGAGCGCCATCAATAGATGTCTCTAAAAGAGGTGATGATATAGCCTTTTTAGCCGCTTCTGTTGCACGCGTTTCTCCTGTTGCAACACCAATTCCCATCAAGGCAGATCCTTTATCAAACATGATTGTTTTGACGTCTGCAAAGTCTACGTTAATAAGTCCTGGTTTCGCAATAAGATCTGAAATACCTTGTACCCCTTGACGTAAGACATTATCTGCTTCACTAAATGCCTCAAGCATTGGCGTGTTTTTATCAACAATTTCTAGTAAACGATCATTAGGAATAACAATGAGCGTATCAACGTTCTCTTTCAGTGAATCAATTCCACCGTGAGCTTGTGTTGAACGTCTTCTTCCTTCAAATGAAAATGGACGCGTAACTACTCCTACTGTTAAAGCTCCAAGATCTTTTGAAATTTGAGCGATGACAGGAGCTGCTCCAGTTCCTGTTCCTCCACCCATACCTGCTGTAACAAAAATCATGTCAGCACCTTTAAGTGCTTCTTCAATTTGTTCTTTACTTTCTTCCGCTGCTTTCTTTCCAACTTCAGGGTTAGCACCTGCACCTAATCCTCTCGTTAGTTTGCCGCCAATTTGTAATTTTATTTCTGCTTTTGATAAATTTAAAGCTTGTGCATCCGTGTTAACTGCAATAAATTCAACACCTTCTACACCATGCTCTATCATTCGATTAACAGCATTATTTCCACCACCGCCAACGCCAATTACTTTTATCGTAGCTTGGTGATCTAGCTCTGTATCAAACTCTAACATCATTTAGTTCCTCCTAATATGGATAGCTACTTATATACAATCCATCAATATTTCTTTATTAATCAAAAAAGTATTTGAATAAGTTCGCGATTTTCGAATCTTTTTTCTCGTGATTTTTTGTATTATCTTTCGGAACAGATGGTTTCTTCGGTTGACGTCTCGGCTTAATATCTTCTGACTGTTCTGTTAAAGATGGGCTCAAATCTCTCCCTTGAATCTTCGCATTATGATCAGCAAACTGTAAAATGCCAACGCTAGATGTATATTGTGGTTCTCTTACACCAATATAGTCAGGTATCGCTACTCTAACACTTTTATTGAACATCTCTTGAGCTAATTCAATTGCCCCGGGAAGTTTCATTGTTCCCCCTGTTAAAACAAAGCCACCTGGTACTTCATCATAGCCCATTTTATAGATTTCTCGATCAACATATTCGAAAATCTCTTCTAATCTTGCTTCAATCATATCAGCAATTTCTGCTTGATTTGACGTTAACTTTTCATTACTCCCAATCGGCGTTACTTGAAAAGTTTCTTCATGACTTGCTGTTTCATAGTAAGCATGTCCATAATTAACTTTTATTTGTTCGGCTTCTTCTGTAGATGTTCTTAAACCAATCGATAAGTCTTTTGTTATATTATCGCCACCAAGCGGAACGATGCTTGTAGCGACGAGGTGATCGTTTTCAAAAATTGATACCGTTGAACAACCTCCACCTATGTCTACAAGTGCAATGCCTAACTTCTTCTCGTCATTTGACAATGCAATTTCCCCAGAAGCTAAAGGCTGTAAACAAATGTCCGCAACTTCTAATCCTGCGCGTTCCACACATTTTAACAAATTATGTAAAATTGTTTTTGAACATGTAATAATTGTTCCTTCCATTTCTAAACGAACACCTATCATTCCACGTGGATCATTGATTTCATCTAATCCATCAACGATAAAGTGTCTAGGAATCACATCAATGATTTCCCTTTCTGGTGGAATTGAAACGACTTGTGCTCCGTCAATAACTCGACCGACATCTTCATTTGTAATTTCTCTGTTCTCACTCTGTACAGCTACAACACCGTGACACGGTTGCAGTTTTATATGGTTTCCATCAATACCTACAATTACACTGTTTATTGACATCCCTACCATACGCTCTGCCTGTTCAACTGCTTGTGTAATTGATTGAACAGTTTTATCAATATCTACAATGGCACCTTTTCTAATGCCCTTCGATGGAGCTGTCCCCATCCCAATTACATTTAAAGAGTTGTGTAATACTTCACCTATAACAACTTTTACTGTTGAAGTTCCTATATCTAAACTAACTAAAATTTCACCATCATTCAATGAAGGGCACCTCCTACACTAATATTACCAAATATCATTTCTTTTAACATTAATATTTTCACATCAATTATAATTACTCTATAATATCTATTCCCTCTATTATAGGATAATTTATATGTTCTTCAAACTAAATTTTGACAATACATGACAAATAGTTATAATATCCTACTCTACTTGTTCTTCTGCAGGTTCTTCTGCGGATTCTTCTACTTGTTCTTCTGCGGGTTCTTCCTCTTGTTCATCTACCTGTTCATTAAAGTCTTCAAAATAGGCGCCCGCACCAATATGTACGATACCTTTTTGTTCAGGATCTAATTGCGAAACGATGGATGGATATACTTCCATTTTATTAGCAAAATCTCTTATCGTCCCACTAACCATATAACCATCATTCATATAGACTGTAATTTTATGCTTATTATTTTCAGTTGGTTCCCAATGGACTTCGGAAACTAAGTTAAATAAACTTTTCGATAATTTATCAAATTCGTCTAAAATGCGCTCTAAATATTCATCTTCTGTGAAATTAACAAATAAAGGTGCCTCACCACTTGGGTTTTCATGAGGCAGACGCTCACCGCTATTTAAGACAGGATAATACTTATCTTCAACGACGACGTAACCGATTAACTCAAATTCTTCGAGTGTAATATTTAACTCACGTGGCAAACTTCTCTTAACTTCAGCACGATGAATGACATTGCTTTGAACGAGTGAATTTCTTATCTTTTTTGGACTTGTTCCCCAAATATTATCACCTATTGATACTTTACTCTGTTCAATGACTTCCTCATCAGTTAATAAATCATTTCCTTTTATATTTATCTTTTTCACTTGACTAAGTGGCGACTGCAAATAAATAATAACAATAATTAACATGAGGAAAAGTGATAAATAAAATATGAGTCTACGATTTGCTTTCTTCCTTCGACGCTCTTTTAATTTAGGTATTCTATCCTCTATCGAAACAATCTTCTTTTTATTCATAAAAATGTTTCTCCCATTTACACTGTTAAAGTGAATAATAACAATAATTATAACATAACTAGTGACGTTTAACGATGATAAAAATAATGCACTAAAATTAAATAGTTTCAGGTTAATTTTTGTCCCGACATTACTATAACCAAAGAACGTATTTCTTAAACTGTTTAACCATCATTTTTTCCATCATTTATGTATTGTTTTTAATGTTTGAATGAATTCATTGCCACGTTCTTCAAATGTTCGATACTGATCCCAACTAGCACATGCAGGAGAAAGTAATATAACATCTCCTTTAGCTGATTGTTCAAAAGCCTTAATTGTAGCTTCTTTGACATTTTCGGCAAATATTATATGTTCTATATTTGCTTCATCACCCGCCGCTTTCAACTTCTCCTTCGTCTCACCGAATAAAACCATTGCTTTCACATGTTTAAGTGCAGGAATGATTTCTTTAAAATCATTGCCACGATCGAGACCACCCGCTAATAGTATCGTCGGTTGATTAAAGGCTGCTAAAGCTTTTTTTGTTGCAAGAATGTTCGTAGCTTTAGAATCATTGTAAAATAAGCGTTCATTTATTTCTTCAACAAATTGTAAGCGATGTTCAACACCACTAAATGTCATTAACACTCTTTTTATCACTTCATTTGATATGTCGTTCACTTTTGCACAACATATAGCAGCGAGAATATTTTCTAAATTATGGTCGCCAACGAGGCGAATATCTTTTCGTTCGATAACTTTTTCATCTTTATAAAAAACAGCGTCATCATTTACCCATCCGCCGTCAATATTTTTCTCTTTTATCGAGAACGGAATTTTTTGGCTAGTCGCTTGAGCAATATGTTCTCGTATATGACTATTATCTTTATTAAAAATAACTATATCATTATCATCTTGATTATTTAGCATATTGAACTTTGCTTCAATATAATTTTCCATCGTCCCATGATAATCAAGGTGAGCTTCATAAATATTAAGCAAAATTGCCACTTTAGGTTTAAATGTTCTCGTCCCTAAAAGTTGAAAAGAGGAGAGCTCGACAATCATCTGTTCATCATTAGTCATCTGACTAGCTACTTCTGTTGCAACAGTTCCTATATTACCCGCCAACTTTACCTTTTTATGTGCTTGCATAAACATGTCATAAATAAGTGTCGTCGTCGTTGTTTTTCCGTTAGAACCTGTAATCCCAATCATTCGATTCCCAATTAATAAGCTTGCTAATTCTATTTCAGTAATGATTGGAATATCTTGTTTTATTGCTTCTTTAATTAATACATTTTCATAAGGGATACCTGGATTTTTAACAATGATATCAATGTTATTTAATAAAGAAAGTGGATGAGATCCAAGGACAACTTGAGCACCCTTTGCCCTTAATTCTTGAACGTCCTTATCTTCTTCACTTGCACCTAAATCATTAACAATGACACGTTTATTATTTTTCATCAAAAAAGTCGCTGCTGCCATACCACTTTTTGCTAAACCTAATACGAGCACATTTTTATATGGAAAGTTTTTTAATTCATTCACGAAAGCACCACCCCTAAAGAAACTCCGATAACAGCAAATATGAGACCTACAAACCAAAATGTAATTACGACGCGCCATTCTGACCAACCGACTAGTTCATAATGGTGGTGAAGAGGACTCATCCGAAATACACGTTTACCAGTCGTTTTAAAAGAAATGACCTGAATAATAACAGATAATGTTTCAATGACAAAAACGCCACCGATAATAACGAGTAATATTTCTTGTTTTGATAATATAGCAACCCCAGCAATTGCCGCACCGAGTGCTAAGGACCCTGTATCTCCCATAAAAACTTTTGCCGGATGCGCGTTAAATACTAAAAAGCCTAACAGCGCTCCAACAGTCGCAAGTGAGAAGACAGTCAAGTCAATTTGCTCTACTTGCCATGCTGTTAAAATTGCAAACGCTCCGAATGCAATTGATGCAGTTCCTGCAAGTAAACCATCTAGGCCATCAGTTAAGTTCACGGCATTAGATGATCCGACAATCATAAATACGACTAACACGCCATAAAGAAGGCCAATATCAAACGTAAAGTTAGTTGCTGGTATAGAGACTGTCGTAGGAAAATCAAATAACAACAAAATAATATAAAAAATAATACCAATTAACAGTTGTGCAAATAATTTTTGCTTCGATGTTAATCCTTCATTCTTTTTTCGTAAAATGATAAGTACATCATCAAGGAATCCGATAAGCCCATATCCGAATAAAAGAAATAGTACGAGCCAAAACTGATAACTAATTGTCGTTGGGATGAACCACGTAGCAATAATTAAAGATGTTATGATGATACTTAAAATGATCATAACACCACCCATTGTCGGTGTCCCAGCTTTTTTCATATGTGACTGTGGGCCTTCTTCACGAATGCTCTGTCCGAATTTTAGTTTTCGTAAAAAAGGTATTAATATCGGAGAAATTAATACCGTTATAAAAAAAGATATAGCTAATGTTATTATTAGTGTATTCATAAAAACCATTGAGATTTTTCCTCCTTGCTCATATCAATTATTACTCATTTCTAAATGACTAATAATTGTTTCAAATGCCATGCCTCGTGATGCCTTAAACAGAACGAGAGTTTGTTCATTAAGCTCTTTTTTAATCGCTTCAACAAGTGCCTCTTCTGATGAGAAGTGCTTTACAAATACTTCTGTATTGTTTGTCGACGCTTGATTACTTATGTATTTCGCTTGATCGCCATAAGTAAATAATATATTAATCGGTTTTAAAATAACGTCTGCGATTGAGCGGTGAAGTAATTCAGATTGATCACCGAGTTCAAAAACGTCACCTAAAACGATTATTTTTTTCTCATACTGTTTCATTTCCTTCACAACGTTTATCGTTGCTTTCATCGATGTTGGCGATGCATTATACGCATCATTAATAAGAACTGAATCATTAAGTCCTTCTAACATTTCAAAACGCATACCTGTTACCTTTAACGATTTAAAGCCTTTTTGAATACACTCATCCGATACATTTAACTGCTTTGCAATCGCATAACAATATGCTGCGTTATATGTATGGTGTCGTCCTAATAGTGGAATGACAAACGTCTTAATTTCTTCTTCGTCTTTTAGTTGGAAGCTCGTTTCATCCTCTTTTATATCGACGTGAGTTATTTGAATGTCATTCGTTTCCTCTACCCCACAACTTATAACATTTGACTGATTAATCATGTCTTTTAATAAACGTTCATCACCGTCAACAATTAGTTTACCTTCAGCTTTTAACCCTTCAGAAATTTCTAACTTTGCTCGTTTAATACCTTCACGAGAACCTAAATATTCTATATGTGACTCACCAATGTTTGTAATAATTGCATAATCTGGCTGAGCAATGTGTGATAATCGTTCAATTTCTTTAAAGTCATTCATTCCCATTTCTAAAACTAACATGTCTACATCATTTGACATGCTAAGTATCGTTAATGGCATACCTATATGATTGTTATAGTTACCTTTTGTTGCATGTGTTACATATTTTTCCTTTAAAACTGTATACATTAAATCTTTTGTTGTCGTTTTACCATTTGAACCTGTTATCCCGATAACTGTAGGATTCACTTTATTTCGATAAGCTTTTGCTAGTTCTTGTAGCGCTTCTAACGTATCATCGACTAAAAAAAATACCGCATCATCATATGTAATTTCAGGTAATTGCCGGTTCTTTTGCCATAAAATAGCTCGAGCTCCATTGTCAATTGCTTGATTGACAAAATCATGAGCGTCAAAATTGTCACCAACAATAGGAATAAACAAGCAATTGGTCGCTTCCTCGCGACTATCAGTGATTACTCGTTCTATAATCATTTCTTCATCTAAAATTCCTACAGTCTCATTAAATATGGACTTTAGCCATCCTAATTTAAATAACATTATCTGTTCTCCTTATTAATCATTGCTTCTTTAGCTATTTCGCGGTCATCAAAATCAATTCGTTCACCGTTAATCTCCTGGTACGTCTCATGACCTTTTCCAGCAATTAATATAATGTCACCGGATGTTGCTCGATTAACCGCTGCTTCTATTGCTAATTTACGGTCAACTATAACTTCATAATTTTCTGTCTGTAAATTTTTCGTCATATCAGATAATATCATTTCAGGATTTTCAGTTCTCGGATTATCAGACGTTAAAATAGCGTAATCTGCCAATTTTGTCGCTGCTTCTGCCATTAAAGGTCGCTTCGTCTTATCACGGTCGCCACCACAACCAACGACTACATAAACGTCATTCTCTACAAACTCATTTACTGTTTTTAATACGTTTTCTAGTGAATCAGGTGTGTGTGCATAGTCAACAATCGTTGCATAATCTGTATCGACATTTACTTTCTCAAAGCGTCCGTCAACACCGGATATATTTTCTAATGATCGTTTAATCGTTGCTAAATCGATTGAAGAAGCATACGCTACAGCACTAGCTGCAAGCATATTATAAACATTAAACAAGCCGATTAAAGGGCTGTTCACTTCAATCGTTCCTTGCGGTGTATGCAAACGAAAGCTCGTAGCGTTCATCGTAATTTTTATGTCAGTCGCACGGATGTCGGCATCTTTTTCAATCCCATAAGTTAAAACTGGTTGAGCTGAATGATTTATCAGCTTTTCCCCATAGTTATCGTCAATGTTTATAATTGAAAATTTTGGTTCATTTTGATTGAATGTATTTCCTAATTGCGAAAACAAAAGTGACTTCGCATAGAAATATTCGTCCATATTCGTATGAAAGTCGAGGTGATCCTGCGATAAATTAGTGAATAAAGCAATATCAAAATTTGCTCCGTGCACTCTTCCTAATTGAAGCGCATGAGAAGAAACTTCCATAATAGCTGTGTCTACGTGAGCATCTCTCATTCGTTGAAATGTTCGTTGTAACGTTAGAGCATCAGGTGTTGTGTTTTTAACTGGAAAACTATCATCACCAATTTTCACTTGAATCGTTCCAATAACACCTGTTTTTTTATTAAATTCTTGGTAAATCTTTTCTAATATGTATGTAATCGTCGTTTTTCCATTCGTCCCAGTAATGCCAATGAGTTGCAAGTCGTCTGTCGGATAACGATAAAAGTGAGTAGCTAACATCGGTAATACACGGCTCGTATCTAACACTTTAATAACTGGCACATCTACATTTACCGGTTCTTCCGCAACAATTGCAACAGCACCTTTTCTGACGGCTTCTTCTGCAAATGTATGTCCATCAACTGTATGTCCTCTGATACAAATAAACACGTCGCCTTCTTCTACCAGACGATGGTCAATTTGTAATGTTCGAACTGTTATATCATCAATATTTTTATCCTTTTCATAAAAGGGTATGATTGAAAGTAATTGTAATAAATCCATTAGACACATCCTATTCTATAAACCCACATTTTTAACGTAAATAGACACGTTTAGTCGTGTGTAAAAGTATCTCTCCTATTATAACAAACTTCAAATAAGTAAACGATAATTTCAGAGTAAAAGTAACAGTTTCTTAATAAACAGACAAAAAGCGCCATTTCAACGCTCCATTAAATCGTTGATAATAACGCTTCTGTTCATTATTGTTCTTCATTCTCTACTTGTTGATCACTTGATTGATTTTCCGGATTTTCTTCGTCTTGTTGTTCTTGTTCCTCTTGCTGCTCCTGTTCTTCTTGTTCATCTGCTGATTCATCATCTGTCTCATCAACTTCTTCAGATGATAGGTCTTCCTTTGATAACGGTGCAAACTCAACACCTAAATATGCACCTTTTTTCAGAGGCTTACCTGCTTCAATACTTTGTTTTATAACAAAACCATTTCCTATCGGTTCAAATTGCAGTTCTAGCATTTTAGCGAGGCCATAAACATCTCTTAGTGACCAGCCAGTCATATCGGGCATTTTCGGTTTATCCGTTAATAGTAAAATACGTTCATTTAGCAAGATGCTGTCACCAGCTTTCACACTTGCTTGTTCTAACTTTTCGCCGCTCCCTATTGTTAACACTTGAAACCCTTTTTCTTCTAATTGTTTCTTAACTGATTTAACGTCTCCCTTTAACTCTGGCACTTTCGCTGAGTAAGTTTCCTTCTCATCTTCCTTATCAGGTGTAACATTTAAATAGTGTAAACTATTTTCCATCACTTTATTAAAAATAAATGAAACAGGATCTGCACCCACTTCGTTATCAGCTAATTTTGGCTGTGAAACTGCGACATACATGATAAGTTCTGGATCATCTTTAGGTGCCATACCTAAAAATGAAAAAATGTTATTATTTTTACCTGTTAAATAAGCTGTCGTCCCATCCGGATTAGGTATTTGCGCTGTTCCTGTTTTACCTATGACCGAGTAACTATTTAAATTATATGCACTACCTGTTCCATTTTCACTCGTTACGACATCATTCATTAGTTCGAGTACTTTCTCAGCCGCTTCTTCTGAAACTGGTTGTCCTACGACTTCTTTCTCATTCTCTTCAAGAACTTTACCATCCTTTGGATCGACGATTCTTTTTATGACAAATGGCTTTAGCATTTCTCCGCCATTGGCAATAGCTGTAGCAGCCTTCATCTGTTGAATAGGAGTAACTGTACTACCTTGTCCGAAAGAAGTCGTTAATTTCTCCGCCGGCCAATCATACAGTATTCTCCCTCCGACTTCCCCAGGTAAATCAATGCCTGTTTCTTTATCAAATTCAAACGCTTTTAAGTAATCAAGAAATTCATCTGGACCAATTTTCTCCCATACGAGCTTTGATGCTGCAACGTTTGAGGATCGAGCAAACCCTTCATCATATGAAATCTTCCCCCAGCCTTGTCCTTGATTATGGTCATTAACTGCACTAACTCTTTCATTAATTTTATAACGACCTGATTGGAATTGTTCATCACCATTATAGACTCCAGCATCAATGGCAGAAGCCCACGTAAACATTTTCACTGTAGACCCTGGTTCAAATGGTGTTGAAATGCTGTCATTATACCAATTCTTAACATCTATTGGATCGTTCGGGTTATAACTCGGACGGTTACTCATTGCGACAATTTCACCTGTCTTAGCATTCATGACTGTCGCAGTAATTTTGGATGGTTCATATTTTTCTTCAACTTCAGACATGACATCTTCTAACAACACTTGAACCTTCTGATCAATTGTTAAATAGATGTCATTCCCATCAACAGGGCTTTTAACAACTTCTTTTGGATCGAGTAATTTTTTATTGTACCGATCTCTTTGGTAAGAAACAAAACCATCTTCACCACGTAAAATATCATCTTTTACTTTTTCTATACCAGTTACGCCCTTAATTGATTGATCACTATCTTCGTCATCATCCTTATTATTTTGAGTGGCAAATCCGATAATATGCGACGCAAAAATATCATTCGGATAATAACGAATAGACTCCTTCTCAAAATTAATTCCTGGTAAATCTAACGCTTCAATTTCCTCTTTTTGTTGTTGATTCAGCTCTTTCGTTTGTGAACCAAATTCAACTTGGAATAATTCCTTTTCTTTTGCTTCCGTCAGTTTTTCAGCAAAATAATTAGCCTCAACATCGAGGACAGAAGAAAGTTTTTTTGCCGCTTCTTCTATATCAACAACATGTTGGGGCTCATCATCTTTAATCGTATATGATTCATCAACAACCGCATATAATTTATATGATGGCCGATCATAAGCAAGTACCATACCATTACTATCTAAAATCTTTCCTCGTTCAGATTTCAAATGGTACGTGGACTCGCGCTTATCTTTTGCCCAATCTTGTAACGAAACATTATTTATTTTCCCTGTCGCTTGAATATAAATAAATCGTCCCGAAATGATTAAAAAAGCAACTATAAAAGCGAGCATTAAAAATTTTGCCATCACATGAGTCGTAAAGTTCTTTTTCATAAAACGTCCACCTTACATTAGTTACTATTTAGTGCTTTTGCGTGTTTGATTTCACCATCTTCTATTTTTAAACCGTGTTCTTTAGCAATTTGCGTTATTCGCTCCGGCTTACTTAATTCTTTTATTTCGAATTCTAATCCTTCATTTACAACAATCTGTTGCTCAATTTCAGCCTCGATTGTTTGTACGTCGCGATTAACCGTGTCAGTCGATGATGAGTATGAAACGATATAATACCCTGCAATGAGCACAACGAAACATATCATCGAATATAATAGCTTTTCGCCTTTCGTAATCCAACTTTTTTGAACTTTTACCTTTACTTGTTTCTCTCTCGCGTCATATGTATGATTCGAATGTTGTTCACTATATGATTGTTGCCACTTTCTTGCGTTGTTCGTATTCATCATCTTCTCCACCTTTCTTCATGCGCAAATGATTGATCCCATTCTGATATTTTTTCTACGGCACGTAATTTTGCTGATCGTGCACGTAAATTATGAGTAAGTTCATCTTCACTCGGAATAACCGGCTTTCTCGTAATTACTTTAAATGGTGCCAATTCTTCCTCGGGTAAAATCGGTAAGTTTTTTGGTAATTGCTTCGGTGTACTCCACTGCTTAAACGCCTGTTTGCATAAACGATCTTCTAATGAATGAAACGTAATGACGACAACTCTTCCCTTATGACTAACGACTTTTGCTGCGTCATGTAGTGCATCGTTAAAAGCACCTAATTCATCATTAACTGCAATTCGAAGCGCCTGGAAAATTCGCTTAGCAGGATGACCGCCTTTTCTTCGTGCTGGAGCTGGGATGGCGTCTTTTATAATATCAACGAGTTGTTCCGTCGTTTCAATAACTTCTTTCTCCCGCTCTGCTTCTATTTTTCTTGCTATTTGCTTTGAAAATTTCTCTTCACCGTATTTAAAAAAGATAGATACGAGATCGTTATATGACCATTCGTTAACGATTTCCTTTGCGTGTAATGATTGTTCTTGATTCATTCTCATATCAAGAATGGCATTTTTATTGTAGCTAAAACCTCTTTCACCTTTATCGAGTTGCGGTGAGGATACGCCTAAATCAAAAAGAATACCATCGACTTGAGTTATTTTATGTTCAGCTAACTTACTTGCAAGCTGTCTGAAATTTGCATGTATAAACGTTATTTTATCTTCATAAATTGCTAGTCTCTTTTTGGCTGCATTTAGTGCTTGAATGTCTTGGTCAAAAGCGATGAGCCTTCCACCTTCTTCTAACATAGAGGCAATAGATTCTGAATGACCTCCGCCCCCCACTGTACAATCGACATACGTTCCCGACGGATTAATATGTAAGCCTTCGATAGCTTCTTCCTTTAATACTGTCTTATGTACAAACATTGCAACACCTTCCAGCTTCTACTTTAAAACATTAAATATCAAAATCTAATAAATTTTCAGCGATGTCACTAAACGATTCTTCTGATGACGTGAAGTAATCTTCCCATACATCACTTGCCCAGAACTCAATGCGATCAGAAACACCAATAACGACACATTCTTTTAATAAAGATGCATATTTCCTTAAAGGTTGAGGGATATTAATTCTTCCTTGTTTATCGATATCACACTCAACAGCACCTGAAAAGAAAAAACGTGTAAACGCTCGAGCATCTTTCTTAGTTAGTGGGAGTTTTTTAAGTTTTAATTCAAGTGCTTTCCACTCTTCCATTGGATATGCGAAAAGACACGTATCAAGTCCACGGGTAATAACAAATGAATCGCCTAATTGCTCGCGAAATTTTGCAGGTACGATAATTCGCCCTTTAGTGTCAATATTATGTTGAAATTCACCCATGAACATAATAATTCCCCACTTTCATAAAACCATCTTACCACAATGCCCCACTTTCCTCCACACTATTTTTAAAAATGGGTAAAATATCATACAAAACAAAAAAACTATTTAAAATACAACGAATGAAAAGCCATCGATTAACAATTGTTATCATTGATAAATCAATACTTTTGTAATCATTCGATATATAATAAATAGTTTTATAATAAAGTGGTGGATAGTGGTTAGTTTTATAAATAAATTAAATAGTGATTCTGTTCATAATCAAAAGACTCATTTGTAAGCTCTTCTAACCACGTGACACTATACTCATTTATCCATGGTAGAATATTCCACACTCTCTCTTGCAATTGATTGAATGGTTTTAATTCGTTTGAAACGTGTTCATATTCAAGTAAACCATCTTTATACGTTTTCTCCATTTCTTTTGTCAGACGATTTTCCAAATGTTCAACATGCTGAAGTAAATACATTAAATTCTTTTCGGCAACTCCTACAACATCATCGCCAAACTTTTTAGCTACTTCACTAAGTGGCTCATGTAACTCTGAAATAGATTGCTTTAATTCTTCTGATAAAACATCAATTGGTGCAAATTCGTGAGAAGCTAGCCAATTCATTTTTTGACGATGAACCCCTTTATTAATGACGTCGTCTATATTTAATTCTTTCTTCTCTAGCACCTTCTGTACCGACCGACTAACATACGTTATCGATAGTCTTGGTAAAATAGGTGGCATCTTTAGATTTAGCGTTTCAAAAGCTTCTTTAAGGACAGACCAATAAGCTATTTCACCGTCCCCTGCTAAGAAAGCTAATGTCGGGAATATTTTTTCTTGCATAAGTGGTCGCGTAACGACGTTATTACTTAAACGTTCAGGCTCATTCGTAGCAATTTCCAGTAATTCGTCAGTCGTTAGTTTAACCTCTTCATTTTTGCCGACCCAATAACCAGCAGCGTCTCTTTCAAGAAGCACTCGCTCTTTCTCATGCATCAAAAATAGGTTTCCATCATTTTCTGCCACGTCAAGCGCAATATGATAGCCACTTTGCCGCATATGTTGTAATGATTGATACACAGTTTTAGCAATCGCTTCCTGATTATTAATCATTTCTACAAAGTGTTCGTTTTCTAATTGTCTCGTTGAATCATCCCCGGAATCAATTAAAACTAATCCAGATGTCGGAAACAGTTTATAGATTATTTTTGCAAACAAATCAACATAAGTAGCTGATTGCTCGATTGAAGCAGTTATCTCTTCATATATTTTCTTCGTATAAGGACTCTCTCTAAACGATAAAAAATATTCATCCAACCATGCTTTCACATGCGACTTTTCCATTGATATGTGTGATATTGCTTCTCTCTCAGCAACGTACTGTTTTAATTTATGTTGCTTTAATCGATTAGCTTTATTCATATATACATGGTTAATCTCATCATAATCATGATCCTCACCAGCTATCCAGAAAACAGGAATAACAGGAACATTTAACGTTGCTTCCTGCTCCCGCGCAAATTGAATAATTGAGATAATTTTATTAATTGTATAAAGTGGCCCTGTTGCAATTCCTGCTTGTTGACCACCAATAACGACAACAGACTGTTTGTCTTTTAAACGGTCAATATTATTAATTGATTGCTCTCCAGCATCCCAACGTTTATTTTGTTTATGTAAGACTTCTACAAGCGCTTCTCTTGCAAACGACTGCTCATTTAAGTCATTTAATCGCTTTTCATAATCATTAAATGGTGAATAGTTAAAGTGCGTCATCATCTGTTCATCTTCATGACGATAATCTTTTATTAAGTTGTTTTTAGTTTCTAACATTAACGATTTTATACGCATCAAAAATGCTCCTTTTATTTATATATCCAATCGTATTGTACAGAAGTCGCGACTATTTTTCATGTAATCTGTTTATGTTAAACGATATGCATAAAAATACCGACAATGACGAGCAATGAATACGATGAAAAAAATAACAAAAAGCAAAACCTCCACAGCAACTTAATTGCTAAGGCAATAGAAACTTCAGTATTTTCTTTCCATTGATAATAAATAATTATCGAAAGTGTGATAAGCATAAATAACAATATGTAACTAACAATTGTTTGTTGAAATAATAAATGGACAATTGTCACGACTGATAGAATGTACAACATCGTCGTCCAATTAATCGCAAAGTGTAATGATCTTAACGATTGTTTATAAATCATTAAATGTAAATAATATAACAAATACGTTAATATAAACGGTAACGTAATGATTATAGATAATGTATAAATGATGGCATGTTTCATCAGTCGGCCCTTTCATTGACGAAATTATATTATGTCTATATTAACAGATGCTATTTATCATTTGAAAGCAATGTTTATTATTTAATTTAAATAAAAAAGCAAACCACATAAGTGATTTGCTTTTCTCGTTTATTATTGTTCGACGACTTCTTTTCCGTCGTAATGTCCACATGACTTACATACGTAATGTGATTTTGTTAATTCACCACAGTTTTCACACTCAATCATATTAGCTGCTGTAATTTTTTGATGAGTACGACGTTGTCTTTTTACTTTTTTTGAAGTTCTTCTTTTTGGTACTGCCATGTTCGTACACCTCCTTCAAATATGTCTAATCATTATTATGAATTTCTGTTTACTCATGTATTCATCTATTATTCGTCTTTCGAAGGTTGATTTAATAGTTGCTCTAACTTTTTTAAGCGAGGATCTATCGTCTCTTCATTAGATGCCTCATCTTGTTCATCGTCGGTCGTAAGTTCCCAACCGTCTCCTTCTACTAAAGCATTTTTCAAAACATCTTCATCCGAATACACTCGAAACGGAATTGCTAATAAAACACTTTCAACGACACAAGGCCTCAAGTCTATCACATCACCTTGAATCATATGAACTTCTTCTTCAATTTGTTCATCAGTTAAATGTCCTGCTCCTGTGAATACCTCGATTTCTTTCGTTTCAAAAGGATAGATGACATCTTCCAGCGTTCTCGCGCACGGTAAAACCATTTGTCCTGTAACAGTAAATGAAAATATAAACTCATCACCATCTATGATACAGTTACCGTCAACATCGACTAACTCTATTGACTGCACTTCACTATTTCTCTCTTTTATTTCAGAAATATCTAATGTTCTTGAAAACTCATATGGCTTATTGTGCGCATATTTTTTAATTTCATTTAATAAAAATTTCATTTAAATCACCTCAAGGCAACAAGAGTTATTTTAAAAGAAAAAACTACTTTTGTCAACCAATTTTTCTTTACATTAATTTATAGAGCACAATATTAATCTACGGTCGTAACTACGAAAAAACATTGGTATAATAAGGGATACATTTATTATACACTATAGGGGATGTTTATGTGAAAGCATGTGGATTAATTGTTGAATACAACCCATTACACAATGGGCACATATACCATATTAATCGCGCGAGAGAAGTTTCAGGCGCTGAGTGCATCATCGCTATTATGAGTGGTTCGTTTTTACAACGCGGGGAACCGGCGATTATTGATAAGTTCCACCGGACAAGAGCAGCTTTGCAAAATGGGGTTGACATCGTTGTTGAACTCCCTTTTCCATTTGCTGTACAAAGTAGCGAAGGTTTTGCAAAAGGTGCTGTTCAAACGTTAAATGAAATCGGGGTTTCTTCTATTTGTTTCGGCAGTGAATCTGGTCATATCAAACAATTTATAAACAGCTTTCAATTGTTAAATGATCATAAAACAACTTACGAAACTGTTTTAAAGCAATCATTAGGTAATGGCTTTTCATTCCCTGCTGCCAGTGAAAAAGCATATCGAGCAATTGGTTTCAATGAAAATCATGTCGATTTAACGAAACCAAATAACATTCTTGGATTTAGTTACGTTCGAGAAATACTAGCTAATGAATTACCTATTCAACCGCTAACTATCGGACGCACTAAAAATGATTATCACGATACGACGATTAGCAATCAAATCGCTAGTGCAACGAGCATTCGTAAGTACTTACTAAGCGAACAGCCTTCAGAGAAATCGGGTGTTGAACGAGCGATTCCGTCTGAAACATTACACGAATTACAGGCTTATAAAAGTACGACAAATACATGGCATGAATGGGAACAATATTTTCCTTTACTGAACTACATCGTTTCTGTTACGTCAGTTGATGAACTTGCGCAAATAAATGGAATGGTCGAAGGTATTGAACATCGTATTAAAAAAACAGCACGAATAGCTACGTCGATGAATCAATGGATTGAACTCATCAAGACAAAGCGTTATACGTGGACACGTATCCAGAGAATATTTGTTTACCTTCTAACACGTACGACGAAAGATGAATTAAATGCTTTTTTAAATAAAGCAAGTGTTCCTTATATAAGGGTTTTGGGACTTTCAAAAACAGGCCGTTCGTATGTAAATGTTAAAAAAGAAGCGTTAAACGTGCCTATTATCCATAATATGAGTCGTAGCCAGCCTAAGATTCTCTCACTTGAAGAAAGAGCTACAAACGCTTATTATAGTATCATTTCACCTGCTTCACGCGATAAAATGCTCCAACAAGAAAGAAGATTGCCTATTTTGATTGATGATTAATTTAAATAATGACTAAAAAAGAGGGACTTCTCGTACACAAACGTGTGCAGAAGTCCCTCAAATATAAAGTGTCATCAACAACCAAATATTTTACTCCTTCATTGCTCGTAAATACTGGACAGCTTCTTCAAACGTATCAACTGGCACTATTTCCATATCTGAATTCAATGCTTCAGCAGTCGCTTTTGCCTCTTCATAATTAGAGCCTTCCGCACCGTTTTCGTTAGCTGCGAAAAAAACATCGCAACCTGCTTTATGTCCTGCAACTACTTTTTTATCTACACTACCGATACGCAAAACATTCCCGTCAAGATCAATTGAACCTGATCCGATAATATCTTTTCCTCTCGTTAAATCTTCTTCAATTAATTGGTTATACATTTCTAAAGCAAACATTAACCCCGCGCTCGGGCCTCCTATATTACCACTAGAAAATTTAACATCTGGATCCACTTCTACCTCTTGTTGTGTAATAAGCTGAATACCAATGCCTAATCTTTCTTCGTCATCAGAAAATGGTTGGAGAGTTATTTTTTCTTCTAAATGTTCATTCTCGCGCACAAACGCTACATTCACTTCATCATGAGCTTCTTGAGTGTTTACGTAGTCGATTAATGATTCAGAGTTACTTATCTCGTGATCATCAATTTTTATGATTTGATCCCCTGGCTGCAAGATTCCTTCTGCGGGCATATCGTCTAAAACAGCACTAACGAACACGCCTGACTCTATAATCTCAACGTGCTTTCCCGCCATTTCATAAGCTACGACTGTGGATGACTCCTGAGAATTCTCCATCATATGTAATTGTAAGAATGTGTAATCTTCATCACTAATATCGTCAGGCCTTACTTTTTCTGCTGGCAACACTTCATGATATGATAAAAGCTTGGCAGCTAAAAATGTTATCGGTGTTGCTCTCATACTACTCACTGTTACTAGATGCATATTTCCTTCACTTTCATAATGGTTATCGACGTTAACGATAGACGAAAGTTCATCAGCTGATCCCGGCTTATAGATGTAATAAGGAAGCTCATATAACGTAATAAAAACAGTTAAAGCGATAAGAATAATAAATACTAATAATTGCTTCATCGACAGTCTCATTCATAAACTCCTTTCTCCCAATAAGTTTATGATTACTTTGATACAAATTAATCGGCTCTTTCGAAGTGAAAAATCGGATCATTCATATGATTTAGGTCTTATCGTGTTTATATTTTTCAAGTAACGCTTTTTCAACAATTGGCGGAACTAAGTCACTTACATCGCCACTGAATTTTGCTACTTCCTTTACGACACTTGAACTAAGAAATGAATACTGATTATTCGTCATCATAAAGAATGTTTCAATCTCTTTATTTAGTTTCCGGTTCATAGACGTTATTTGCATTTCATATTCAAAGTCACTAACTGCTCTTAACCCCCGTAAAATAACGTCAGCATTTTTCGACTGTGCATAATCAATTAATAGCCCACCACTCGTATCAACGATCACATTCGGTAAATCTTTTGTAGATTCCTCAAGCAGGCGAACTCTTTCATCAATCGTAAATAATGAATGTTTAGATTCATTTTTAAAAACAGCAACGATAACTGTTTCAAATACTTTTGACCCCCGATAAATAATGTCTAAATGACCATTCGTTACTGGATCAAAACTTCCTGGGCAAATTGCTAGCTTTCCCACTGTGTAACACTCCTTACATTCTTTTTAATAAAACGAAATACTATGCTTTATATTGATAAATTGTAATCCCTATTGCTTTACTATAATTCGTTCGTTTAATAACTTGTAAATGTTCAATATCATTCGGTAGTTCTTCATTCCCGTCATGTTCACAATAAATAATCGCTTGATCATTTACTAACTGATGAGCTAGAAGTTGTTTAATGATTTTTATGTAATTACTCGATTGATACGGTGGGTCAACTAAAATTAAATCAAACGTTTCATGATTATCTTTTAAATGCTTCATACAACGAAATGCATCCATTTTCGTTACTGTTACATCTTCAATCTTTAACGCTTCTATATTATCTTTAATTGTTTGGACGGCTTTACCATTTTTATCGTTACAATGCCCACGAGTCATCCCCCTACTGAGCGCCTCAATACAAAGCGAGCCACTCCCTGCATATAAATCTAAACATGAGCCTCCTGAAAAGTAAGGACCTATCATATGGAACACTGCTTCTTTAATTTTATCAGATGTCGGTCGAGTGTTTTTCCCAGGGACAGCTTTTAATCTTCTCCCCTTGTACTCTCCTGATATGACACGCATATCTTCCCCTCACTTCATTATAAATAATTAAACTACTTATCTATAGTATCATAACAGCTCTTTTGAAAACAGAATAGATTCATACTTAAACGATTGCTCGACAAATAAAAAATCTGCAGATTCCTCTGCAGATTTATAGATAATTATTAAATCCCAACATTATAATCATACGGCTTTGTGTGAACAGGCATTTTCTTTTCATAATCTGTTCGAATAAATGGTTTATATGACGGCTCAACTTTTCTTACAAAAGGTAGTTTCTGTAATTTCTCTTCCACATTCTCTACCTCTGATTGATTAACATAAATAACAGCATATTTTCTACGTTTAGAAGCATAAATTAAATGTCCAAAACGTTTTAAATGTTTTATATTTCTTCTTCTTTGAAACCATACGATTAATCCTTGGCGATTTTCCCACATAGAACCACCCCTCTTTACATACTTTCATGATTAAGCACTACAGCTACAAGCGCCTCCAGATCCACAACCTCCAGCACATCCAGAGTCTGCCCAGGCGGCCCCGTCTTTCGGAACCATAATTTGTTCACTTGCACTTGCTGCAATATGCTCACTAATATCATCTAAAAGTTTTTGCAAGCTTCTTTCAGCAATTTTAAACGCTGATACTGTTGGATGCATATCCATTTTTCTTTTAGCAGATCGAACGTCCGTCATAATTTTATTATAGTCTGGATGATATCTCCCAAATCTTTGGACGTCCTCATAATGAGATTTTAAATCATTAAATCTTTGAATTAAATCTTGAGCCTCTTTATCTTGATTTAATTCATTACGTTTATATATATACTCTTGCATCGTTTCTGACTGCATAACAACCGAAACTAATCGTTCAGTTCGATCTAATATACGCACGTGTTCAAGAGTCGCAATCATAACATCAACCTCCAATTACTAGTTTACCATTAAATATGAATTATGAATATCTATTGACACGATTCTCACACAATTTATCTATGAAAACAAATATTAACAAAATGAATGACATACGTTTTTAAACGAACAAGTAAAAATAGGAAAGATTTTCATTTTTATTGCAACTTATGACAATTCATACTATTATAGTCATAGTTAGTATAAACTTGTGAGGTGTAAAAATGAGATTAGAAAATACAGGAATTGAAGATAGCGTCATTGATATTCAACCGTTAAGCATAATTATGGGAAACCATGCTTTCATCAAAGGTGAACAATGGGATTATGAAAGAGTTACTTATGATTATAAAATTTCTTCTAAAGAAAAAAATGTTCATTACTACATTCGCATCCAAGGATATGCACTTGAAGGTAACGTAGACAGTGGCAATGCTGTTTTAAAACTATTAACACCATTACTTGGAAAGCATTATTACCCACACGGCGTTGAGTATGGTGAAACAGAAGAGTTCCCAGAAAAGCTAGTAGAACGTGCGCATCAATTAGTCGTTAAAGTCAATGAAGACTTAAAAGGGATCAAAAAAGAGTAATAGCAGAATACATATGACTTTCTACACTAAAAAAGCCAACTAATCTGCAAGATAGATCTAGTTGGTTTTTTTAATACCCTTAACTCAATAAAAGACTTCAATGTACTAGAAAGGACGGTGCCATGAAGCATGATCAAATGGTTAAAGACATATAAATGGGAACTTATATTTTTAGTCATTGTGCTTCTTTCCCTTTACTTTATTTTACCAGTATCAATTCCACTCGTACTTGCACTCATTACCGCAATTGCTTTAAATCCTTTCGTCAACTATTTATATAGTAAAACTAAGTGGAACAGAAACATATCAGTCATTATCGTTTTCATTCTTTTTATATTAATTATTGGGTTTTCTGGAACCGTTTTAATTACAAAAGCGACAGCACAAATTATTTTGTTTGTCGAACAGATACCAGATCATTTCAACAATATATATCGTGTATATAAAGAAAAAGAACTCGAATTTAGACAATACACACAAAATTTACCACCAGAATTTTTCAGACAAATCTCTAGCAGTATTGAAGATAACTTACTTTTATTAAATGAAACATTAAAGGAAAAGTTAACGCTAGAAAATATTGCACAAGTATTTACAAAAATACCTCAATATTTAATTAGCTTTATCGTTTACACGATTGCACTATTTCTTTTCATGCTTGATTTACCACTATTAAAGAAGAAAGTATATGACTTTTTTAAAGAAGAAACTGCTGAAAAAGTGTCCTTTATGGTAAATCGTTTAGCAGATGTTCTGCTCGGATTTATTAAAGCACAGTTTTTAGTGAGTATAATTATCTTCGTTATATCACTTATTTCTTTATTAATCATTACACCTGACGTAGCTATAATGATGTCATTAATTATTTGGATCATTGATTTAATACCAATTATTGGATCAATCATCATACTAGGCCCGTGGGCGCTATATATGTTTTCAATCGGAAATATATCCGTCGCAATCCAGCTAACAATACTTGCTATAGTTTTACTCGCTATTAGACGGATTATGGAACCAAAATTAATGGGACAACATATTGGCCTGTCCCCTTTAGCAACTTTAATAGCGATGTTTTTAGGTATAAAATTACTCGGAATTACAGGATTTATTCTCGGACCACTACTAGTTATAGCTTTTACATCTGCTAAAGAAGCAGGCATAATAACTTTTGATGTTAAAATATAAAAAACCTGCTTTTAAAAGCAGGTTTTTGTTTAAACATTTATTTATTAGAAATCTTGTTGACTAAGACTCGCTCCTGGCTCACTCGGCAACGGATCAATTGCTAAACTTCGCTTACTAAACCAGTTAAAGAACACACGCCCGATCATCGTCCCGTATATGATTTGAATAAGTGTCTGCATAATAATACCGCCTGTTTGTTGATCTTCAACCGTACTTAGTGGTGAAAACATTTCCGCCCCAGATATCGTAGGCGCTAAACCATCTAAAACATCGGACGGTACACAAAGTGCCATTGCTTGCATCCAAACACCTTCAGAGCTATAAGCTTTAAACAATGGATCCCCTGCAAATATTATTAACGCACATGCTGGCGTAATTAATGCCCCATTTGCAAATATATAACCAATTTTTAATAATGGGTTTAATTTATCAAGTCGTTTAATTGGAACTACGACTGGCCACCACATGGCAAAAGCAGTGACTAAAATAACTAATGAAATTCCTGTGTGAGCCACTTGTGATGATTTAGAAAAATCAAAGATTGCTGGCATATGGAATAAAGAAAACAAACCATTAAATAATAACATTGCTACTAGTGGCATCGTAATAATTTTGAACACCGGTTTAATGACTGGTAAAGCAATAAACTTCTCCCACATCCAGTTAGGTATACCTTTAATAATTAAAATCGGGAAAATTAAATAAAATACTGCTAATTGTGCCATATGTGCTGAAAGCATAATATGTGACATTAAATCAATAGGTGACCCCTTAATAATATAGAGTAACATCATACCGACATAAAAATATATTTGTTGCCCACGTGTGACACGTGCTGCATTTGTAAATTTATGCCTATAAGGGCCGGTAACTAAAAAATATATTAAACTGAGAAACAAAACGAATAAGAAGAAATACGGACTCCATAATGCTCTAAAGCCGAATATTTGTATATTTAACCACATTGCGTTTATTCACTCCATTAATTTTGCTAATAGTACATTCATTATAACGTATTTATTAAGTGATTTCTTATAATTACAATTACAAAACGATGAGAAAAGTAAATATCTATAAAACATTCACTGTTTGTACATAAATAAAAAAGCAAACCAACATAATATGTTGATTTGCTTTTTTTAAAACAAATTATAATTTAAATTACCACCAGCTAATAACTCCTAAACCACCTAAAGTTAATAGAGCTGCCCAAACGCCACCATAAATAAGTGTCATTGGAATACCGTGCCCGTCTTCTTTTCCGTGCATAAAGTAATAAAATTGGAATGCTACTTGGATAATTGCCATAACAAGAAGAATTGGAATAATAAAGATCTTCTGCATAGCGCCTGTAGCAACTGCACCGAAAGCAACTAACGTAAACACAATCATTAACGCAAATGAAACAACTTGCATTTTCATTTCTTGCTTATTTTTTTGCTTTTCAAAATCAACTGCTTTATTTACATTCGTATTTTGTGTCATAGTTTATGTCACCTTCCCCATTAGGTATACTACTGTAAATACAAACACCCAAATAACATCAATGAAGTGCCAGTATAAACTGAATGTGTTGAATTTAGGTGCATTATATAAGTTGAGTCCACGCTTTGCGTTTCTTACCATCAACGTTATTAACCAACAAATACCGAATGTAACGTGTCCTCCGTGGAAACCTACAATCGCATAAAATGCTGATCCAAATGCTGATGAACGGAAAGTAAAGCCGTAATCAGTAATATAATGTGCGAATTCATAAACCTCACAAATTAGGAACCCTACTCCTAGTAATCCAGTAATTCCTAACCATAATTGCATTTTCTTAAAATCATGATTTCTCATATGATACATAGCATAAACACTCGTTAAAGAACTCGTTAATAACATCATCGTCATTAAGAAAACAAGTTCTAAACCGAACAGTTCATCTGATGATGGTCCGCCTGCTGTAGAATTTTTTAGTGCTAAATACGTACCAAATAATGCAGCAAAGAGAACTGTTTCACCACCTAAGAAAAACCATAACCCCATAAATTTGTTCTGACCCTCGAGAGTCGCCTTCTCAGGTTCGCTAGGCAACTCTTCAGGGAATAAGGCAGGATCATAACTCATTTATTCTGCCTCCTTTTTTAACGCTTCTTCAAGCTCTTCTTTTGGAATATAGTAACCGTGGTCGTCTTTCACTGAACGGACAATCATACATCCGATAGAGAACGCCATACCACCATATAATGCGATATACCATAACGAATTATCTACTTGATAAATAAATCCAAGTCCTGCAATAAAGAATCCTAATCCCATTAAGAATGGTAAGAATGAACTGTTAGGCATGTGAACATCATCTAGTGGTTCACCTGGTGCCATCTTGTCTCTACCTTCCATTTTTTCAATCCATAATGGATCTAATCCACGAACTAATGGTAACTGCTCGAAGTTATAGTATGGAGGTGGTGAAGATACTGCCCACTCTAACGTACGACCATCCCAAGGGTCTGCAGAAGCAACTTCTCCTTTGAAAGCTGTATAAACAACATTATATAAGAACACAATTGTTCCAGCCGTCATAAAGAATGCTCCAACTGTACTAATTAAGTTTCCTAAGTCAAGTCCTTGGTCTTCTAAGAATACCCAGTAACGACGTGGCATTCCCATTAAACCTAGGAAATGTTGAATAAAGAACGTTAAGTGGAATCCGATAAAGAATAACCAGAATGTAATCTTACCTAACGATTCATTTAAAATACGTCCAAACATTTTTGGCCACCAGTAGTGTAATCCACTAAAGATACCAAATACTGTACCACCGACAATAACGTAGTGGAAGTGAGCAATAACGAAGTACGTATCATGGAACTGATAGTCAGCAACTGATGAACCTAACATAACACCTGTCATTCCACCAATAGTGAATGTTGGGATAAATCCTAAAGCCCATAACATTGCTGAGTTAATCGTTACTTGACCGCCCCACATCGTTGCAAGCCAGTTAAAGATCTTAATACCTGTAGGAACAGCAATCGCCATCGTACCAACTGCGAAAATAGAGTTAGCAACTGGCCCTAATCCTACTGTAAACATGTGGTGAGCCCACACCATAAACCCTAAGAATGCAATAAGCATTGTAGCGAAAACCATCGCCGTATAACCGAAAAGACGTTTTCTTGAGAATGTAGCAAATACATCACTAAATAAACCGAATAACGGCAAGATTAAAATGTAAACTTCCGGGTGACCAAAAATCCAGAATAAGTGCTGGTAAATAATTGTGTTACCACCTAAAGCTACATCAAAGAATGCTGTATCAAACATACGATCAAACATTAATAAGAATAAGTTAATCGTTAATGCTGGGAATGCGAATAAAATTAAAATACTCGTAATAAATGTTGCCCATGAGAATAATGGCATACGCATATACGTCATACCAGGAGCTCTCATGTTAACAATTGTGGCAATAAAGTTAATTCCACCCATTAACGTTCCTGCCCCTGCAATTTGCAGACCAGCAATATAGAAGTCAACACCATGTCCTGGTGTATTTACTGCTAAAGATGCATATGAAGTCCATCCTGCATCTGGCGCTCCACCTAAGAACCAACTTAAGTTAAGTAAAATACCTCCGAACATGAATAACCAAAAGCCTAATGCGTTTAAGAATGGGAAAGATACGTCACGTGCACCAATTTGAAGTGGCATAGCAGCGTTCATTAACCCAAGTAATAAAGGCATCCCGGCTAAAAATATCATTGTCGTACCATGCATCGTAATCATTTCATTATATAAGCCTGCACTAATAAAGTCGTTTTCAGGCGTGATTAACTGAATACGAATTATTACAGCTTCTAATCCACCTAATAGGAAGAAGATTCCTCCACCTAAAAGATATAAAATACCAATTTTTTTGTGATCTACTGTTGTTAAAAAGTCCCACAACACGGCTCCAAAGCCTCGTTTTTCAGTAGCTGATAAACTCACAAATGATACCTCCCTTATCTTGATAAAAGTAATATTTCAAACGATAACGTAAAGGCTATTACTGATTTCCGACAGTGTCTACAGAAACACTAGACGGCTGTAACTGTAACAAGTATTCTGCAATTTTATCTGCTTCATCTTCAGATAACTCTGGATACATGCCAGTCATCTTGTTTCCTGGTTTGATTTCTTCAGGATCTAATAACCAATCAATTAAGTTTTCTTTTGTTGGAAGTAGAACTCCCGCAAATCTTGAACGATCTCCGAAGCTCGTTAAGTCCGGACCAATTGGTACTTGGTCAGCTACGTAATCTTCTGAATCAATCGCATGACAGCTCATACAATTGTTTGCTTCAAATAATTCTTTACCTTCTTGTGCTACTGCACTTTCAGGCTCTTCGTCTGCTGTTACAGACTTCATATCGTCAACCCACTGTTCGTAATCTTCTTCACTTACTACAACTACTTTAAAGTCCATGAGTGAGTGAGAAGGTCCACAAAGCTCAGCACATTTTCCGAAGAATACTCCTTCTTCATATGCTTCTAAGAACATTGTGTTTACGTTCTCAGGGTTAGCATCCAATTTCCCAGAAATACTCGGCACCCAGAATGAGTGGAGAACGTCTGATGCTTTTAAATGTACATACACTTTAGTATCTACTGGAATATACATGTCTTGACTCGTATGAAGCTCTTCAGTTTCATACTCGAAATGCCACCAGTACTGGCTACCTGTAACATTAATATTAATATGATCAGGCGCATCTGAAGCATCTGCTAAATCGAAAGTTGCAATAACTGTTGGAACAGCCATAATTACAACTAAAATAATTGGGATGATCGTCCAAACTGTTTCAAGTGTCTTACTTCCTTCTACTTGAACAGGTATGATATCGTCGTCACCCTTCTTCTTACGGTACTTAACAATTACAAATATAAACACAATAATTACTGCTAAAAATACGAATGTCATAACAATAGTTGTTAATAGTATTAAAAACATGGAAGAATCTGCACCGTATCCCTTTGGTACGAGAGCTGTTAAATTCTCTCTTCCACATCCTGACATTAGTAATGCAAGTGAGCCTAATAAAAATACAGCTCTAAACTTACTAAACCAGCTTTTCATGTATGCATACCTCTCTTTCTCTTGGTTTGTTCCTTATATCTATTAAATGCTTTACGTAAGGACTACTTTAATTATAGTACATCAATTTTGCCAAAGCTAATCATAAACCTATTAAATAGAATGATTTGGTTAATTTATTGTTTGATAATATAGCTGAATATGTAGTTAGTTGCTGAATAAAAATACTTCTGTTTGTAGACATCAAAACGTACATATAGCGTATTACTTCTCAATTCATACACTACATTTCAATCATGAAATAATGATAATTACTCGTTTTAGGGCTCCCCCTTTCATATGTTTTAATGAACATCTTACCATATTAACTTCAGCTTAAAATGATAATATTAAATCATCACATTAAATTTCTTGGCAAAACTCTCTTACACTATATTTAGCAAATAATATTAAACATTGCAAGGCTTTTCCCTTTAAACACAGTGAAAACGATTTAATTCTTACAAACATATAACAACTTTATGACTTTTTGTTTTTCCAACGTATTTTTATTGCTTTATGGTATGAAATAACATTACAATTATTATATCGTCTAAACAGTAAACAAACAATCACTAAATTTAGTTTAAGACATACTTTATCAACAGAAGTGAGGAAAAAATGAATGATTAGAACTTTAAAATCTCTCTCAGTCGTTTCTACTATAGGAATGCTATTTATTTTAATCGGCGGTGCTCTCGTTACTAAGACAGATTCAGGAGCTGGGTGTGGGGATAGTTGGCCACTTTGTCACGGACAAATTTTGCCGACAAATATTACACCAGAATTAGTCATTGAGCTTAGTCACCGACTCGTTTCAACTGTTATCGGAGTAACTGTATTACTACTAGGGGTACTTGCTTGGCGATATATTGGTCATATTCGAGAAGCTAAATTTTTATCCTTTCTTTCTATCTTCTTCTTAGTATTACAAGGATTAATAGGAGCAGCAGCAGTTAAATGGGGACAGTCTGACTTTGTTCTAGCAGCACACTTCGGTATTTCACTAATTTCTTTTGCTGCAGTTTTCTTATTAACGTTACTCATTTTTGAAGTCGATCAAAAGTTTGATACGAATGAATTGTACATTAAGAAGAACCACCGGATTGAATTATATTTATTAACAATATACACAATAATTGTCGTTTATACAGGAGCATTAGTAAGACATATAAATGCGAATCTAGTCTGTAAAGATTGGCCGTTTTGTAATAATGCAGCTCCTTTCGCTTTTTCAGATTACTCTTTCGTCCAATGGGTACAAATGGGTCATCGATTAAGCGCAGCGATTCTGTTTATATGGACCGCACTCTTTTTCTTTAAAATTATTAAACATTATCGAGCAAACAAAGTAATGGTATGGGGATGGGCGATTACATTCATACTCATTACATTACAAGTGCTATTCGGTGCGTTAATCATATTCTCATTACTTAACTTAGGAATTGCTTTACTACACGCTTTATTCATTACGTGCTACTTTGGAATGCTTAGCTATTTCTTATTACTCAGTTCACGAAGTGCAAAAAAAGAAACGTCAGATCTTTCTTTAACGAGTACAGCTATTCATTTACAAAAGTAATATGTGGCGTGACACGATTATATACAGTGTCACGCAATTTTTTTATCCATTTATGAAACCGCTTTATTGATTCATGCACGAGTGATTGTTAAAATAAAATTAAGCCTTTTATTTTATATTGAATATGCCATATTAAGGAGGGACGCTACATGTTGCAGTTAACAGACACTGCTTTAAAGAAAGTTACACGAGATTTTGAAAAAGAACCAGAAATGCCATTTGCTCGTATTTTTGTTAGTCCTGGATGATGCTCTTCAGCACTAGTAAGAGTGACTCTGGATGAGATCACTAAAGAGGATGACGTTGTCGTTGAAGCTGATGGATTTAAGTTTCTAATAAATAAAAACCAACAATCACTTTTCGAAGATAATGCTTTAGATTTCCTTGAAAGTTACTTCGGTATGGGTGACTTTTTATTAAAGCCACTAAACAATGAATGAACATTTTTAAGTCTATTTACAATGAAATCTTATATTTGGTGGTGTAGATAATGTTGGAAGTGACAAAAGAAACGATTGATAAAGTTTATCGAGATTATCATCCAACGAAAGATCAACAGTATGTTCGAGTAATTGTTGGTCC
Source organism: Bacillota bacterium (assembly GCA_035301345.1). Taxonomy (GTDB): domain Bacteria; phylum Bacillota; class Bacilli; order Bacillales; family Amphibacillaceae; genus CALAMD01. Next base: position 94,366 of record DATGUM010000037.1, read on the forward strand.
AGGATGAAGTGTTCCTTCTGTATTTTTGGCTCTGGAAGAGTCATTAAATGATGATGATATCATTGAAGAAGTAGGTCAGATCAATTTTGTTATGCGAAATCATCTGTCACCTATTTTTGAATGGTTCACACTAGATTACAAAGATGGATTTATGGGTGCTGGTGATTTTTTACTCATAGAAAAATAAAAATGTGCTCGTTCAATCAATAATGATTGTTCCGAGCACATTTTTTATGCACATTGTTTATTCAAATTCGATAAGTAAGTCATTAACAGAAATTGCTCCGCCATCTTTAACGAATATTTCTTTAATAACACCTGAGAATGGAGCTTGTACAGTTGTTTCCATCTTCATTGCCTCAGTAATTAACAAGTAATCTCCTTGTTTTACTTTTTCTCCTTTTTCACAGAGTACTTTAACGACAGTTCCTGGCATAGTTGCACCAATATGTTTGTCATTATTATTATCTGCTTTAGGAATCGCAATAACATCTGATTCAACGTCTTTGTCCTTAATGACAATTTCACGTGACTGACCATTAAGTTCAAAGTATAAGATTCTCGTACCGTCCGAACGTGCACCCGAAATTGACTCAAGCTTAATAATAAGCGTCTTACCTTTTTCAATTTCTACTTCTTTCGTTTCACCTAGTTTCATTCCGTAAAAGAATGTCGGCGTATCCAGCACTGAAACGTTCCCGAACTCTTCATGGAATGTATTGTAATCAGTAAATACTTGTGGGTACAACGTATAAGCGATAACGTCTAATTCTGAAACTTCGCGATCAAAGTCTTTTTCAAGTTTTGCTTTCACTTCTGCAAAATCAATCGGATCTAAATGCTTACCTGGGCGATCTGTAATCGCTTCTCTTCCTTTTAAAATTACTTTTTGTAATTTCTCTGGGAATCCTTTGTATGGCTGACCGATAAATCCTTGGGCAAATTCAATAACTGAAGCTGGGAAGTCAATTGTTTCTCCCTTTTCATAAATATCTTCTTCTGTTAAATCGTTTTGTACCATAAATAATGCCATATCACCGACAATTTTAGATGAAGGTGTTACTTTTACGATATCACCAAACATGTAGTTTACCGTACGGAACATTTCTTTTACTTCGTCCCAACGTTCTTCTAAACCAACAGCTTTTGCTTGTTGTTGTAAGTTACTATATTGTCCACCCGGCATTTCATGGAAGTACACTTCAGAGTGAGGCGCTTTTAAGCCACTCTCAAAGTCTGTGTAATACTCGCGTACACCTTCCCAATAACCAGATAATTTTTCATAATTTTCAATATCCATGCGTGGTTGCTTACCAGTGCCATCAAGTGCATGGTAAAGAGCTTGTGCACTCGGCTGTGATGTTGAACCTGACATTGGGCCTGCAGCAACATCTACAACGTCTACACCTGCATCAATCGCGCGAGCATAGAGGTGAGCACCATTTCCACTCGTATCATGTGTGTGTAAATGAATGGGAATATTAATATCTTCTTTTAACGTACTTACTAATTGGTAAGCAGCCTCTGGCTTAAGTAGTCCCGCCATGTCTTTAATACCTAAAATGTGAGCACCTGAGTTTTCCAACTCTTTCGCTAAGTTTAAGTAATAGTTTAAATCATATTTCGTTTGGTTAGGATCTAACACGTTACCTGTATAGCAAATAGCCGCTTCAGCAATCTTATTGTTATCTCTAACTGATTGAATAGCTGGGCGCATTCCTTCTAACCAGTTCAAACTATCGAACACTCTGAAGACGTCAATGCCTTTTTCCGCACTTGCTTGAACAAACTCATCGACAACATTGTCCGGATAGTTCTTGTATCCAACAGCATTACTCGCACGTAGCAACATTTGGAATAACACATTTGGCATTGCTTCTCTTAATAACTCAAGTCTTTGCCACGGATCTTCATGTAAGAAACGATAAGCAACGTCAAATGTCGCTCCTCCCCACATCTCGACAGAGAATAGATCTGGTAATAAATGAGCCGTCGGTTCAGCAATTTTTAATAAATCATTCGTACGTACGCGCGTCGCTAAAATTGATTGATGCGCATCACGGAATGTCGTGTCAGTTAATAAAACGTCTTCTTGTTCTTTTAACCATTTCACAACACCTTCTGGACCTTGCTCATCTAAAATTTGCTTCGTACCTCGTAATTTTTCAGATTTTTCTTCAAATCCTGGAATCGCTGGCTCTAAAAACGCCGGTTTCGTTCTCTTCGTTAAACCTTCAAACCCATTAACCGTAGTTTCCCCAATGTACGTTAATAACTTAGTCGCACGGTCAAGTTGTTTAGGGAAATCAAAGAGCTCTGGTGATTCATCGATAAATTTCGTACTGTATTCCCCTGTTAAAAAGTCAGGGTGGCTAACGACATTCATAACGAATGGAATGTTCGTCTTAATTCCTCTTATTCTAAACTCTTTTAAGTTTCTAACCATTTTCTGAGCCGCTTGTTCAAACGTTAATGCCCATGTTGATACTTTTACTAATAACGAGTCATAGTGTGGTGAAATGATAGATCCTTGATAACCGTTTCCAGCGTCAAGCCTAACACCAAATCCACCACCCGAACGATATACCATAATTCTACCTGTATCAGGCATAAAGTCGTTTGCTGGGTCTTCTGTCGTTACACGTGATTGAATCGCATAACCATTCACTTTAATATCTTCTTGCTTCGGTACACCAACATATGAATCAAACATGTCGCGACCTTCAGCAATTTTAATTTGTGAATGAACAATATCAATACCTGTGACCATTTCAGTAATTGTGTGCTCTACTTGTACTCTAGGGTTTACTTCAATAAAGTAAAAGCCTTCATCTGTTAGTAAGAATTCAACAGTTCCTGCGTTAACGTATCCTACTTCTTTCATTAACTGAACAGCTGCTTCACACATTTCTAGCCTTTTCTCTTCTGATACAGCTACACTCGGAGCAATTTCAACTACTTTTTGATGGCGTCGTTGTACTGAACAATCTCGATCATATAAATGAACAACATTTCCGTTGTGATCTCCTAAGATTTGGATTTCAATATGTTTAGGATTTTGAATAAGCTTCTCTACGTATACTTCATCGTCACCAAAAGCTGCTTTTGCTTCCGACTTACAACGATCGTAAGCTTCTTCTACATCTTCTGACTTTTCAACAATTCTCATTCCACGTCCTCCACCACCGAGAGACGCTTTCACGATAATAGGGTATCCGTGCTCTTCACCGAATTGTTTAACTTCATCAACTGATTCAACAGGTCCATCAGAACCTGGGATAATTGGTAATCCTGCTTTTACTGCTTGAGTTCTTGCCTTCACTTTATCTCCAAAAATATCGAGTAAATGACTTCCAGGTCCAATAAAGATTATTCCTTCTTCTTCACATCGTCTAGCGAAATGAATGTTTTCTGATAAAAATCCATACCCAGGATGAATCGCATCAACATCTGTACTTTTAGCTAACTCAATAATTCCTTCAATATCAAGATAAGCATCAATAGGGCTCTTGTCCTCCCCTACTAAATATGCTTCGTCTGCTTTATAACGATGATATGAATTCATGTCTTCCTTTGAGTAAATCGCAACTGTCGTAATATCTAACTCTGTACATGCACGAAAAACACGTATTGCAATTTCACCACGGTTTGCTACTAAGATTTTGTTAATTTTGTTTAGCTTTGCCTTTGCCATCTTCTTCCTCCTCTATTCTGAACACTACTAATCTTTTTTACATTTTTTGGCTTCGGTGATTGGACAGGGTGATTTTCATCAACCTGCTTCACTGATTTTGCTATATTATTTAAAATCCCCATTGAGATTAATAACACTAATAATGATGAACCACCATAACTAATGAATGGCAGTGTTACACCCGTAATGGGAAGTATTCCACTAATTGCACCTAAATTAATAAATGACTGAATGCCTACCATTGAAGCAATTCCTAACGCTAATAAAGCGCCAAAACTATCTTTACATTTCCTTGAAATAAATAAACCTCTTAAAACAATCGTAGCTAATAAACCAATAACAATAATAACACCAATTAAACCTAGTTCTTCAGCAATAATAGACATTATAAAGTCTGTATGGGCTCCCCATAAATAACCTAATTTTTGAATACTTTGCCCCAACCCTTCACCTGTAAAACCACCAACACCTATCGCAATATACGATTGAATTAAATGGTAGCCTCCTGCTTCAGGTGCTGCGAATGGTTGATAAGCTCCAGTTATTCGCGCAATTCTCGTTTCAGTAATAAACGACGGTAAAAGGAAAATCAAAAATACTACCCCTACAGATAACAAGGCAAACATATGTTTAAACCGTACACCCGAACAAATGATGATAGTTAGCGTAATTAAAAATATGATTGACGCCGTCCCAATATCAGGTTGTTTAATAATGAGTCCTAATATAATAGCCATAAGAACTAACGGAGGCAGAACTCCGCGACCAAACTCATTAATATACGCTTGCTTTTTTGAATATGCAGAAGCCAAGTATAAAATAAGGCTTAACTTCACAAATTCTGATGGCTGAATACTAAAACCTGCAATGACGAGCGACCGCGCAGCATTGTTAGCTTCATAACCGAAGAATAGTACGAGTACTAATAAAGCAACACTTATAAGTACAATAAGTTTTATGTATTTTTGATAAAGCTGATAAGGTATGATGCTACATATAACAAACCCGATCATTCCTAATCCAAACCACTGAATTTGCTTAAATAAATAATATGTACTATCTAAGCCTGAAACAACTGCAGTCACCATACTTGCACTATACACCATCACTATTCCAAACACTGACAACAATATAGGAGTTATCATTAATGTATAATCGTAGTTTTTTAATTTGTTTAACACTGCACAGTTCACTCCAAATCTTTGAGAGTTGACAGTAATGACGTATGTGTAATAGATAATAACGATTAACAGTGTATCATATTACCGTAAATAGTATAACACATTACAGCCAGTTTTTAAGTATTTTTTTACAAAGGTTTTCATTTTTTAAACAATTTAGTTATCTTACGAACATTATTTTTTTATAAAAATAAAGAAAACCCGCCACTCGGCGAGTCTTTATGGATAGTAAAAGCAATTTAAAACAAAGACTTGACTCTTAATAGCTGCACCTTTATTTACTCATGCTTAAATAACCTTTGACCCGAAAAATTGTGTAAAAAAACCTTGCCATAGAAAACCATGATGGCAAAGTTAAATGAGAAATCACTCAAGACGGTTTATCGATCAATGAAAAACTACGAAGAACTTTGAGCGCTTTCATGTAGAACATTCAGTTGTCTCTCTAAGTTTTCAATTAGTTCTTTTCCTTCACTTTCGCTGACTAAATCCAACCGAATAGCAAAATCTATTTCTCTAGAAAGTCCAAACATATGCGTATCTAAAACTTCTTCATATAAAGGACATTGCGGCATCGTTAAATTTTCTATTTGAACTTCGATTAAACGTAAAATTTTATCAGCATCAGCCTTAAGAAGGGCATAGGCTTTTTCACGGTGATCGATCGTTATCTCTGGCATCACTTTTATCCCCTCCACAAAAAGACCATCTTTCATGCTATTTTATCGTTATAAATTAAAAAAAGCAAATAAATACTTCATACAATTTCACCAATTACAATAATATATCGCATGATTTAAAAATGACAAATAAAAACGTGCTGAAAAACATCTGTTAGAGTTTTCAGCACGCTTAATTTTATTCTTTAGATTTCACTTCATTATAATACTGAACACCATACTGAGAGCCTTCTGAAACCATCTCTGCATTCGCCATATGTTCTGCATCTCGTAATCCTTGTTGACCAGGAATGCCTACATCATCTATTTCAGAACGTTTTTCATGACAATAGCCATTAATTTTCTTTATGATGTTCGGACAATTTAGTGCCAACATGGCTAAACCTGCCCCAACAAAGAGTAATCCTGCAATATTAAATGTTGATGTTCTCACCATCGTACATGCACCCTTTCTTTGTCGTTAATCACTTATTCCCTCTCTCACATAAACAAAACGTCTGAATAAATACCTTTTTATTTTCACATATGATACGATGAAGTCAAAAGCTCCGAGGTGATATTATGCAAACGAAATGTACTTTATGTGAACATACAGAAACAATCGACAAACATTCTTTCAAAGCAAAAAGGCTAAGAAATAAGCGGATAAGCTTGTATTTATGTGATGCGTGCGATGAACGAATTACAAAACGAACGAATGAACGAATAGAAACAGGTAACTTCAAGCTGTTTAAATGTAAAAACAACAAAAGTATTTTACAATAACTACCGCGATTGACGTTCTAAATGAAGTCTAAAACGATAAATACCGAGAATAATACAAATAACGACGAGACTTTCGACAATTGGTAATTTTAAAACGGCAAATAAGGTCGTAATAAACGTTCCAATAAATAGTAAAACATAAACGAAAAATGATTTTAATAATGAAAGTTCTCGTGCGAAACCAAGTTTATAAGCTATAACTGATAAAATGAAAATTAAAATAAAGAAATACCAAAATATATTTTTCGTACCAAAATAATGTAACATTAAGTCAAACACTAAACTGCCCATAATAATCCTCCAATTTGTTTGTTACAAACACACTTAACATGATACTAAAACTTCTTTCATATGACTAGTTTAATCTATATTTGTCTAGCTTTTGTAAAATATGACTAAACGTTAAAAAGTGATTCGTTATCGAATCACTTTTTTCCTTTTTTAATATAATCATTAATCAGTTTATTTAAAAGCGATGGGTTACAAGTAACGATCATATTTCTCGTTAATAAATTAACTGCTTCACCTACGTTATTCGCTGTCCTACCACCAACTTCATTTACAATAATCATGCCAGCTGCAATATCCCAAGGTGCTAACCTCATAGCAATATACCCATCTATAACTCCTTCTGCCACATACGCAAACTCTAAAGCTGCCGAACCATATGTTCTGTTTCCGCGAATATCTTTAACGAGTTGTTGCATAACCTTTTCATTAATAAATGAATTTTCACAAAGCCAACGATGATTCATAGCTATTATCGACTCATTTAACGTAACACTCTCATCTAACATCGGTAGCTGTACACCATTTTTAAAAGCCCCTTCACCGCGGATTGCGTCATACAAGTCATCACGCATGACATCATAAATAAGTCCTATTTCACCAATACCTTCATGATAAATTCCTATAGAAATAGCAAAGTTTCTTTTTTGGTGTACAAAGTTCATCGTGCCGTCTATCGGATCAATAATCCATACCGTACCCTCTAATGAAATAATCTCATCGCCATAGCCTTCTTCACCAAATATAAAATGTTCAGAATATTTGTCTTTAATTTTGTTCACGAAAAATCGTTCAATTGCTTTATCCATTTCCGTTACTAAGTCATTTGGATTTGATTTTGTATCTATTGTCATTGGAGCATCTAAATTTTCTTTAATATATGCGCCTGCTTCATATATCCAACGTTTTGCTGTTTCATATATATCATCTCGTAAGCTTTCTTTCATATTAGATTCCCCTTTATTAAAAACAATCATACACTAACTGTTCTCAGCCAAATTTCTACTTTTGTTCAGTTCATGCATTCCTTTACTCGCATTTAACTATTGTTGTATTGATTAAATAAGTTAACACATTTCACAGAAAATGTCATCGCTCGTATTTATAATTATACATTAATATACGAAGAAAAATGCCGATTAAATTTATCGACATTTTGCCTTTATTCATGTAATTGGTCTGTACAAATAAGAAATTTACGTCGCAACGTTTCCAATCGACCTTTCGTTTTCGCCATCTGCACTTCATCATCTACTTGCATAAAGTCGTATAATCGAGCGAGTTCATAATCGATTTCAAGGAGAATCTTCTCTTTCTCTCGCCTTATTTCTTCTTTTTGAACGATTTCCAAAACATCTCTCATGAATAATACACCTTCCTCTTTGGAAACTTTCTAATAGATTCTTATGACTTTATAGTTGATCATCTTTACAATTTAGTGAAAGTTTTTATTGCACTAACTACATACTTTATTCCCTCTTTCATATGAATTAATCAATATTTAATAATCCTCTCTTATCAAGCTTCTATATAACAAGCTTGTAAGAGAGGATTCGTTAATTTACTATTTATTTTTTATTGTACGCTAAACCAAATGGCTTGCGTTCTTTAAACTCTCCATCACCTAGTTTTCCTATATACTTTGATCCCTTAACAATATGCTTTCCTCTTAACAAAACATCCGTAACCTTACCAATTGTTTCGAAACCCTCAAACATATCGTAATCTGTTCCTTGGTGTGACGTTTCATGTGTAATTGTTTGCTCAGTATCAGGATTAAAAATAACAATATCTGCATCACTGCCGACAGCAATTGTTCCTTTTTCTGGAAATAATCCATTTACTTTAGCAGGGTTAGTAGAAACTAAATCAACTAATTTATTTAATGATATCTTATCTTCATGTACCCCATACGTATACAATAGTGGAAATCTATGTTCAATCCCATTTCCACCATTAGGTATTTTTGTAAAATCACTCTTACCTCTTTCTTTTTGTTTTTCAAAAAAGAAAGAACAATGATCTGAACCAATTGCCTGAATAGTTTCATCTTTTAAGGCATTCCATAAATACTCGAAATTTTTTTCATCTCTTAATGGTGGAGAACACACATATTTAGCCCCTTCAAAATTTTCTCTCTTCAGTTCCTCAGTAGATAAAAAGAGATAATGAGGACAAGTTTCTGAATAAACGGGTAGCCCTTTCGCTTTCGCATCTCTTATAACTTGGGCAGGCTCCTCCCCACTAACATGTACAATAAAAATAGGGGCCTGTGCTGCTTCAGCTAATAAAATAGCTCTATTAGTAGCCTCTGTTTCTAGTTCCATCGGCCTGCTAACTGCATGAAAATATGGATCAACTTGTCCGTTCTCAAGGCACTTTTTCTGTAAAGCCTCAATTACAGACCCATTCTCTGCGTGCACCATAACAAGTGCCCCAACCTCTTTTGATTTCTCTAATGTTAAAAACAAAGTTTCATCATCAGCCATCAGATCGTTTGCGTAAGCCATGAAGATTTTTAAAGTTGGAACGCCATACTCTACCAAAGAAGGTATTTCATGAATAACATCTTCTCTTAAGTCAGTAACTCCTATATGAAAACTATAATCTACTGCCGACTGACCTTTTGCTGTTTCTTGCCATTCTTTGACACCATTAATTAGCGTATCTCCTTTTGTTTGCAAAGCAAAATCTATAATAGTAGTTGTTCCTCCCATTGCTGAAGCGATACTTTCTGTCTTCCAAGGAGCTGTTTGCTCTCCACCGAAAACGCTTTCAATATGAGTGTGTTCATCTACAAATCCGGGTAATACATATTTTCCTTGCGCATCAATAATAGTAGCATCTTTAGCTTCTATACTTTTGCCAATTTGCTCAATTTTTCCATCTACAACTAAAATATCTGCATCATATGAGTCTGTACTAGTAACAACTTTACCATTCTTAATTATTGACCTCATAATTACACTCCTCTATTTAATAGTTATTTTTTTGAAATACTCGCCTAACAACTCTATCCCTTTAGCTATATAATATGTTGAAGTAAATTCTTCTGGAGCATGACTGATTCCCTTTGTGCTAGGGATAAAAATAAGGTTAGTATTAACTTTACTAGACATAATCAATGCATCATGATAAGCACCACTATGCATAATATGATAAGTAAGTCCAAGTGATTCTGAACAATGTTTTATTAGTTCTATATTTGCATTATTCATTTTTTCTGGAATATCATTTGCCTTTATCTCCCATTTGTAGGTCAAACCCCGTTTCTTTATAAGTTTTTCTACTTCAACTTTTAATTGATTAACAATACGTTCTTTCTTTTCAACTTTTATATCTCGAATATCAATTGATAATTCAACTTGATGTGCTATAACATTACTTGTGCTAGGAGTTAACTTTAAATGCCCAACGGTTCCAACGCTAGTCTCACTCATTCTTTTTGTTAATTTTTCCACTATCAGTACAATTTCTGCAGCAGCAGGTACTGGATCTTTCCTTATCTCCATAGGTGTACTACCAGCATGCCGTTGTTCTCCAGTAATTGTTAAACTAATCTCAGTTGGTGCTGAAATAATATTCACAATACCTATCGGCTTTTCAACTTCTTCAAGTACAGGTCCCTGTTCAATATGAAGCTCTATAAAAGTCTTTACTTTTTTAGGGTTCAACTGTTCATTTATAATTTTCTTAAAATCTTTACCCAGACTCTGCAAAACATCAGATAGTGTTTGTCCATTTTCATCTTGCCAATCATTAGCCTCTTCTTCCGTTACCATTCCTGTCAGTGCCCTGCTACCAAGACAGCCCACTCCAAACTTTGTCGGCTCTTCAGCTACAAATACGACAATAACTATATCTCGTTCAGGCTTATAATTATTTGCCTGTAATAATCGAATGGCTTCAATCGCAGAGATGACTCCTACAACCCCATCATATTTCCCACCATTGATAGGAGCATCAACATGTGAACCAGTCCAAACTTGAGAAAGTTCAGAATTCTTTCCTCTCCACGTTCCAAAAATATTACCAAGTTCATCTTCTCTTACTTCCAATGATAACTTTTTCATTTCTTTTTTCAAATAGTTTTTCGCTTTTTTATCTTCTTCTGAGTATACAACTCGAGTAACACCATTCTCAGGGGTGGATGTAAATTTCGATAATTGAGCAATATGTTCTTCAATACGGTGTGATAATACATTCATTACATTAACCTCACATTCTTTTTGTCATTATATATCTTCTCCATGAACAAACTCTTATTGATCTATTTACTTTCCTGATCAATAACCCAATCCCTTCCTACAGTTGTACCTAAGTACTCATCAGAATAATTCGAATCCAACTCGATTTGTGGGTGTCTCTTTAAATACCAAGTTTTCATTAAGAAATAATATCCAATTAACCCTATAGGAAACCCTATAATATACATATAGTCTACAAATATGACTGAAAGACCTCCTGCTATAATCCAAGTAATCATACCAGCCCAATTGACACCGTTGTCATAGCGAAATTGACCGTCATGAGCATATAAATCTTTTACATTTAAACGTCGCTTCCGGATAAGATAATAGTCAGCAATAATAATCCCAGCAACAGGTGATAACACAGCTCCTAAATATCCTAAAAATATCGTTAATTGATCAAGTATTGCCCATGGTTGAATTAATGTTCCAACAATCCCTGTTAAAATAAGTCCTCCAACATAGGGTAATTTAAATTTAGCACCAGCATTAACGTACGTTAATGCTGCAGGTATTAAATTAGCTGGTGGGTTTGTTGACCACTGTGCAAGAATTACCATTACAAGTAATACAAGCATAATAATTCCCGTTGACGTCTCCTGTATTACTTCAATAGGATTCCATAACCCTGTAGCTAACACACTCACAGCTCCTATAATTCCTATAAATGTTTGTACAAATGGCAGCGAAGTTATATGTGGGAAAAAATTATTTATATTTCTCTTAAACCAATTCCTTTCATTTTGAGGAGCTTTTACGTATCTCGTAATATTCGGTATATCAATTGCGACAGCTGCCCAGAATCCCATATTAGCAATCATGATTAGAAGCCAATTTGTACTATTTGTTGAGCCCGAATAAGATAACAAATCTATTCCTTTATCTCCAGATAAACTTACCATATCAAAGAAAATCCAAAGTGCTATTACCATAATAATAGGAGCTGCAATTACTGCTAATCTATCAACAGCTTTAATTCCTAAAGCAGTATTAATAATTTGAACTGCAGCAAAAATAAAGTACCATGTTAACCATGAATCAAAGCCTGTTAATGCGCTTACAATATAATTTATAGCTATTGCACCTAAATAAGTTAAAATTCCAAACCATATAGATGCAACAATTCCTCTCGTGACAGCTGGCAAGTGAACGCCAATAATCCCAAATGGTGCCCTTAGATATCCAGCAAATGATAATCCATGTTCTATTCCAATATCTCCACTTAAACTACTTACAATTGCAATAATTAAATTTGCAACAAAAATTGCTATTGCTACTGTAAATAATGACATAGAATCAATTCCATTTGCTCCTATTTGAAAAGTTGCAATCATTACCGCCATACCTACCCAAATGTTAAAAAAACCATAGCCAGAAATCACTTTGTCTTTTGATGTTGTTGGCAACATATCTTTTGACATTAAAGTCTTATTTCTCATGTGTTTTCCCCCTTAAATTATCCTTACACTTACTAATTATTCAATACCAGATTTCCTCCCTTCAATTTTATACAAGCAAAAATCATGCCAACTTAACAAATCCTTAAATGACGCCTCATTTAAGGATTTGTTAAGTAGATTCTTTAATATTTTTAATGTTTAAATGCATAACAATTATGCAATAACGCATAGAACCCTCTAATACAATAGAAGGCTCTATGCGTTATTTATATTTATTAAATTTTCTACTTATTGTTGATTGATTAACTTCTAATACTTTTGCAATCTCTGTAGTAGAACTATATTTTTCTCTGGCTAAAGACAGTAATTGCTTTTCAGCTAACTCTAAACACTTTTTAAGGGGTATAATCTTATTTACTTTTACTGATTCTTCATTTATCGAACATTTATGAAATTCCTCAGGAAGTAGATCGGATGAAATTTTTCTCTCATCAGAAGTAACTACAAGTCTTTCAACTATATTTTGTAATTCGCGAACATTTCCTGGCCAATCATATGATTGAAAGGCATGAAGTATTTGAGGAGAAAACCTTCTGTCCGTAGTATGAGTTTCATTAAAATATTCAATAAAGTGGTTAGCTAATAATAATATATCTTCAGGGCGTTTACGAAGAGGAGGTATATTAATCGGTATAACATTTAATCGATAATATAAATCTTCTCTAAACCTACCTTTAGCAACTTCCTTTTTTAAATCAGTATTTGTCGCAGTAATAATTCGCGCATCCACACTAATAGATCTCGTACCTCCAATACGCATCACTTCTTTTTCTTGCAAAACTCTTAATAACTTCACTTGTAGAGATAAAGGCATATCAGCAATTTCATCTAAAAATAATGTTCCATTATCAGCTAATTCAAATAAACCTGCTTTTCCTTTATTATTAGCACCTGTAAACGCCCCCTTCTCATAGCCAAACAGTTCAGATTCGAGAAGATTTTCGGGAATAGCCCCACAATTAATTTTCAAAAAAGCGTTTTCAGCTCTTGAACTGTTTTTGTGAATAAAGTTGGTTATAACTTCTTTACCAACACCAGATTCACCCAAAATTAAAATTGTAGAATCAACAGTTGCTACTCGTTTAGCTAATTGAATAACCTTTTCCATTTGTGCATTGTTTGTTATAGTTTTTTGCTCAGTTTCTTTCTTTCTTAAAGATTTTAATTCTTCTTTATACCCTTCTATTATTTTACGCATTTCTTCCATTTCAGATTTTATTTTACTTACTTGTGTAACGTTTCGTGAAGCATTTATAACACGAATAATGTTTCCTTTATTATCCTTTATAGGAATCCCTGTTACCATCAAACGTATACCAGATGCGGTAGTTTGAATTCTTGATATCTTTTCTCCTGTTTCTAAAACTAGACGTGTAACTGAGGTGGAGTAAACACCTTCTTCCTCTAAATCATAGACATTTTTCCCAACAAGCTCACTCTCTTTTTTTCCATATAAATGCTCACTTAGGGGAGTTACACGAAGTGTTTTACCTTTAGCATCTGATACATAAATAACATCATATGATGAATCAAACATATCTACTAAATCCATAATAAGTTGATCAGAATATAAATAATTAGATAGCTGATTAGAATTATTTTCTTGACTTTTATTTGTCATCAATATTCTACACCTTTCTCTTGCACCTGAATGTACACCTAAGAGAATACTCCTTAATAAAATAATTTGTTAACATTTAATGTATTCTCTCTGGATCAATAAAGTCATACCCTTTTTCACTCAATCCATTAACAATACTTTCAAGTGCATCATTCGTCCATTCGCGATCATGCATTAATATATTTGCGCCATCTTTTAAATACTCACTATCAATTGTTACACTAGAAAGTGCTTCAGCGTCCATATATTGCTGTTCCCAATCATACCCAAATGTCCAGTTCATCAATAACATATCTTCTTTTTCAATGAGTTTTCTAGAATATTCTGTGTTTTCTCCGAATGGTGCCCTGAAAAATTTCGGTTTTTCGCCTGTTATTTCTTCGACCATTTCATTCACTCGGATAATTTCATTCTTTTGCTCTTCTTCAGATAACGTCGTTAAGTTCTCATGGCTATACGTATGGTTACCAATCGTAAAGCCTAATTCATATATTTCCTTTAACATATTTCGTTGCTCTTCACTTTCTAAAAAATGACCGTTCACAAAAAATATCGCTTGTACATCCAATTGACTAAGTGTTTCAGCCATTTCTAATGAATAACGTTCAGGGGCATCATCAATTGTTAATAAAACAGCTCGTTCCGCTTCGTCATCTGAGACGATCGACCAGTCTGCTGCAATTTCATATGTTTTATCATTGACTAAGCGATCTGCTACATTTAACTGCCTATCAATGATTGAAAGTGATTGATGATCATGAGCTGTTTTCTCGTTTGGTGTTTGCTCGCAACCTGCAACGAGTATTAAAGTAAATAACAATAAGAATGTTTTTTTCATGTCAGCACCACCATGATGTTTTTAAAGATGAATAAGCTAGAGACTTTTCAGTAAACACCGGAAGTCTCTAGCTTATATTTTATCGTATACTCAAATTATATAATATGAATTGGCTGACCGAGAGCAACTTCTGCTGCTTCCATTGTCACTTCTGCCAATGTAGGATGTGCATGAATGGTTAATGCAATATCTTCTGCAGTCATACCTGCTTCAATCGCTAAGCCAATTTCTGCAATAACGTCACTTGCATTTGGTCCAACGATTTGTGCACCAATGACGAGTCCGTCATCTTCACGTGTAATAAGTTTTAAGAACCCATCACTATCATTTAATGATAACGCTCTTCCATTTGCACCGAATGGGAATTTAGAAGACTTCGCATCGTACCCTTCTTCTTTTGCTTCTTCAAGCGTATAACCGACTGTCGCAATTTCTGGATCAGAGAAAACAACAGCTGGCATTGCTAAATAATCAATTTCTGATTTTTCACCACTAATTGCTTCTGCAGCAATCTTACCTTCATAAGATGCTTTATGAGCTAATGGTTGTCCTTTTACGATGTCACCGATCGCATAAATATTTGAAACGCTTGAACGGCATTGGTTATCTATTTCAACGAGACCGCGGTCATCAAGTTTCACGCCCACTTGTTCTAAACCAATATCCGCAGTGTTTGGTCTTCTACCAACAGTTACTAATACGTAATCAGCTTCAATCGTTTGTTCTTTATCTTTCGCTTCATACGTCACTTTAACACCGTCTGCAGACTCTTCAACACCTTTAGCAGTCGCTTTCGTTACAATTTTAACGCCTTTGTTTTTGAGGCGACGTTTAACAATCTGTGTCATCTGTCTTTCAAACATACCGTTAAATAAGTCTTTTCCACCTTCAACAATTGTTACTTCTGACCCTAAGTTCGCATAAGCTGAGCCGAGTTCAACGCCGATATAGCCTCCACCGACGACAACAAGCTTTTCAGGTACTTCTTTTAAGTTAAGTGCTCCTGTCGAATCAAGCACGCGATCAGAGTACTTGAAGCTTGGAATTTCAATAGGTGTTGACCCTGTAGCAATAATACAGTCTTTAAAAGTGTATGTTTGTGAATGAGATTCATCCATTACACGCACATTATTTTCATCAACAAAGTAAACTTCACCTTTGACAATATCTACTTTATTTCCTTTAAGTAAGGATTCTACCCCACCTGTTAGACGATTGACGATTTTCCCTTTCCATTCTTGTACTTTATCAAAGTCCACCGAATGACCTTCTGTCGTAATCCCCATATCTGCATTTCCTTGAGCTGCCTGAACTTGGGCACCTGCTTGGATAAGCGCTTTTGACGGAATACAACCGACGTTTAAACAAACGCCACCTAAAGTTCCTTTATCGACAATCGTTACTTTTTGACCGAGTTGAGCGGCACGAATAGCAGCAACATAACCACCTGGACCAGCTCCGACGACTAACGTATCTGTTTCAATTGGGAAATCTCCAACTACCATATTTTACGCCTCCATCATTATTAGTTGTGGATCATTTAAAATTCGCTTGATTTGATTCAATGCCATCTGTGCATTAGCACCATCAACAATTCGATGATCAAATACGAGTGATAAAGCTAACATTGGCGCAACGACGACTTCACCATCACGAACGATTGGTTTTTCCGCAATTCGACCAATACCAAGAATCGATGCTTCTGGATAGTTTAAAACTGGAGTAAACCATTGCCCTCCTGCCGAACCGATATTCGTAATTGTTGATGAACCACCTTGCATCTCATTTGGTGCAAGCTTACCTTCACGTGCTTTTGCACCAAGTTCATTAATTTCTTTTGAAATTTCAAAGATTGACTTGCGGTCAGCATTTTTCACCACTGGGACGAGTAGTCCTTGCTCTGTATCAGCTGCAATTCCGATATTGTAATAATGCTTATAAACGATTTCTTCTGTTTCATCATCTACTGCTGCATTTAACATCGGGAATTTTTTCAGTGCCGAAACGAGTGCTTTAACGACGTACGGTAAATAAGTTAATTTAATATCTTGCTCTGCCGCAACTTCTTTAAATGCTCCTCGATGTTCTACTAATTTAGAAACGTCTACTTCATCAAGTAACGTGACATGTGGTGCATTCGTTTTCGAACGAACCATCGCTTCAGAAATAACTTTTCTAATGCCGCGAATTTTTTCACGTGTTTCTGGATAGTCACCTTCTGAAGAAACTGTTTGTGCTTGTGAACTAGTAGCTGCTTCTCCCGCTTCGTCAGATGTCTGAGTTTCAGAGCTTGTCACTTGGTCACCTGATAAGAACGCATCGATATCTTCTTTTAAAATTCTACCATTTTTACCCGAACCAGAAACGTCAGAAATAACAACCGCTTGTTCGCGCGCATATTTTCTAACAGATGGCATGGCAATGACACGTCCACCTTTATCTGTCGTTTGCTCTGGAGCCGTTTCTTCTACGTCTTCTTTCGCTTCTGTTTGCTCTGGTGCCGCTTCTGCTTCTTCATCAGCTGCATCACTTGACTCTTCGTTCTCATAACCTTCAGCATCAATTGATACGAGCGTGTCACCAACGACTGCAACCGTTCCTTCGTCTACATAAATCTTTTTAATCGTACCTTCTACAGGAGAAGGGATTTCTACAACTGCTTTATCATTTTGTACTTCACAAAGGGGATCATCTTCTTGGATATCGTCGCCAACTTTAACGAACCACTTTAAAATTTCACCTTCATGAATTCCTTCACCAATATCTGGTAATTTAAATTCAAATGCCATTGTATTACCTCCTTGTCAATTAAAATTAATAGTTAATGGATTCTTTTACTTTTTCTACAATATCTTCATGATTTGGCAACCAAGTATCTTCAGCTGCTGCAAATGGATAGATTGTATCTGGCGCTGTCACACGGTAAACAGGAGCTTCTAAATGTAATATTGCACGTTCCTGAATTTCTGCTACAACATTCGCTGCCACTCCTGCTTGTCTTTGCGCTTCTTGCACGACAATTGCGCGATTCGTCTTCTTAACAGATTCTACAATCGTATCAATATCAATTGGTGACACTGTACGTAAATCAATCACTTCAACTGATATATCTTCCTTTTCTAATTCTTCTGCTGCTTTTAACGATGCATGAACCATTGCACCGTAAGTTACTATTGTAACATCTGTTCCTTCACGTTTCACGTCTGCTTTACCTAATTCGATTGTGTACGCTTCTTCAGGTACTTCTTCTCTAAACGAACGATATAGTTTCATATGTTCCAAAAATACGACTGGATCATTATCTCGAATAGATGCAATTAATAATCCCTTAGCATCATAAGGTGTTGATGGAATAACTACTTTAAGTCCTGGCGACTGAGCCATTAATCCTTCTAATGAATCTGCGTGCATTTCTGGTGTTTGCACACCACCACCAAATGGTGAACGAATCGTAACAGGCGCAGTTTCAGTTCCACCTGAACGATAACGCATTCTTGATAATTGCCCACTAATTGAATCCATCACTTCAAATACGAAGCCGAAAAACTGGATTTCTGGAACGGGTCGAAATCCTTCAATTGAAAGACCAACAGCCAGTCCACCAATAGCAGATTCTGCAAGTGGTGTATCAAATACACGATCTTCTCCAAATTCTTTTTGCAAACCTTCTGTTGCACGGAAAACTCCTCCGTTATGGCCAACGTCTTCTCCAAAGACGAGTACGTTTTCATCATTCTTTAGTTCTGTATGAAGTGCGTTCGTAATTGCTTGAATCATAGTCATTTGAGCCATTTTACTTCGACTCCTTTTCTTTATATTCTTCATATTGTTCTTTTAAGTTTGCTGGTAGTTCTTCAAACATGTGAGAAATAAAATCTGTCACTTTTTGTTTTGGATAAGCGTCTGCTTTTTTAATTGCTTCACGAATTTCTTCTTTCGCTTGCTCTATCACTGCATTTTCTTCGTCCTCTGTCCATAAGCCTTTCTCTTCTAAATAAAGGCGGAAGCGAACGATTGGGTCTTTCTTTTCCCATTCATTATCTAAATCATCTGAACGGTAACGCGTTGGGTCGTCTCCAGCCATTGTATGCGGTCCGTAACGATACGTTAAAGCTTCAATTAAAGTCGGACCTCCACCTTCAATAGCTTTATCACGTGCATGCTTTGTTACAGCGTATACAGCTAACGGATCCATACCGTCCACTTGATAACCTTCCATACCTGCTGCAACTGCCTTTTGTGCTAATGTCTTCGCTGACGTCTGCTTTTCAACAGGGACTGAAATCGCGAAGTAGTTATTTTGCACAATGAAAATACCTGGCACTTGATAAGCACCAGCAAAGTTTAAACCTTCATAAAAATCACCTTGTGACGTCCCGCCGTCACCTGTATAAGTGATTGCAACTGATTTCTTACCACGTAACTTCATTCCTAAAGCGACACCTGCTGCTTGAACGTATTGAGCACCAATAATTATTTGTGGGCTCAGCGCTCTTACACCTTCAGGCATTTCGTTTCCGTGGAAATGTCCACGTGAAAATAAGAACGCTTGGTATAGTGGTAATCCGTGCCAGATTAACTGTGGTACGTCACGGTATCCTGGTAAAATATAATCGCCCTTCTCTAGAGCAAATTGACTCGCTAACTGTGAAGCTTCTTGTCCTGCTGTAGGTGCATAGAAACCTAGTCTACCTTGACGGTTTAATGCAATCGATCGCTGGTCAAGTACACGTGTATAAACCATTCGTCTCATTAATTCTTTTAAATCTTCATCTGACAAATCTGGTTCCAGTTCTTTATTAACAATCTTTCCTTCTTCATTTAAAATTTGAATCGTCTCAAATTGACTTTCAATTTGTGATAACTTTTGTTCCATTTAGAGTCACCTCTCCTTTACATTCCACTTACATTTATTTATTTTAAGCTTGTTTTCTTTTTCACGATCGTATGCCGACTTTAAATCCGTATGTGCTCACATCAACAAGTCAGATGCGCAACTCTCGTACATCTGTTATATTTTGCATAATAAAACAAGTAGTACAAAATATAATTCATTATAAAGTTTATCCTTTTATTGCTCTTTGGTCAATCACTTTGTTCATAGTTATCATATATCTTTATAACATTTTTACGTCACTTTTATAATGATTACTTTTTCAACCTGTTACAGTTTAGCGTGACGACTGTACCACTCTGTACTACTCATTTTTATCAACATTCCTATGATAATAACAATACAACGTTTGTAAGTTAACAAAAGAAAAAGACTAACAATTTTAGTCTTCTTCAAAAGTAATATCTAAATCTAATGCTTCATAAAATGTTTTTTTCATCGAATTATACGCTTCGGTTTCATGATTAAATCGTTCATTAACGGACATTAGCTCTTCATATGACGTATTAATATCGTCTACTTTTTGTTTAATAGCTTCTTCATCAATCGTTTCTGATTTATATAGTTCGTACAGCGCTTGTTCATTTGCTAACGTCTCTACATACAGTTCATATAATTCATCATATGTTGCAAATCGTTCATCCATTACCTCTGTTAGTTCTAATCCAATTTTTTTCGTTTCATCATCGTCAATTTTCTCTATCCATTCGTGCGATTCGTCAAATGCTTCTTTAGAATCTTCCATCATTTCTTTCTCAAGTTCTATTATATGTGTACGTTCTTCTTGAACACCCATTGCTTCATCAATATATTCATTCCATTGTTCATCTTCATCTTTTGCAAGTTCAATCATCTGCTCATAAATGTCTTGTTCTTTTTGCTCTAAATCGATAAGTGATTGCTGTTCGCTAGCAAAAGCACGTTCAATTTTCACTGATTCTTCAAGTGACTCATAAGCTTTTTCTTCTGTCGATGCACCGCTACAACCAGCAACAACAACGCTTATAATAATGAAGAAAAGGCCATACTTCATAAAGTTATTCATTAGACTGTTACTCCTCCTTCACGTGAATAAAATTGTTGACGACTAAGTATAACATAATTTATTCAATCGCCTAAAATGTTTTCCTAGTACATTGCCACGATAGATTCTATTAGTATTTTAAACATTCCTGATTTATACTATATTTATTAATAAAAGAAAATATGTTACATACAATATTGTTTGAGGTGAAAGTATGCTTACTATGAAAGACGTCGTTCGAGACGGGCACCCTGCCCTTAGAAAAAAATCAACTGAAGTGACTATCCCACTTTCAGCTGAAGATAAAGAATTATTAGAAGAAATGTTAACATTTGTTAAAAACAGCCAAGATGAAGAGCTTGCAGAAACTTATGATTTACGATCAGGGGTTGGAATTGCTGCTCCGCAACTAGGTGTAAACAAACGCTTAGTCGCTATTCATTTCGAAGATGACAATGAAAAGTTATATAGTTATAAGTTAGTTAACCCTAAAATAATCAGTCATTCTGTTGAAAAAGCTTATTTACCAAGTGGTGAAGGTTGTTTATCAGTAGATGAAGATATCGATGGTTACGTCCCACGTTATGCACGAATTACCGTCAAAGCTTTCACACCTGATGGTGAAGAAATAAAATTAAGATTAAGAGGCTTGCCATCCGTAGTCTTCCAGCACGAAATCGATCACTTAAACGGCGTGATGTTCTACGACCATATCAATAAAGAGAACCCTTTTGCTATACCAGATGGGGCTTCTCCTATCGAATAAAAAACATCGTCTCGCGACACATTTTTGCGAGACGATGTTTATTTTGTTCATTTAAATTAAACGATAATGCTGTAAACCTTTCATAATGCCATCATTCTCCACGTCTTCTGTCACGTAAGACGCGGCTAATTTTAATTCTTCAATCGCATTTCCCATAGCGATACTGTTGCCAACTTCTGCAAACATTTCTAAATCATTAATACCATCACCAAAAGCATAAGATTGTTCGAGTCGTACATTTTCTCGTTCTAAAATCTTTTGTACGCCGACAGCTTTTGATGCCCCTTTCGGAATAATATCGCACGATAACGGATGCCACCTTTGGAAATAAAATTCTGGATGACTTTCTTTAATAGAAGATTCTTTACCAACTTTACAATATAATAACGCTTGATAGACATTTTCTGTTTTATGAAACGTTTGATCGACCCGTGGATACGTTTCTAACAATATACTTTGCTTAACGTACGGATGATTATCTCTCGTCGCACACATTTCACTCTCACTAACAAACCCCATAGGGAAATCATATGCTGAAGATGATTCATAAATAGCGTGTAACTGCTCATGATTTAAAGGATTATCATAAATAACCTCACCGTCATGAACGACATATTGCCCATTAAAACTAATGTATGATTCAATATTTAATTCTTTCCTTAATGTTTCAAATAAAAAAGGAGGTCTAGCAGTTGCAATAACTGTTTTAATACCTTTTTGTTGGAGTTGCTTAATCGAATCAATCGTTGTTGTTGGCAGTTTTTTCTTTCGATCAAGCAACGTATCATCAATATCAAAAAATACTATCTTCTTCCCCAAACTCATTCATCTCCTTTATTATCTTTTTAACAATACTTCTCTTACATACTTATACTACCTTGTTATTGAACAATTGTCAGAGCAAATGACACGATTTTACATTTTATATCATCTTTTCATTTCAATATTTACAAATACATACTATACTAGAGATAAGATGGTTTGGATCGGTAGAAGTTTTTCGCTTTTCTAAAATGAAGAAAGGAGATGTATCCTTTATGTTCAAGCGACTAAAGGAAAAGCTGAAGAAAAGATGGAAAGATTTTTTAGGACGAGGTCGCACACCTACAATTTATAGAAAAGACTACCATGACTAGATATTTTACCAATCACATTATATCGTACTAAACACACTAACTATGAGGCGAACGAAGCAATTGTCTTAGTTTTTTGCAATGCTTTCTTTCGCAAAATGTTCGTGTGAAGTTTTAAATAAAATTCATTAACTAATAATCAAAGTAAACATTCAATAACAAACTAGGAGAGATAAAATGGTATTTAAAGTTTTATATCAGGAATTACCTGATGAAGCCCCTGTACGGGAGCGCACAAAAAGCTTATATATTAAAGCTGAATCCGAGCGTGATGCAAGAAGAATAATGGCAGATTACAATTACAACATTGAGTACATTCAACAGTTAGATGGGGCACATCTAACTTATGAACAACAATCAGACAATTTTACATTGGAGAATGCATAAGCAAATGAAATTCGTTAAAAATGATCAAACAGCTGTATTTGCTTTAGGTGGCTTAGGAGAAATAGGGAAAAACACGTACGGCATTCAATTTCAAGATGAAATTATTTTAATTGATGCTGGAATTAAATTCCCAGAAGACGAACTTCTCGGAATCGATTACGTTATTCCTGACTATAGCTACCTCATTCAAAATGAAAATAAAATAAAAGGATTATTTATCACACACGGTCATGAAGACCATATTGGTGGTATTCCTTATCTGCTTAAAGAAATTAATGTGCCCATTTATGCTGGAAAGCTCGCTATCGGATTAATTAGAAATAAGTTAGAAGAACACGGTTTATTAAGAAGTGCAAAGTTACACACGATTTCAGAAGACGATATAATAAAGTTCCGCAAAACATCTGTTAGTTTTTACCGAACAACACATAGTATCCCTGATGCTTACGGGGTTGTTGTAAAAACGCCTCCAGGAAACATCGTTCATACGGGGGATTTCAAATTTGACTTTACGCCAGTCGGTGAACCAGCTGACATTGCGCGAATGGCTCAAATTGGTGAAGAAGGTGTTCTCTGTCTACTTTCTGATAGTACGAACAGTGAGGTACCTGGATTTACCCTTTCAGAACAAGTTGTTGGAGGAAATATTAATGATATTTTCACAAAAACAGATGGTAGATTAATATTTGCGACATTTGCCTCAAATATTTACCGATTACAGCAAGTCGTTGAAGCTGCTGTTAGAAACAATCGTAAAATCGCTGTCTTTGGTAGAAGCATGGAGTCTTCCATCTCAATCGGTCAAGAACTTGGGTATATCCAAGCGCCGAAGGATACTTTCATCGATACAAACCAAATCAATCGTTTGCCAGCTCATGAAGTAACTATTTTATGTACAGGTTCACAAGGGGAGCCAATGGCTGCATTATCAAGAATCGCTAACGGTACACACCGTCAAATCCAGATTCATCCAGATGATACAGTTGTTTTCTCTTCTTCTCCAATCCCAGGTAATAACGTAAGTGTTAGCCGTATTATTAACCAACTAACACGTTCTGGTGCAGAAGTTATTCATGGATCGTTAAGCAATATTCATACATCTGGTCACGGGAGCCAAGAAGAACAGAAGTTAATGTTACGATTAATGAAGCCAAAATTCTTCATGCCTATTCACGGTGAACATAGCATGTTAGTTGAACATACGAAGTTAGCTAACGCATGTGACGTGCCATTTGACCATTCATTTGTTATGGATAATGGAGACGTATTAGCTTTAGGTAAAGATACAGCCGCTGTTGCAGGAAAAATCCCTTCAAGCTCTATTTATGTAGATGGTAGCGGTATTGGTGATATCGGAAATATCGTTTTACGAGACCGCCGCATTTTATCTGAAGAAGGATTAGTCGTTGTCGTCGTAAGCATTGACATGAAGAACTTCAAAATTGCGTCAGGACCAGATATTATCTCACGTGGATTTGTTTACATGAGAGAATCTGAAGACCTGATTAATGATGCTCAGAAGCTTGTTTCAGCTCATTTAGCAAAAGTAATGGACCGCAAAACGACACAGTGGTCTGAGATAAAAAATGAAATTACAGACACGATTGCGCCGTTCCTCTATGAGAAAACGAAGCGTCGTCCGATGATTTTACCAATCATTATGGAAGTTTAATTCATAAAAATAAAGACGTTAGTCGAAAAGGTACACTCGAAACTTGTGAGTGCCTATCGACTAACGTCTTTTTATATTTAACCAACATATTTATCATCGTCCGTAATAACAACTTTCTTTTCAAATATGGATAAATCCTCATCTGAACCAATCAAAATTAAAATATCGTCTGCTGCAATTTTCTCACTAGCCATCGGTGAAACATTCATGTCAGCATCCCGTTTAATAGCGATGACGTTACATCCATATTTAGCACGTACATCTAAATCCAT
This sequence comes from Bacillota bacterium, assembly GCA_035301345.1. Lineage (GTDB taxonomy): Bacteria > Bacillota > Bacilli > Bacillales > Amphibacillaceae > CALAMD01. Next base: position 119,291 of record DATGUM010000037.1, read on the forward strand.
TAAAGTTTTACCAATCATTTTCTCGCTCGCTTTAATTTCAACAATACTATGTTCATCTGAGAGTTCTAAATAATCCAATATATTATTAGAAATGATACTATGGGCAATTCGTCTTCCCATGTCACGCTCAGGGTGTACGACTTGATTTGCTCCAATTTTTTTAAGTATTTTCCCGTGATAATGACTTTGCGCTTTAACAGTTATTTTTTTAATACCTAATTCGGATAAGATCATCGTCGTTAATATACTCGCTTGAATGTCGTCTCCAATCGCAACAATCACGTGATCAATATTCGTAATACCTATATCCTTAAGTGTATACTCATCAGTTGCGTCAGCTAGTATCGCGTAGGAAGCAACGTCTTTATATTCATTTATTCGATCTTCATCTTGGTCAATTGCAATGACTTGCATGCCTTCTTGTGCCAATTCATGTAAAATACTCGCACCGAATCGACCTAATCCTATAACTGCAAATTCACGCTTCATTTTTATTCCCCCACACTTACTCAATCGTTTAAAATGATTTTCGCATATGTAGAAACTGATGTAAAGACAATTAAAAAAAGACTGACCATTATGATTAGTCAGCCTTTCGTTAATTATTCACCTAAAACACGATTAACGCGTTTTTCTAACATTTTCATGCCGCCATCTCCAGCTTGGAAATGTCTTAATTGCCCTTCTTTATCAAATACGTAGTATGCTGGAACGTGCTCATTTGCAAAAGCATCTGTTAAAGCATGTGTATTATCTACAAAAATTGGCTGTGTAATATCATGTTCTGCTGCAACTTCTACTACTTGATCAACGTCTAAGTCTTTTTCAGAACGTGGCATATGAACTGCGATAACGTTTAACTTATCTTTATAATCATCGCGGAATATATTAATGTTTGGCATTGCATTTTTACATAATTCACAACTGACAGACCAATAGTGGAATAATGTCGGCTTTTCTCCAACTAAGTCTTCCTTTTTAATCGGATCACTGTTTAACCACTTTGTTGCTCCATCTAATTCTGGCATTTGATCTCTTAGTCTCATAGCAATTCCTCCTAGTAGAATGAAAGAGAGCTGAACACATTGCTCAGCTCTTCTTCCTTATAATCATCTATCTATCGTTAATTATAGAGTTTCTTGACCTGGCTTCCAGTTTGCAGGGCATAATCCACCTGTTTGAAGAGCTTGTAATACACGTAATGTTTCATCTACGTCACGACCAATGTTATTGTGGAATACTGTTTGGTACATGAGTTCACCTTCTGGGCTAATGATGAATAGTCCACGTAAAGCGATACCTTCGTCTTCGATTAAAACACCGTAATCTTTTGCTACTTGGTGATTTGTATCTGCAGCTAATGGATAAGCTAACTCACCTAAACCATTATCATCACGTGATGTGTTAATCCAAGCTTTGTGCGTATGGATTGTATCTGTTGATACACCAATAACTTCTGCATCTAAATCTTCAAACTCATCATATCTATCTGACATTGCAGTGATTTCTGTTGGACATACGAACGTGAAGTCCATTGGATAGAAGAATAGTACAGTCCATTTATCTTCTTTCATAATTTCATCTAAGCTTACTTTACCAAATTCTTTATTTGGCATAACTGCTTCCATTTCAAATTTTGGTGCTTGTTCAGCTACCATTCTTTTTACTTTAGTTACAATATTCTTTTCTACCACGTAAAAAACCTCCATATATATTTACTTTATTTCCAACTCCAAATATTATTATAAGAGACATTCTAATTTAAGTCAATGTTAAATTAGAATTAATATAAAAAGAACATAAATTTGTCACATATTACAATTTAATGACGTCAACCATTAGCTTACATGCGAGTGAACACTCTCTTTATTTCTGATTAATTTATTTGCTTATTAATGAGAAACTATTCTTAATTTTATCTCTAATTGAAAAAGCAGCTAGTATTCGACTAGCTGCTTCTCTCATTTATTATTATTTTTTAGATCGATATAAATCCTTTTGTAATTCTTTAAGTATTGCTCGTCTCGTTAAAATTCCGTCGAATACTCCTTCTTCATCAGCAACACAAATAAATGGAGAATTAATAACAGCTTTGAGCCCCGAAAGAAAGTTATCCTTTCTTGTTAAAATATGAATGTCATCACGCATAACTTCTTTCACTTGTTTATTAGATAATATTTCCGTTTCAAATCGTTCTAACCCTAAAATTTGATCCAAAATAATCGTCTTCCCTATCATCCCAACGAGCTTGTAATCTTGATCAAGTACAGGAACTGCTGAATACCCAGATTTAACTAAAACTAATAATGCATGCTCTAGTGGGTTATTTAACTGTACGTGTGCAACCTTCTCTGCTGGTATCATTAAATCATCAACTAAAATATCAGTTAACTGCTTTTCTTCCCGTGTCATACTCATGACTAAGCGCTCCTTTTCAATCACTCCCGGTAAAATAAAACTACCATATACAAAAGGAGTTATATTTGACAATCTTTAAACTCTTTACATATAGTCTACCATAATTCACTTAAAAATTTCACTTGTATGCATTTTTATATTTTTGATTCAACTAATATGATGATTTTTCATTTATTTAATAGATTATATATTTTTTCCGTGTAAAATAGTAACAGAGTACTTATAATAAGTAATAACATTAATGAAAGACGGTGGCTTTATATGGAAAAACAAAAAAATGTAGCATCCTTTGAGAAACTTTATCGTTTACTTAACTACTATTATGAAAACAGAGATCAACCCGTTGAAAGTAATTTTGACTTCTTTAAAGAAGTGGAAGCTCTCTGCTTAGAATTACAATTAGACTTTGAAACATTTAAGAAAACATTCCACTTATAATTATTGTTAGAAAGGTTGTACGTATGATGAATCGAAGATCGTTTCTTAAATATACATTAAGTACATTATCTGTCATCGCTGCAAGTGGCGGGCTTTATTATTATGCACACAAAATAGAACCAGCTTCCTTACACGTTAAACGTAACGATATTCATTCAAAGAACATTCCTACAGCCTTTCATGACTTTAAAGTTGTTCAAATATCGGATACGCATCTCGGCTTTCAATATACTGTGAAACAATTCAAACAAATGTGTATAGAGGTAAACAAACTAAACCCCGACATTGTCGTCTTTACTGGTGACCTCATTGACAAACCCCACACGTTCAAAACGGATCCAACAATGATTGATGCTCTACATTCAATTAAAACGAATCACGGGAAGTTTTGGGTTTACGGTAATCATGACCACGGCGGGAACGGAACAAAGCAAATTACAGACCTCATGGACCGTGCTGATTTTAAGTTGGTAAACAATAGTCATTCTGCCATCAAAATTAATAATGAACAAATCATTGTCGCAGGTATTGATGATGCGTCTTTAGGAAAACCTAGTTTAGAAGAAGCGTTCCAACACGTTGATCAAGATGATTTTTCAATTCTATTGTCTCATGCACCGGATTATGCTGATTTCGCTAAAGACTTTCCAGTGGACGTCCAATTATCTGGACATAGCCACGGCGGTCAAGTACGTCTACCGTTTATCGGTCATTTATATACCCCAAAATACGCAAAGAAATATGTTAACGGGGCTTATGACATAACCGATCGATTAAAGTTGATCGTTAGTAAAGGTATCGGAACAACTCGTATGCCTTTTCGTTTCCTATGCAAACCCGAAATAAACGTAGTAACATTAAAACGACAAAAATAACAATTACAATGAACTATATAGAAAGAGGTGAATAAAATGACAACAGACTTATCGACAAAAAGTATTGCTCAAGCCATCTTTATTATTAATAAACATGCGAAAACCGCACCTGAACCAAAACATTTATATACGATTAAAAAACGAGCAATTAATAAACTATTAAAAGAAAAACGTTGTAAGAAAATTGGTTTACACTTTTCAAATCACCCTAAGTTAAGCCATCAACACTCTACTTTACTCGTAAAAGTAGACAATTATTACTTCCATATTCTCCCAAAGAGACATGATTTTAAAACACTTGATCACCTCGGTAAACTAGCCGATACTTATCGAAACCCTCCGACACGAATGGCTTTATCAAAAGCGAAACAAATTGTATATAAATATATCAATTGGAAGCCTAACGTCAGCAAAAAGAAAGCAACTAATCAATCATCTTACTTTATTCCTTCATCGCTCGGTAAATTTAGTTGGAATGAAAGCAAAAAATATCGGCATTAAGTTCGATGAACGACTTTCCTTCACAAAGTGTTAACAGTTCTCACATTTAGTCATTGTTTTGTGATACGAATCACAGAACAATGACATTAACCTCGTTAATATAAACGTATCATTATTATATAGGAGGTTATTTCAATGAACGTATTTACTGAAGAACATACACCTGCTGAAGTCGTTAAAGCTTTTCCTCAAGCGAGTGATTTATTTAAAAATCATCGGATTGACTTTTGTTGTGGCGGTGATAAAGTTTTAAAGAAAACATTTGCTGAAGAACAGCTTGACGCACAATCAATCTTACAATCACTTAACGATGCTTATACTAAGTGGCAAGAGACAGCAGAAGAAGCATTTGATTGGGATAGTATGCCTCTCCCAGAATTAATTGATTATATTGTAAACACACATCATAATTATTTAAGAAATGAGCTCCAACCACTAGAACAACTCGTTGAAAAAATATACAATGTTCATGGTAGCGAACATCCACATTTAGAAAGCTTACTCATGCTTTATAAAGAATTAAAAAAAGAAATGATCGAGCATTCAGTAAAAGAAGAAATTGAAGTCTTTCCACTGATTAAACAATATACAGAACAACCTAATAAGCAATTAAGAGAAGATATTATCATTGCAAACGGTGGATTAGAAGCCGAGCACGATCACGCTGGTAACTTGCTAAAAGAAATTCGCTATATAACGAATGATTTTCAACCGCCAGAAAATGCTTGTGGATCATACCGTGTCACATATGATCGCTTAGCAGAAATGGAAGATAAAACATTTAATCACATTCATTTAGAAAATAATGTTTTATTTAAAAATATATAATCACTCTTCCCTTCTATTCGAAGGGATTTTTTTATGTGGCTGAATGAATGAGTAGATTTTTGCTAACAGCCGATATATGATAAAGATAAACGCCTCAAATGTTTGATAATAGCTAATAATGGGAAAGGAAGAGTCAGGTGCGCACGATAAAACAAATGTTTTTATGGGTAAAAGTCATATTAGTTGGAGTTGTAATTGCGGTCATACTGAATCACTTTGTTTTTGCGACATCTGCCGTTGAAGGAGATAGCATGTCCCCAACGATTGAACATGGAGAACGCGTCGTATTAAATAAAGTCATTTATATGTTTAATCAGCCAGAACGAGGTGAAGTTATTATTATTGAGCGACCGCACAAAAATTATATTAAACGAATCGTTGCACTACCTGGCGATACGATTGAAGTGGAAGATCACACATTATACATTAATGAGCAAGCATATAATGAAACATATTTAACGACAGAAAGCATTGACAATACAGCTGATTTTGGGCCTGTTGTCATTCCAGATAATAATTATTTTGTTATGGGAGATAATCGAGCAATTAGCCAAGACAGTCGTAATGGACTTGGATTTATTAAAAAAGACGATATTATTGGGCGTTCAGAATATATTTATTACCCGTTAGAAGATAGAAAGCGAATAAAATAAAAAAGACAGACAAAGTTGTCTGCCTTTTTCTTTATATAATATTTTAGCCTCGCTCATGATCAAATAAACAATACCCAATGTTTAAAACAATGAGACCCGCACAAATAATTCCAAATACAATTTCCATTAAATGACGCTCCCCTCTCAATGCATTTCTTTCAAAAAGTGTGCTTATGAATTAGTTTAATCATACCAATATTTAATGATATAATAAAGTAAATCCATAAATTTAAATAATGAATCTTTAATTGTCTATCAAATGAGGTGATTGTATGTATTTTTGTCCAGCTTGTGGTTCACCAGTGAGTAAGTATGAAACGTTTTGCTTTAAGTGTGGTAGACAAATTCCGAAAGACTTGCACGACCGAGTAAAGAAACAGAAGTTTTATAAGAAAAAGAGCTTCTTAATACCGATGGCTACTTTTCTCTCTTTACTCATAGTAACCGTTGCATTTTATTCCGTTTTGCAGTATAAATCAACAAAAGCTAAACAATATTATGACAAAGGTGAAACATATTTACTAGAGGAAGACTACGTCCAAGCAAAAGAAGCTTTCAATAAGGCGCGGAAGAGTAAAGATTCTTTTGAACAAGCACACATTGCCTATGCTTTCGTAAAAGAAGCTCTAGCCATTGAACGAACGATTGAACAAGCGAATGACCAACTTAGCCAAGAGGACTTTACTGAAGCAATAAATATTTTAAGTGAAGCTGATCAGCAATTGAAAAGCTATTATGGTGAAGCTGTTAATTTACTATTAGAACAAGTCAACAATGAGCAGCAACATGTAAAAGTTCAAAAGTTAAAAACTTCACTTGATGAAGAACCTTCAATTGATGATTTAAAGCTCCTATTATGGGATGCAGAAGGGATTAATAATGCAGAAGCAGCCGAAATTTCAAATGATATAAAGTCACAAATTATCGAATATGTTTATTCCCATGCAAGTGAGCTACTTAATAAAAAACAATTCAGTGAAGCAGAAAATTTAGTGAATGACGGTTTAAGGTATATTCCTGACTCCGAAAAAATGCAAAGCTTAAAAATAACGATTAATAAAGAAAAGTCAGCATTTGAAACAGCACAACAAGAACGTATTGAAAAAGCCGTATCTGTTGCGACGAAGGAACATCAACAAAACAAACAAGATGCTATTACTTTAGAAAGCGCCACAGTTAAAAAAGGTAATAAAGACAAAGTTATCGTCACAGGTGAAGTCGTAAGTAAAGCGACAATTCCTGTAAACTCTGTACTCGTCGAATACAAAATTATGAATGATAAGAAAAACGAAATTGCTTCGAATAAAGTGTTTGTGTTTCCAGAGAAATTGCTACCAGACGAAACTGGTAAGTTTGAATTTACTCACTACGATTTAGATAAAGTAAAAGGTGATCTGAAAATCGAAGTCGAAAAGATTACATGGTATACAGAATAATTAACGGTTGGAGTGAGTAACGATGTATAATAAGCGATGGACTTACACGATATCAAGTATTCTTATTTTAATCGGGGTTATCAGTATTGTATATATTTACCAATCATGGACTGAAAAAGAAATCCCGATAACGAACCCCTTAGTCAATCAAGTAACTGACGATGAAAATGAATTAGATTTAAAAACTATTATTCACGAAGTTGAGAAAAGTGTTATTCACGTTGAAGCACAATCAAAAGATGATACGACGACTGGCTCCGGCTTTCTGTATAATAATAATGGTGACGTCATTACGAACGCTCATGTCGTAGAAGACGCAAATGTTGTTTATATCCGAACAGCTTCTGCCCAAATATATCCTGCAGCAATTGTTGCGGTTGGCGAAGAAACTGACATTGCACTTTTGCGTGTCCCGCAATTAGCTGATCAAGGGCACCTTGAATTTGACGAGAACACAGAAGTCGACATTGGAGATGAAGTCATTGCTCTAGGAAGTCCTCATGGCTTTCAAAACACTGTTACGTTAGGGATTATTTCTGGGAAAGAAAGAGAATTTACAGTTGATGGCTACTTCTATCAAAACACATATCAAATATCTGCCCAAATTACACACGGAAATAGCGGTGGACCACTTATTGACCGGGAAAATGGTCACGTCATAGGAATCAACTCTGTCGGAACTGATGACGGAACAATTGGTTTTAGTATCCCGTTAAAAGACGTGATCGATAAAGTAGATGAATGGGTGAACGAAATCGATGAAGATAGTCTAGAATATGCGAGTACGTCGGACATTGTACAACCGTATAATGATGACCAATTAATTGAAGATAGTAAATATTTAATGGACTACTTTATTGATAGTATTAACGTAAGAGATTACGTAACAGCGTACACGCTTCTTAGCAGCTCTGTTCAATCAAATGATTCTTATAAAAGTTTTAGAGACAACTACATTCACGTAACAGATGCTGAAATTGAAGATAGTTCATTTGAAGTGAATGATGACGATGTTGTTGAAGCGACCGTTGAACTCGTCTTTACAAATCATAAAGATAAAAAAGAACACAAATTGTTTACTTTTCATTTCGGATTAGAAAATGACCAAGTAAAGATTTTAAAAATGAGTGAAGCAAAGAAAGATAAAAAAGATAAATAATTAAAAAACAACAAGTGCTTATACGTATTTTTTCATAAATACGAGCACTTGTTGTTTTATTTTCCATTCTATTTTATCTCTTAACCAATAATAATTCTTTCTTTCGGATAATGATAATTCTTTATTGTTCGATCAGGTTTAAACATAAATAAGAACGTTATGACGCCGACACGCCCAATGAACATAAGTACCATTAACACTATTTTACTCAGTGCCGTTATTTCACTCGTTATGCCTAACGATAAACCAACTGTCCCAAACGCCGAAGTCACTTCAAATAAAATCGCTGTTAAATCAAATGGTTCAACAATTGAAAGAATAAGAACAGACAGTGACACAGCAAATATTGCCATTAAAATAACAGTGACTGCCTTCATTAGATCTTCATTATGAATTTCCCGGCGAAATATTTGCAAACTCTCTCCACCACGAGCATATGTAATTAAAAAGATAATAACTAAAGCAAATGTCGTCGTACGGATACCGCCACCAGCACTGCTTGGTGATGCTCCAACAAACATTAAAAATGACATGAATAATTGATTCGATTCTGTTAACAAACTAACATCTAGCGTCGATAGCCCACCACTTCTCGTCGTAACCGACTGGAATAAAGCGCCAAAGAAACTTTCTGTTACTGATTTATTTAAAAAGAAATGCCTAGCATCTAACAAATAAATAACGATTGTTCCTACGACGATTAAACTAAAGAAAGTAATTGTCGTTACTTTAGCAAATAAACTAAAACGCATTTTTTCTTTCTTTATAATTACTTTACGAACGTACTTTTTACATTCAATTAAAACTGGAAAACCTATTGCTCCAATGATAATTAACAGCATATTCGATATTTGAATAAAATAATCATGTTTAAAAGGGATCAATGAATTACCAGTAATATCAAAACCACCATTAGATATCGCACTAATCATACTGAAAAATCCGTGTAAATAGGCCTCACTAATCGTCGGATAATACTTCAAAAAATATGTACCTAATATCAAAAAACTAACGAGTTCAATCGTCATTAGAACGATTAATATGTCTCTAATCAATTTCACCATACCCGCAAATGATGTTTGGTTTTGATCTGTCATAATCAGCCTACGCTCTTGAAAACCGATTTTCTTTCCGAGTAATAGCCAAATAAATGTCCCTATAGACATAACACCTACTGCACCGAGTTGTAAAATTAGACCGAGCAATATAATCCCTGTTGTGCTAAATATATCAGCTATCGAAACAGCACTTAGACCTGTAACACTTAATGCACTGACAGCCGTAAATAACACATCGATAAATGCGATTTGTACGCCTGGTTTATATGCGATTGGGAGTGACAACAAAATCGTCGAAATGACAATCGCTAGAAAATAAAATGTTAATAAAATTTGTACGACTGTCAATCGATTAACATGTTCAGAAGATTTATGTTTAAAAATCATAACGCATCTCCTTACTTTAAAATTACTTTTAAATAATTGTTTAAAAAAACTGTTAGCTGAATGATAACCACCCAGCTAACAATCTATGTCTTTTTACACATATTTCCATTCGTAATTTTTCATAAAATTGGATTCTATATAACCAGCTTTCATAAGCATTTATAATACGCCTTCTGTTTTATTTTTCGCCTGATTAACAATCGTTCCGATAAATAAAACATTAATATCTTCCTCTACTTCGTTAACACTTATAATAGACGTAGTAAAATAAGCCGGTAAATTTGACTCTTTTGATATTTTTGTTTCAAGCACAATAGCCTCACCAATATTTTCTAGTGAACGAAAATAATCCTCTAAACTCTTTTCACAAAAAGCTTCGATGATCCATTGACTCTTATCGTCTTCTCGATTAATAACGAGCCCATCTAACAAAGGTATATCACGTTTGTTACTACTTTTTTCTTTGTCATCAAAAATAGCTAGCGATTTTAACTTAAACGTCTTCATCGTATAACTCCTTCATTTACAATGACTAAAAGTTTTTCGATAAACTAATTATCCACCAATATATGACATTTCAATTTTCTTACGGTCTTTATGTTTTAATTCATTTCTTTCATCAGAATAACGATCTTTACGATTACCCCAAAGCGATGAAATTTCCTCGCGCAATTCTTTCTCTGTTAAATCACTACGAACTTTCTCTTTAATGTCAAATCCTTCTGTTGCAAATAAACATGTGTAAAGCTTACCGTCAGCAGATAAACGCATACGTGTACACGTCCCGCAGAATGAGTCAGTTACTGATGAAATAACACCAATCTCACCTTCACCATCTTCATATTGATACCTTGAAGCAACTTCCCCATAATAGTTCGCATCAACTGATTTAAGAGGCATTTCTTCGTTAATCGTGTCCACTATTTGTTGCTTAGAAATAACGTTTGCCATATCCCAACCGTTATGATTACCGACGTCCATAAACTCAATAAAGCGTAAAATAACATCTTTCCCCTTAAAGTGTTTAGCCATTGGAACGATCTGACTCTCATTCATTCCCTTTTTAACGACCATATTCACTTTAACGCCTAATCCTGCTTCTTGTGCAGCCTCAATCCCTTTTAATACAGGTAAAGTGACGACACCACGACCATTAATTTCTTTAAATACGTCATCTTCTATCGCATCTAAACTAATATTTACTCGTTCTAATCCGGCTTCTTTAAGTTTTTTAGCATCTCGTGGTAAGAAAATACCGTTCGTCGTTAAAGCAATATCTTCAATGCCCTCAATTTTAGTCAGTTTTTGAATCAGTTCATCTAAATTACGACGCATTAACGGTTCACCACCTGTTAGGCGGATTTTATTAACACCGAGTTGTGCGAAGTGCTCTGCTAAACGAGCGATTTCTTCAAATGTAAGTAACTCTTTCTGTGGTAAAAATTGATAATCTGGCCCAAAAATCTCTTTTGGCATACAGTAATTACATCTTAAGTTACATTTATCTGTAACAGAAATACGTAAATCACGTAATTGTCTTCCAAAAAAGTCTTTAATGGGGGTAATTTCTTGTGACATTCCGTTCACTCCTTTTCTACTTAAAAATTATCTTGTCCTTCATAGCTCTCGATGAGTAAAACATCAACTTCTGAATCTACGACATAACCACCCGTTCCACCTTGTAATACCATTAAACAATTCGTATGAGCGAGTGATGAAACGGCATTTGATTTATCCATACCAGCAAGCGTAACAGTCGGCTTACCGTTTTTAATCGTTATAGAACTTCTTACAAAACGTGTAAATGGATTTGGCTTCGGATAATCCTCTCCTAAATAAGCAGTTATTCGCTGTAAATAAGGCTTATCGCTAAATAGAAGCTTATTCATAACAGGACGTGCAAATAATTCAAACCCAACGTAACAAGCTGAAGGATTACCAGATAAGCCAAAGATATATTTATCTTCAATTGTAGCAACTGTCGTTACGCTACCTGGCCGCATAGCAATTTTATTAAATAAAATTTTTGCACCTAACTTTTCAAAAATAGCTGGCATAAGATCGAAGTCTCCAACCGAAACGCCACCTGTAGTAATGAGCAAGTCAACTTCTTCTAGCGCTGACTTTACTTTGTCATAACTCGGATCAAACTCATCTGCTAGCTTACCTAAATCTCGATAAATACCACCTGCTCGTTCAACTTGCGCACCAATCATATATGCATTAGAATTTCTAATTTTACCGTCTTCCAACGGCTCATCGACATCTAAAAGCTCTGTTCCTGTTGCGACAACACCTACAACTGGCTTTTTAGCAACTTTCACTTTTGCGTAGCCAAACGTTGCTAACAAAGCTTTTACACCAGGGTTTATATATGTTCCTTCATTGATTAGAACTTCCCCTTCTGTCACTTCTGATCCTTCTACGATAATGTTTTGCCCTCGCTCAAATCGTTCCGCTACAGAAATGCGAGTTTCTTCGTCGTCAAGCGCTTCACAAACTTCAAACATCGCAACACAGTCCGCACCTTCCGGTATTTTTGCTCCTGTCATAATTCGTGTCGCTTCTCCCGCCTTAAGCACTTTTGTCGGCAACTCCCCTGCCCCAATATGTTCAATAACTTGTAGTTCAACAGGGTTATCTTCTGATGCCTGCTCTGTATCTTGCGAACGAAGTGCAAAACCATCATATGGTGACTTATCAAAAGTTGGAATATTATGCTCTGCTACAATAGGTTCAGCCAATCTTCTATTATCACAATCGTGAAAGTCAATCGTTTCAACTTCTCCAATCTTACTATGCTTCATCACTCGTTTTACAGCTTCAGCTACTTCTATCGGCTTTCGTATCTCAATCACTTTTATATAAGTCCTCCTTTATTAAATATATAATCAATAAAAATATATTCTTTTTTATTTCGGTCCAAGACCTTATAACTATCTTAACAAAATACTCTTATAAATGATATTTTTAGTTCTTCAAACGTAATATTTTAGCGAATCTTATGTAAAAAAAGCGAGAAATAGGGATGAATAGGTACAGGATATTTCGACCAATAGACCAAAAGTAAAAGTTGTGGTCACGCCTTGCTTGAAGTAAATGCCCCAAAGTTAGAAATAAATACAAACGACATAGCCATGAGGTTCATGACTATGCCAATTTTAAAACCTTATTAATCACTACGCTAATAAAATCCTAACTCATCTAACGTGTCATTTATTTAATTTTTAAGCCGACTTTTCCAAATTGATCACTATCTTTTAAATAAGCAAAAGCATCATTAGCTTTATCTAATGGAAATACTTTATCTAATTCTGGATAAATACCTTCATCTTTTATAAACGACAACATGTCTAAAAATTCTTCACGACTACCCATTGTAGAGCCGACAAGTTTAAATTGCCCATAGAAGAAATGTCGTAAGTCTAATGGAACAACATCTTCAGTCGTCGCCCCAAACATTACAAACGTTCCTCCTCGCTTTAATATAGCTAACGAACGATTAAATGTCGCTTTACCTATACTATCAATAACGATATCAACTGTTTCTTCTTTCAAGGCTTCTTCCCAGTCACTATTTGTTGATAAAACAATATCTGCTCCGAGTATCTTCTTCGCCTTCTCTCGCTTTTCTGCATCTCTCGACGTTGTAATAACTCTCCCGCCAGCATGTTTAGCAAAAATAATTAAATAAGTTGCTACACCACCACCTGCGCCAGGGATAAAAACTGTTTGCCCTCGCTTAAAGTTCCCTTTCGTAAATAGCGCTCGATAAGCTGTTAATGCAGCTAATGAAAGAACGCCCGCATGTTCCCACGTCAAATGGTCTGGCTTTAATTCGACTTGATCTTCGTGTATAGCTATTTTTTCTGCAAACGTTCCGTGATCAGGCATTCCTAAAATATCAAAATTTTCCGGAGGTGCTTCAGAATTTTCTTGCCATCTTAAAGATGGATTAATAATAACTTCATCACCTTCTTTAAAACGAGTCACATTTTTTCCGGTAGATTCAACAATACCTGCACCATCAGAACCTAAAATCAACGCTTCTGCTACATCTTTACGTCTTTCCTCAATATATAAATCTCTTCTATTTAATCCTGCATATTTTAATGAAATAACAACTTCATTTTCTAAAGCCGTTGGCGACGGCATATCTTTGATTGTCAGCTTTCCTTCGTGATGAACGAATGATTTCACACTTATCACCTTATCCTTTTATTATATTTTGAATGTAGTACCTTTTCATTATAGCAAAAGAAAAAGCAAACGATTACTATCTCATCTCGTTTGCTTTTCTCAAGTACATCTTAAATTAAGATTCTCTCCCCATACCTTTTAAAAACTGTAAGAGCAACGTGACACTCCGATTAATATCAGGATCCTTTAATGCGGTAAGCACATTCATGTAAGATGTTTTTTCAAACGTATCATTTTCAATAGCATCTTTCATTCCACGATTTATTCGTTCAATGAAAAATGACAATTCATCAATGTTAAGCGTTCCGAGCATTGTAAATAACGGCATTAAATTTTCTAACGATCCTTGATATCGTTCTTTTATTAATTCATTAACCATCTTTTCCATTGCTACTTTACGCTGTATTGTTAGTGCACTTAAAGTGTCTAGCATACCAGCTTCATCTAGATGAGCTAATAAATTAACTCCTTTTACTACCGACTCTTTATTTTCACTAATAACAGCTAATACTTCATCAATACTTTCCGATTGAATATCTTCCTCAGGTATTTCCATACGTTTAATATGTCTCACCGGTTCAGCCATTATTTTTTCACCTGACTTTCTGGAAATTCATAGTCTTCTCTACTCCATTTACTCTGAACGTCAACGCCAATTTGTGCTTGGCGATTTCCGTATCTAAAGTTATGTTTCGGCAATGGTGGATTTCCTTCATTATCAAGAACTTCTAACTTAGCTGAAACTTCTTTATAAGCAGGAGTGTTCGTATCTTTATCTGTTCGACTATCTGTTAACAAGTTAACTGCAGAGTCCCCTATAGCATTTAATGGGTGATACAGTTCTTTCCCTTTGACTCGGTCAGTTATATGAACGTGTTCAACGATCGTTCCAGCACGAGATGTCAAACGAACGAGTGCCCCTTCTTTTATGTTTCTCTCCTCAGCTAGCTCTGGAGATATTTCGATAAACGATGAAGGCATCTCCCTCAATAATCCTTCAGATTTAAATGTCATATTTCCTTCGTGGAAGTGTTCTAATACTCGACCATTATTGACGTGTAAATCATATTCATCATCAACTTCAAACATTAATTCAAAGTCTAGTGGGTAAAGCTTAGCCTTTTTATCTTCGAACGGAAACCCATCAACAAAGAGCAATGGCGTATCTGTACCATCTTTAGCGACTGGCCATTGTAAACTTTCATAACCTTTGAGTCGATCGTAACTAACACCTGCAAATAGTGGTGCCAACGATGCAACTTCATCCATAATTTCTGATGGATGACTATAATTCCAGTCATATCCCATTTCTTTCGCAAGTTCCGTTAATATGACCCAATCGGGTTTAGATTCTCCAATAGGATCTAACGCTTGGTTAATTCGCTGAATTCTTCGTTCGGTATTTGTAAATGTACCATCTTTTTCTAAGCTTGGAACAGCTGGAAGTACAACATCAGCAAATTCTGCTGTTCGACTGAAGAATAAATCTTGAACGACTAAAAATTCAACTTTTTCTAAAGCTGCTGTGACGTAATTAACGTTTGCATCTACGAGCGCAGTGTCTTCACCGTAAATATAGAGCGAATGAATCTCATCATTATGAACAGCGTCCATCATCGCAACGTTATCTTTTCCGTCAGTTTTAGGTAATTCTTTCCCCCATGACTTAGCGTATCTGTCCCTAACGTCTTCATCATTCACATGATCATATCCCGGCATAAAGTTAGGTAAGCTACCTAAGTCACTACAGCCTTGCACGTTGTTGTGTCCTCTTAATGGATATGCACCAGCTCCAGGTTTCATATAATTACCTGTAATTAATAACAAGTTCGATATTGCTGTACTCGTATCACTACCAAGCTGATGTTGAGTAACACCCATCGCCCAACAAATAGAGACTGTGCTTACTTCAACAATTTCCTGTGCAATTTCTTTTAAATCTTTTTCTGGGATACCTGTCATTTCTTCCGCGTAAGAAAGTGTGAATTTCTCTAAACTTTCTTTGTACTCATCATAATGGTTAACCCATTTTTTAATAAACGTTTGATCTTCCCATCCTTGATCAATAATATACTTAGTCACTGCTGACAACCAAACTAAGTCTGTTCCACTTTTCGGTGAATAAAAACGGTCAGCTCGTGCAGCCATTTCATGTTTTCTTAAGTCAAAGACGAATAGCTTTTGACCGTTTAATTTGTGAGAGCGCTTTATTTTTGACGCAATGACTGGATGCGCCTCCGCTGTATTTGAACCAACAATAATAACCATTTCTGCTTTGCCTAAGTCTTCAATTGAACCAGAGTCTCCACCATGTCCTACAGTTCTAAATAATCCTTGTGTAGCTGGCGTTTGACAGTAACGTGAACAATTATCAATGTTGTTCGTTCCAATAATTTGTCGAGCGAACTTTTGCATTAAGTATGATTCTTCGTTCGTTCCTTTCGAAGATGCAATGAAACCGAGAGCATCAGAGCCGTCTCTTTCTTTAATTTCATTAAATCTTTCGGCGATATACTGTAAAGCTGTATCCCAATGTACTTCTTCAAATTGATCGCCTTTTCGAATAAGCGGACGTGTTAACCGTTCATCTGAATTAACGTAGTCCCAACCGAACTTCCCTTTCACACACGTAGATATTCCATTTGCTGGCGAATGGTGTTGTGGTTCTACACGTAACACTTTCCTATCTTTTGTCCACACGTCAAATGAACAACCAACACCACAGTACGTACAAACCGTTTTAGTTTTCTTAATTCGTTCTTCACGCATCGCTGCTTCCGTGTCTGATATAGCGAACAGTGGCCCATTAGTCGTTTCAACGCGCTTCGTTAACTCAATCATTGAGCGTAACATGCCTGGCTCTTGATCAGTCATAAAACCAGCTTCACCGAGCATATCATTCTCCATTAACGCATTACATGGACAAACTGTCACACACTGACCACAGCTAACACAAGATGATTCATCAATCGGAACATCGTTATCCCAAATAACACGTGGATTATCACGATCCCAGTCAATTAATAATGTTTCGTTCACTTGAACGTCTTGACAAACTTCTACACAGCGTCCACATAAAATACATTGATCGGGGTCATAACGATAAAATGAATTCGAAAAATCTTTTTCATAAGGTTTTGGTTGAAAAGGATACGTCTGTTCTTCTAAACCAAATTCAGCTACTGTGTTATGAATCTCGCACGTTCCGTTATTGTAATCACATACCGTACAATACAATTCATGATTTTCTAAAATACGGTCCAATGCCTCACGTTGAGATGATTCTATTGCTGCTGACGTCGTCTGTACGTCCATACCTGCCTTAACTTCTGTTCCACACGCTCGTACTTGTTCACCATTTACTTGAACAATACACGTATCACACGTTTGCACAGGTCCTAGCGATTCGTTATAACAAATTTGTGGTAAAAAATTATCAGTCGTATTAATTAAATCAATGAGCAATTGGCCTTCATACGCTAGATATTGTTCTCCATTAACATTAACAACAATATGCTCTTGCATGAATGTAACCCTCCATTCGTATTCGAATAAGCTATTATTTATAACGACTTCATCACATATTTAAATGAAAACTAAACGAATAACACCTCCTAAAATAAAGGTCTCTTTAATATATTATCCTTCCCAAAACACGTAACTTTTAATCATAAAACCATATATATTCTCTTAATTGTAACATATTTTAGAACTTTGTGAATTATCAGTTAATATTAAGATTGAGTCAAGTATTTGTGGGTAATCGTTTCAGAAATATACTACGCTTGCCGCGGGACGACCTCAACTTCTAGAACCTCCATTATCATGTCGGTTCTAGGGATTTTCGGATACGTGTAATGAAATAGGTTACCACCTATCTCATTACCTTCCCACAGGCGTCTTCGTATAGTTCTTTCACTTAAGCTGTATGCGTCATTTGTGTTTTTCTGATTTAATAA
>DATGUM010000038.1:0-56715 GCA_035301345.1 Bacillota bacterium
ATAAAAGTAAATGATCATATTAAAATGATGGCGACAGGAAAAGAGTATGAAGTCCTTGAAGTCGGAGTATTCACGCCGAGAGAAGAAAGTCGAGATAAGTTAACGGTTGGTGATGTCGGTTACATTACGGCAGCGATTAAAAACGTTAAAGATACACGGGTCGGTGATACAATCACTTCGGCTGACAATCCGTCAGTAGATGCTTTACCGGGATATCGTCGATTAAATCCGATGGTTTTCTGCGGTTTATACCCAGTTAGTTCAGAAGACTATAACCCACTACGAGATGCTTTAGAACGACTTGAATTAAATGATTCAGCTTTACAATATGAAGCAGAAACGTCGCAAGCACTTGGCTTCGGCTTTAGAACAGGGTTTTTAGGTTTACTTCATATGGAAATTATTCAAGAGCGTATTGAGCGTGAATTTGGGATAGATTTAATTACGACAGCTCCGAGTGTTATTTATGAAGTTGTTAAAACTGATGGAGAAACACTTCATATCGATAACCCGACGCAAATGCCAGAACCGACAGAAATCGAAGAAATTCTTGAGCCATATGTTAAAGCGACAATTATGGTGCCGAACGATTATGTCGGTCCTGTGATGGAAATATGCCAGGCAAAGCGTGGAAGCTTTATTGATATGCAGTACTTAGACGATATTCGCGTCAATGTTATTTATGAACTACCGCTTTCAGAAATTGTTTATGACTTTTTCGACCAGTTGAAGTCACATACGAAAGGTTATGCATCGTTAGATTATGAATTCATTGATAATCGTGCGTCAGAGTTAGTGAAAATGGATATATTATTACACGGAGATCCTGTTGATGCTTTATCTGTTATTATCCATAAAGACTTTGCACAAAGTCGTGGACGACAAATTGCAGAAAAGCTACAAGAGCTTATCCCGAGACAACAATTCGAAGTTCCGATCCAAGCGGCCGTTGGCAACCATATTATTGCGCGAACGAACATTAAAGCTGTTCGAAAAGACGTTACAGCAAAACTGTACGGTGGAGACGTGACGAGAAAGCGTAAATTACTTGAGAAACAAAAAGAAGGTAAGAAACGAATGAAAATGGTCGGTTCGGTTGAAATCCCACAAGAAGCCTTTATGTCAGTTTTACAATTGAATGACGATTAAATCCTTGATGTGATTGACTTCTTATGAAAGTATGATTTGTAAAAACAACCGATTTGCCTACATTTTGCCGCCATAAATAAAAAGTTGGCAAAAATGAATGGTTAGTTTTTCATTTGAACAGATATGTTGTTAAAAATACTTATTATCTGTTTTGTAATTTTTGTGCAACATGTGAGTACGTATCTATATTATATGAAGACACTTTACGTAAATGATGTAAAGTGTCTTTTTAGTGCGTCTTCGTTGACAAAGAAATCAACATTTGTTAATTTATTATTAGTATTAGCACTCAGACAGAGAGAGTGCTAACGAGGGGTGATCATCATGCTGAATGAAAGACAGCTTTTAATTTTTCAATCAATTATTGATGATTTTATTGAAACAGCACAACCAGTTGGCTCAAAGGTCATTGCAGATAAAGGCAACATAGACGTAAGTGCTGCAACAATACGTAGTGTGATGGCTGATTTAGAAAAGATGGGTTACTTAGAAAAAACACACTCTTCATCAGGAAGAGTTCCATCTGAACAAGGATATCGTTACTACGTTGATCATCTTGTAAATCCATATTCTAAAAAGAAAGACTTAAATATTATTAAACAAATAATCGCTGATGGTGTCTTTGAATTTGAACAAATTGTTCAAACGTCAGCAGAGATATTGTCGGACTTAACAAATTATACGACAATTATATTAGGTCCAGAAATTTTAGAAGCAAAGCTTATTAAGCTGGAAATTGTTAAGTTATCCGAACATACAGCTGTTGCGATTTTAATCACTGATACAGGCCACGTGGAACATCGGAGCTTTACTTTACCACCGACACTTAATGCTTCAGATTTAGAGAAAATGGTTAACATATTAAATGAAAAATTAAATGGCGTTGCTATTTCGCGTCTCGCTGATCAATTAAATACTGAGTTGTTCACGTTACTAAGCATGTATATTAAAGATGCGGGTCAATCATATGAGTATTTAAAAGAAGTACTATTTAATGAAGAACCTGTAAAGCTATATGTTGGTGGGAAGTCAAACATGCTTATACAACCTGAATTTAATGACTTACAAAAAATGCATTCATTTTACACGTTGATGGAACGTGAAGATGAAATTGCAAAACTTTTTAAGCAGACGAATAAAGGAATTAAAGTAACGATTGGTAACGAAAATTCACTTGAAGCAATGAAAGACTTTACACTGATAACTTCGACATATGCGTTAGATGATGAACAGATGGGAACAATTGCTTTATTAGGCCCAACACGTATGAGATACAACAAAGTAATACAATTGCTCAACGCTTTATCTAATGAGATGTCTGATGTCTTATATATGTGGTATAAAAATAAAAAATAATTCAGAATGACTCGTAAAATGAATAGCTTTAATTCATCACATATTCATGATATAGTCGTACTGTTGATTTTAAGCAGGAGGTTTTAATCCGTGAAGCAAAAAGAAAAGGAAATTCGTGAAGAAGACATCGAAGTTCTTGATCAAGCAGCTGATGAGGCAGATGATCAAGGAGAACAAGTAGATGAAGAAACAGTTTCACAAGAAGAATTTCAAGCACTGAAAGAAGAGAAAGACGAACTTTATGAGCGCATGTTACGTGTTCAAGCAGAATACGATAACTATAAGCGACGTACGCAAAAGGAACGTACTTCAGATTTAAAATATAAATCTCAAGACTTAGCTACTGAACTTTTGCCAGCTTTAGACAACTTTGAAAGAGCATTACAAGTAGAAGAAACAGAAGAAACTAAAGGTATTATTGAAGGTATTACAATGGTTTACAATCAATTAATTGAAGCACTTAAGTCACAAGGTGTAGACGTGATCGAAACAGAAAATGAACCATTCGATCCTAATTTACACCATGCTGTGATGCAAGATGAAAATGAAAATATTGAATCTAATATCGTTGTTGAAGAATTACAAAAAGGATATATTTTAAAAGATAGAGTTATTCGCCCAGCAATGGTAAAAGTAAATAAATAGTTGAGTAGTCAAGGAGGAAATTTGTCATGAGTAAGATTATTGGTATTGATTTAGGTACAACGAATTCAGCAGTTTCAGTAATGGAGGGTGGAGAAGCGGTTATTATCCCTAACCCGGAAGGAAACCGTACGACACCATCTGTTATTTCATTTAAAGATGGCGAACGCCAAGTAGGTGAAGTTGCTAAACGACAAGCAATTACAAACCCAAATACGGTTCAATCAGTGAAGCGTCATATGGGAACTGATTATAAAGTAACAGCTGAAGATAAAGAATATACACCACAAGAAATTTCAGCGATTATTTTACAGCACTTAAAATCATATGCTGAAGATTATGTCGGTGAAAAAATTGAAAAAGCAGTAATTACAGTACCTGCGTATTTTAACGATGCTGAACGTCAAGCGACGAGAGATGCAGGAGTTATTGCAGGTCTAGAAGTAGAACGTATCATTAATGAGCCAACTGCTGCAGCATTAGCTTATGGATTTGATAATGATGATCAAGATCAAACAATTTTAGTTTATGACTTAGGTGGGGGAACGTTTGACGTTTCTATCTTAGATATTGGTGAAGGTACGTTTGAAGTAATCTCTACAGCAGGTGATAACCGCCTTGGTGGGGATGACTTTGATGATTTAGTTATTGATTATTTAGTCGATGAATTTAGAAAAGAAAATGGTATTGACTTATCACAAGATAAGATGGCAATGCAACGTTTAAAAGATGCGGCTGAAAAAGCGAAAAAAGATTTATCAGGTGTTTCGCAGTCACAAATCTCATTACCATTTATTACTGCTGGTGACGCTGGTCCACTTCACTTAGAAATGACGTTAACACGTGCTAAGTTTGAAGAATTAACAGCTTCACTTGTTGATAAAACAATGATTCCTGTTAGAAAAGCTTTACAAGATGCTGATTTTTCAGCAGCAGATATCGATAAAGTTATTCTCGTAGGTGGTTCAACACGAATTCCAGCGGTTCAAGAAGCGATTCAAAAAGAAACTGGAAAAGAGCCATCAAGAGGCGTTAACCCTGACGAAGTTGTGGCATTAGGAGCTGCTATTCAAGGTGGGGTATTACAAGGAGACGTTAAGGATGTTGTATTATTAGACGTTACGCCACTTTCACTTGGAATTGAAACGATGGGTTCTGTAACGACAAAATTAATTGAGCGAAATACAACAATTCCTACGAGCCATTCACAAGTATTTTCAACAGCAGCAGATAACCAAAACGCTGTAGATATTCACGTCCTACAAGGTGAAAGAGAAATGGCAGCAGATAACAAAACGTTAGGTCGTTTCCAATTAACGGATATTCCACCAGCACCACGTGGCGTTCCACAAATTGAAGTAACGTTTGATATTGATGCGAACGGAATTGTTAATGTTAAAGCGAAAGACTTAGGAACGAATAAAGAACAATCAATTACAATTCAGTCATCTTCTGGATTATCAGATGATGAAATTGATCAAATGGTAAAAGATGCTGAAGAAAATGCTGAAGCAGACCAGAAGCGTCGTGAAGAAATTGATTTACGTAACGAAGCAGATCAACTCATCTTTACAACAGATAAGACGATTAAAGATTTAGAAGATAAAGTTTCTGAAGAAGAAAAGCAAAAAGCAGAAGAAGCGAAAGAAGCATTACAAAAAGCATTAGAAGCTGAAGATATTGAAGATATTAAAGCGAAGAAAGAAGCGCTTGAAGAACAAGTTCAACAACTTTCAGTAAAATTATATGAGCAAATGGCTCAGGAGCAAGAAGCAGCTCAAGGGGCAGATGGAGAATCTGCAGATGAAGATGTCGTAGATGCGGATTATGAAGAAGTAGACAACGAAGAGGAAGAAAAGTAATCCTTTAATAAATTGTACGTATCAAAAGTCAAAGTCAGGGCGGTTCTTGACTTTGACTTTTTTACATGTGAATGACGCATATCTATTAATGAATTAGCTATTTATATATTGAAATGATACTATTTAGTTTGTGCACTTAAGTGTGCCTAGGGAGTGAGAAAATGAGTAAACGAGATTTCTATGAAGTGTTAGGTGTTGAACGTGATGCTTCAAAACAAGATATAAGACGAGCTTACCGGAAGTTAGCTCGAAAATACCATCCAGACGTTTCAAAAGAAGAAGGCGCTCAAGAAAAGTTTATTGAAGTGAAAGAAGCTTATGAAACGTTAAGTAACGAACAAAAACGTGCGCAATATGATCAATTCGGACATACAGATCCTAATCAAGGCTTCGGTGGAGGCGGCGGATTTGGTGGTTTCGGCGGCGGTGGCATGGACGACATCTTTGACATGTTCTTTGGAGGCGGAAGAAGACAGGATCCAAACGCTCCACGCCAAGGAAATGATTTACAATATACGATTGATTTAGAATTTGAAGAAGCAATTTTTGGTAAAGAACAAACAATTACAATTCCACGTGAAGAAAACTGTGGAACGTGTGATGGATCAGGTGCAAAGCCTGGTTCTAAAGTAAATACATGTTCACATTGTAATGGGTCAGGTCAGTTAAATGTTGAACAAAACACACCATTTGGCCGGGTCGTAAATCGACGTGTCTGCCACCATTGTAGCGGTTCAGGAAAAATCATTGAAGAAAAATGTCAGACGTGTAGTGGATCAGGTCGTGAGACGAAAAATACACAAATCAACGTATCAATCCCTGCTGGAATTGATAACGGCCAACAAATACGTGTGTCAGGTCGAGGAGAAGCCGGTGTGAATGGTGGCCCTCCAGGAGATCTTTTCGTCGTTATTCAGATTAGACCACATGACTACTTTGAAAGAGAAGGCGACAATATTTACTGCGAACTTCCACTATCTTACGCACAAGCTGCGTTAGGTGATGAAGTAGAAGTGCCAACTGTTCACGGAAAAGTGATGTTAAAGATACCAGCAGGCACACAGACAGGTAAAACGTTCCGCTTACGTGGGAAAGGTGTTCCTAATGTGCATGGAAGAGGCAAAGGAGACCAACATATTCGCGTGAAAATTATTACGCCGACAAAATTAACGAGTCGTCAAAAAGAATTATTGCGTGAATTTAATGAAATCGGTGGTAATGAATCATTAAATGAACAAGAGAATTCTATTTTCCAAAGATTTAAACAAGCGTTTAAAGGTGAATAATTACAAAAGTCGTTGAATGGTTTAAAGCTATTCAACGACTTTTGTCTATCATTGAATCAATACAGAGTACATAGGAGTTGAATAAAGTGGATTGGAAAGAAGTATGTTACCATACGACGAGGGATGCAATTGAACCTGTCGCACACCTTTTAAACGACCAGTTTCATGTCGAAGGTATTTTAATCGAAGACGTTCTTGACGTCATGAAAGAAAAACGTGGAACGTACGGGGAAGTTTTCGATGTTCCGACAGATCGCTTTCCGCAAGAAGGTATTTTTATTAAATATTATTTGCCGATTGATGATGAATATAATGAATTAAGTCAGGCGATTGCAGAAAAAATTAAAGCACTACATGCATTTAATATTGATTTAGGTACGAATGTTTTTTACTATAATGATGTAAAAGAAGAAGACTGGGCAGAGTCATGGAAGAAATACTATAAGCCGACGCGCGTGTCAAATACATTTACAGTCGTTCCTACGTGGGAAAATTACGAAAAACAATTAACAAATGAGAAAATTATCGAACTTGACCCTGGGATGGCGTTCGGGACAGGTACACATGAAACGACGCGATTGTGTTTACAATTTTTAGAACAATACGTTCGAAAAGAAGATACAGTTATAGATGTTGGTTGTGGATCAGGAATATTAAGTATAGCTGCTGCCAAACTAGATGCGAAAAAAATATATGCTTACGATTTAGATATCGTCGCTGTAAACAGCACTTTATATAATAGCGAATTAAATAAGGTCAATGATCGCATCGTCGTTAAGCAAAATGACTTACTAAAAGATGTTCATCAAGAAGTAGATGTCATCGTATCTAACATTTTAGCGGATATTATTATTAAGTGCGTTGATGACGCTTATAATAATTTGAAAGATACAGGTTTATTTATCACGTCAGGTATCATCGACCGTAAAAAAGATTTAGTCATTGAAGCACTTGAAAAAGTAGGCTTTGAAATTATTGATACGAATGAAGAAGGACACTGGGTAAGTATCGTAGCTAAAAAATAAGGAGTGAACCAAATGAATCTCGCCTCATATATTGACCATACATTATTAAAACCAGACGCGACAGAAAAACAAATTGATCAACTTATTCAAGACGCAAAAGCATATTCATTTGCATCAGTTTGCGTTAATCCAACGTGGGTTGCTCATTGTGCACAACAACTGAAAGAAAGTGAAGTTGCTGTATGTACGGTGATTGGGTTTCCACTCGGTGCAACGTCAACAGAAACGAAAGTATTTGAAACGAAACAAGCACTAAAAGATGGCGCGACAGAAATTGACTTAGTAATTAATATCGGACAGTTAAAAATGAAAAATAAACAATTCGTGCAAGAGGAAATTGCAAAAATCAAGCAAATTACTAATGATGTAGCGATTTTAAAAGTCATTATTGAAACTGCTTTATTAACCGAAGATGAAAAAGAGCTTGCCACTTTAGCTGTACTTGAAGCAGGGGCTGAATTTATTAAGACATCTACAGGCTTTTCTAATGGTGGAGCAACAACAGAAGATATCGAACTATTTAAACGTGTAAGTAATGGTGCGTTAAACATAAAAGCTTCTGGTGGTATTCGCGATAAAGAAGCGGCTATGCGTATGATAGAAGCAGGTGCAAATCGTATCGGAGCAAGTGCAAGCGTTGCAATTGTAGAGAAAAACTAACAGTTAATCAGCGATATGTGAATAAAATATTTGGCTCAATCCTTTCATGTGTGCAGTTGACCAACTTTGAGAACTATATTATAATACCTTTATTGTGTTGTATACATGACACATATTAATTTGTTAAACTCCGGAGGGAGGGAATTTATCATGTCAAACACTACAAGAATTCGTAAAAATGAATCATTAGAAACTGCACTTAGACGTTTTAAACGTAACGTCTCAAAAAGTGGTTCTCTAGCTGAATATCGTAAAAGAGAGTATTATGAAAAGCCGAGTGTGCGAAGAAAGAAAAAATCTGAAGCGGCTCGTAAACGTAAGTATTAATAAACGGTTAATACTTATTTAATATAGTGATCGAATGATTATAATTATTTATAATCTATGTTACTCAAAAGCTAACGGAGTTCATTGATTGATTCAATTGAACTCCGTTTTCATTTTGTATTTATTTTCATTCATCGGACATTCGATTACAATATACATATAAATTTATTTATTGGAGGTGATGAAAAATATCTAAAAAGCGTTTAAAAGTGATGCTGTTTAGTTTAATCATATTAATATGTTTGCCGATAATGCATAGTTCAGCAGCTGAAGATGACGGGAAAGGTCAACTCGTTTATATGATACCGATTGAAAAAGAAGTCGAGCGAGGCTTAGAAGCATTTTTAATAAGAGCAACAGATGAGGCGGTAGAAGCCGGTGCTGATCATATTATTTTTGAGATTGATACACCAGGTGGACGTGTCGATTCTGCTAGTCAAATTGGTAAATTATTACAAGGGTTGCAAATACCAACGACATCATATATTGTGAATGAAGCGTTATCAGCAGGATCATATATTGCATTAAATACGGATACGATTTATATGAATCCACAAGCGACAATTGGTGCAAGTGGAATCATTAATGAAGACGGGACGGCAGCAGATAAAAAGGCACAGTCGTTTTGGCTCGCAGCTATGGAAGCTGCAGCAGAATCAAAAGGAAGAGATCCGATTTATGCAGCGGCAATGGCAGATGAAACGATTGATTTACCAGAATATGGAGCGCCAGAAGGGGAGTTTTTAACGTTATTCCCAAGAGAAGCTGTTGAGGTAGAATATGCGAAAGCGATTGTAAATAATCGTGTACAATTGTTGGATGAAATGGGACTTTCTGAAGCGACTATAGAAGAAGCTGAAGTTACATTTGCTGAAGAAATTGCACGTTTCGTAACGAGTCCAATCGTTATTCCTATTTTACTATCAATTGCGAGTATCGGTTTAATCGTTGAACTTTATTCACCAGGATTTGGTGTCCCTGGATCTATGGGAATATTAGCACTCGTCCTATTTTTCTACGGTCATATTATTGCTGGTTTAGCTGGAATGGAAGCAGTCGTTCTTTTAGTGTTAGGCATCGTCTTAATTATAAGTGAATTCTTCGTCACCGGGGGAATATTAGGTCTCGTAGGTGTTGGAGCTGTCATTGGTTCGTTATTTATGTCTGGTTATGACTTAGGTCATATGTCACTAAGTATCTCAATAGCTTTTATCGTTTCAATTGTTGTTGCATTTATTTTATATAAATGGATTGGAATGGAAAGAGGCTTCTTTAGACATATTATTTTAAGAGACCGGACGACGACCGAATTAGGTTATGTTTCATCAGATATAAATGATGATTTAGTTGGTAAGCTAGGCGTTACAGTTACACCGCTTCGACCGTCTGGTACGGCTCGTTTTGACGACGAACGGTTAGATGTTGTGTCAGAAGGTAGTTTTATTGAAAAAGATAAGCAAGTAGAAATTGTTCACGTAGAAGGTATGAGAATTGTCGTTCGATTACAAGAAGATGAATAGAGGAGGAATTTTTAATGAGTGTTATTGAAATCATGCCGATAATTATTATTGCTGTAATAATTATTGCTTTAGCTGTTTTATTTACTTTTGTACCAGTGATGTTATGGATTAGTGCACTAGCAGCGGGTGTTAAAGTTGGGCTGTTTACACTCGTCGGAATGCGTTTACGTCGAGTCGTTCCGTCACGAGTCATTAATCCGTTAATTAAAGCGTATAAAGCAGGTTTAGATGTGACGACGAACCAATTAGAGAGTCACTATTTAGCAGGAGGTAACGTTGACCGAGTTGTTAACGCACTAATTGCTGCACATCGTGCGAATATTAATTTATCGTTTGAACGTGGAGCTGCAATTGATTTAGCAGGAAGAAACGTTTTAGAAGCAGTGCAAATGAGTGTTAACCCTAAAGTTATTGAAACACCGTTTATCGCAGGTATTGCTATGGACGGGATTGAAGTAAAAGCATTAGCACGTATTACAGTACGAGCAAATATCGACCGTTTAGTTGGGGGAGCTGGAGAAGAGACAGTTATTGCCCGTGTCGGTGAGGGTGTTGTAAGTACAATTGGTAGTTCAGAAACACATAAGCAAGTTTTAGAAAATCCAGATTCTATTTCTCATACAGTTTTAGCGAAAGGATTAGACTCTGGTACAGCGTTTGAAATTTTATCTATTGACATTGCTGACGTAGACATCGGTAAAAACATCGGTGCTATGCTTCAAACAGATCAAGCACAAGCTGATAAAAATATCGCTCAAGCGAAAGCTGAAGAGCGTCGTGCAATGGCTGTTGCACAGGAACAAGAAATGACAGCTAAAGTTGAAGAAATGCGCGCACGTGTTGTTGAAGCTGAAGCTGAGGTACCAATGGCATTAGCAGAAGCGTTACGTTCAGGTAACATGGGTGTCATGGATTATATGAATTACAAAAATATTGATGCTGATACAGATATGCGAGATATGATTGGGGACTTATCGAATAATAAAGAAGATAAAACTTCAGAAACAGAAGATAAAGATAAGTAATCAACATATTTAAGAAAGTAGGGATAAAATGGGTACATTAATAGACGTTATACTATCAAACCCTATACTACTTATGTTAATCGTCGGTGGACTATTTTCAATGATGAAACAAGACGATAAGAAAAAGAAGAAAAGACAGCAAACGAATCGTTCTGCCGAGCGCGGCAATCAACAAAGAAAAAGTATTGGGGATACAATCCGCGAAACGATTTCAACAATTGAAGAAGAAGTTAAAAAAGCAGCAGAGCAGAATCGTTCAGAAGCTAAACAGCCTCAAGCAGAACCGAAGCAAGCACAACAACAGTCGCAACCACTTGGTAGGTTTGAGACGACTGCAGCGGATGCTATTGAGGAACAACGCCAGAAGCAGTATGAACGTTTAGCAAGTAATATTGCTGAGGCGAGTGATATGTATGAGGAAGAATTACCCTCTTATGCCAAGCAAATGGAAGTAAAGCATGAAAAGAGAAAGAAATCAGATTTCGAAAAACAGTTCAAAGGTCATTTAACGAAAAAAGGTTTAGCTAACAGCATTATTATGGCTGAAGTGTTAGGCCCACCAAGATCTAAACAACCTTATGAAAGTATCGTAATGAAACGAAGAAGATAATAAAATGTCGATTGTTGAGCAAACGTTCAACAATCGATTTTTTTTATTAGAATGAATCTAATCACAGTATGAGTAAAATGTTTGTGGGACTACGCCCTACTTGTTGTGTAAAGTTTTCACTTCAGAAATGTACTTCGTTTGTCCACGAAGAATTGAAGTGCATTCTTCGCACCATCAACTTCTAATTCCTCTACTGTCGTGTCGGTATTAGGGATTTTCGGATACGGCTATTCCCGCAGACGTCCCCATACATTTCTTTCGTTCAAGTTAATTTACACACAGAATATCGGGATAGATTACAAGTGAAGGAAATTACTAAGCTTTGTAACGTTATGCCTTAAAGGGATTAAGAGGATACCAGTTATTAACTTAGCTTTAAAAGGCTTCAAGTTGACGTATTTATTTAAATGAGTAGGTGAAATATACGTAGATTGGCGAAGAATAATAAAAACTTATTAAATCAGAAAAACACAAATGACGCATACAGCTTAAGTGAAAGAACTATACGAAGACGCCTGTGGGAAGGTAATGAGATAGGTGATAACCTATTTCATTACACGTATCCGAAAATCCCTAGAACCGACATGATAATGGAGGTTCTAGAAGTTGAGGTCGTCCCGCGGCAAGCGTAGTATAGTTCTGAAACGATCACCCGCAAAAGTGAAGTATATATCACCTGAGGTGATTAATAAAAATAGTAATCTATACAAAAGATGGCATTTTGAACATATTTATTAGGTACCTACAAATACTTGACTCAATCCTAATCACACGTACTGTTAAACTATTTCCATAAAAAGTGTATAATAAAAGTAGCAAAGATAAATAAACCTCTGATGGAAGATTTACATGAACTTATGTAGAGTGGTAAAGTAAAGTTACTTTAACCATATAATAAACGATGAACTCATACGTTATTAATGATAGACCAAGGAGATTGATTATGGAAAACGATTTAAAAACAATTGATTTACATTTAACAGATACGAACGAAGCAATTCAATTGTTCGGAACGAATGATAAGCATTTAAAACAAATTGAATTAATAATGGACGTTTCAATCGTCACCCGCGGAGAAAAGATTCAAATATCAGGTGATGATCAGGCTATTCATTTAATTGAAGAAGTATTACGTACGTTAGTTGAGATTATTAGATCAGGTCAACCAATCGCAGAAAGAGACGTCGTTTACGCTTTAGAACTTGCTAAAAAAGGGAAAATCAACGAGCTTGAGACACTCTTTGAAGATGAAATTGCTCGAACAGCAAAAGGAACGCCTATTCGCGTAAAAACACTCGGTCAAAAAGAATACGTGCAAGCGATGAAAGATTACGATCTCGTTTTCGGTATTGGCCCAGCAGGAACAGGGAAAACATTTCTTGCAGTCGTTATGGCTGTACAAGCGTTAAAAGATGGGCACGTGAAGCGAATTATTTTAACACGTCCAGCAGTCGAAGCAGGCGAAAGCTTAGGGTTTTTACCTGGTGATTTAAAAGAGAAAGTAGACCCTTACTTAAGACCTCTTTATGATGCATTACATGATGTGTTCGGTAGAGAACATACAGGCCGGTTGATTGAACGTGAAATAATTGAAATTGCTCCACTCGCATATATGCGTGGTCGTACATTAGATGACGCTTTCGTTATATTAGATGAAGCACAAAACACAACACCTGAACAGATGAAGATGTTTTTAACACGTCTCGGATTTAATTCAAAAATGATTATAACAGGTGATATTACACAAATTGATTTACCGCGAGGTGTGAAGTCAGGCTTACAAATTGCTGAAGGAAAGTTACGTCACGTATCAGGTATAAAAATGATTTATCTTCAGCAAACTGATGTCGTCCGCCACCCGCTCGTTCAAAAAATAATCGAAGCTTATGAAGAAGATGAAGACTAAGCAATGCATATATAAGCAGCGCTACTAGAGGTGAGAACTATTGTATAAAAAGTTGATGCACTACTTTAAAAATACTGAGGCAAAATCAATGAAACTAGCCATTACGATTCCGCTAGTTATTTTAGCTGTCTTTTTCTTTTTCATTACAGTAAACAATGTGTATACGAAAACATATGATATTGAGAGATTTAATCGAGCAAAAGAAACGATTCATTCACCAATAACAATTGAACACGAATCAGAGACTGACAGAAAAGTAAGGGAAAGCGTTCAATCTGTTGAGGATCGTTTTGACGTGTCTGATGATTTAACAGAGGAACGACTTGATTACATAGAAGAAATATTTGAAATTACTAAAAAGATGAGTGAAGAACAAGCGAAAGATGCGACGAGTGAAACAGATGAGTCGGACGGTAACTCTAACAAAGAGCTTTTAACACAGTTAAAGCAAGTGTTGTCATCAGATATTACGAGTGCCTTAGATGATAAAGTTTTATTACAACTCATTCATTTAAAGGCTGATGAACAGAAAAAGTTAGAAAAATTGATAAAAGAAACGATTAAAGAATCAATGGACCGTGGCGTTCGTGCTGACAATATTGAATCGATTAAAAATGAAGCGATACAAACAATTGAATTTGAAGGATTAACGGAGCAATCAATCGAACTCGCGACGTCTCTGACAGATTATGCAATTATTGAAAATTCATTCTTTGATGCTGATCGAACGATGGAAGCGAGGAAAGAAGCTGCGAGTAACGTTGAACCAGTGATGATTCGCGCGGGTGAAGTAATTGTAAGTGAAGGTCAAATTATAACGAATGAAATATACGAAGAACTTGAACTGACAGGGTTATTAAAAGAGGAACGTAATATTTTTCCTGTGATAGGACTTTCTTTACTTATTATTATTATTATAACTGTCATGGCGATCGAACTATTTAGACTGCACCGAAGAAATTTATTGAAGCGCGGGGCAGTATTAGCGATTTTCTTTATAAGTATTTTAGTCGTTACACTTATGAAAGTGAGTAGTTTATTTTCGGAACAAATGTCACAAATATATTTTGTCGTACCGATTGCAACTGGCGTATTATTAATTAAACAATTAATTGCGGGCAGAATGGCAATTGTTTTATCAACACTTTACGCTATTTTAGGAAGTATTATTTTCAATAATTATATTCCGGGATCATTAAATGTCGAAGCAGGCATTTATTTTTACTTTTCACAAATTAGCGCAATCGTTTTATTTACAAATATAAGAGACCGACTCTCTCTTTTAAGAGCAGGCGTTGGAATTGCTGTCGTGAACGTTATAACAGTGTTATCATTTTTATTTTTATCTTTTGAAAAATATGCACTGATTGACTTCATGCTACCAGTTATATTTGCTGTTATATCGGCAATCCTTTCAGCTGTTTTAACGATTGGCTTTTTACCGTTTTTTGAAACAGGGTTAGGTATGTTGTCAGACGTGAAGTTACTATCATTAGCGAACCCTAATCAACCATTATTACGAAAATTGCTTATTGAAGCTCCGGGGACTTACCACCATTCAATAATGGTCGCTAATTTAAGTGAGTTAGCATGTGAAACGATCGGGGCAAATGGTTTACTTGCACGAGTCGGCGCATATTACCATGATATAGGGAAAACAGTTAGCCCACATTACTTTATTGAAAATCAAGTGTCCATTAAAAATCCACATGACTTTATAGAACCGGAACAAAGTGCTAAAATTATAATTAATCATCCGTATGATGGTGCAAAGATGTTGAAGGAATATCAACTGCCGAAAGAAATCATTGATATTGCTAAACAACATCACGGAACGACATTACTAAAATTCTTTTATTTTAAAGAGAAGGAAAGTAATGAAGCTGTTGATGAAGCGAAATTTAGATATCCAGGGCCAAAGCCACAGACGAAAGAAGCGGCTGTCATTTGTATTTGTGATTCAGTAGAGGCAGCTGTACGATCGCTGAAAGAACCGACGAAGGAAAAGATTGATGAAATTGTTTCGTCGATAATTAAGGATCGTTTAATGGATGGCCAATTGGATGAAAGTTCACTCACATTGGGTGAAAGTAATGAAGTAAAAGCCGTTATATGCGAAACATTAAAAGGAATCTTTCACTCAAGAATCCAATACCCTGACGAGGAGGCAAATTAATGTACATTGATTTTCATGACGCAACAAAATCAGTTAATGCTAATTATATCGATTTACTTGAGCGAATCTTACAGTTTGCTGCAAAAGAGGAACGAATATCAAAAGAAGTAGAAATGAGCGTTAACTTCGTTGATGATAAAGAAATTCAAGCATTAAATCGAAACTATCGTCAAATAAATGAGCCGACAGATGTTATATCATTTGCTTTACAAGATCATGTAGCGGGTGAAGTTCATATCGTTTCAGAACAGAATGTTCCGTTAGCTCTAGGGGATATTGTTATTTCTGTCGATCGCGCCCATGCGCAAGCAGAACAATATGACCATTCATTTGAGCGAGAACTCGCTTTTTTAACCGTGCATGGCTTTTTACATTTACTCGGGTATAGTCATGACGATGAACGAAGCGAGGAAAAAATGTTTGCTCGTCAAAAAGAATTGTTAAAGGAATTTAACATTGAAAGATAAAAAAGGTTTTATCGGATTTAAGTATGCATGGAACGGAATAAAAGAAGTGTTAAAGACTGAACGAAATATGAGAATACACGTGACTTTATTTACGATCATATTAATCGCTTCAATTATTCTTCGGATATCTACTGTCGAATGGCTATTTGTACTAAGTGTTAGTGCTCTCGTACTTACGACAGAGATGATTAATAGTGTCATTGAACGAATAACAGATTACTTATTTCCACATAGTGATGAACGTGCGAAACATATGAAAGATATAGCAGCAGGAGCAGTTCTTATAGCAGCTGTATTTGCCGCAATAGTCGGCTTAATTATCTTTTTGCCGAAAGTGTTTTAAAAGATGAGAATGGTGGGAAGCGATATGGAAAAAGACTTTAAATCAGGTTTTATCTCGATTATAGGGCGTCCAAATGTTGGGAAATCAACATTTATTAATCAAGCCATTGGACAAAAAATCTCTATTATTAGTGATAAACCACAAACAACAAGGAATAAAATTCAATGTATATATACAGATGACGATACACAAATGGTATTTATTGATACACCTGGTATTCATAAGCCAAAGCATCGACTAGGAGATCATTTAGTTCGTGTCGCAAAAAGTACATTAAATGAAGTTGAAGCTATTTTATTTATGATTGATGCGAGTGAAGGTTACGGAAGAGGCGATCAATTTATTATCGATTTATTAAAAACGGTCGATAGTCCAGTATTTTTAATTATTAATAAAGTTGATCTCATTCACCCGGATGAATTATTTCCGCTGATAGACACGTATAAAGAGAAAATAGACTTTGAAGAAATTATACCTATTTCAGCACTAAATGGTAACAATGTTACATACTTATTAAATGAGTTAAAAAACTACTTACCAACAGGACCTAAATATTATGATGAAGATATGGTGACTGACCATCCAGAGCGTTTTATTATGAGTGAACTCATTAGGGAAAAAGTGCTCCATATGACTCGAGAGGAAGTCCCTCATTCTATTGCGATTGTAATAGAGAATGTTGAAGAAAGAAAATCAAAGGCGATGTATATTCAAGCTGTAATTATTGCTGAACGTGAGAGCCAGAAAGGAATCTTAATCGGTAAGCGGGGTTCTATGCTAAAGGAAATTGGTAAAGAAGCACGCAAAGATATAGAAAATTTATTAGGGACAAAAGTATTTTTAGAATTGTGGGTAAAAGTCCAGAAAGACTGGCGTAATAAAGAACGTTATTTAAATCAGTACGGTTATAGTAAAGAATAATGTTAAATGAATCATTCGGAGGAAGGAATATGCCGTGTTAGAAAAGGTTGCAGGGGTCGTTATTCGCACGCAAGATTACCAGGAGACGAATAAAATCATTACGATATTTAGCAGTAAACTCGGAAAATTTTCTGCGCTCGCACGCGGAGCAAATAAGCCGAAAAGTCGTATGTCAGCTTTATCACAACCATTTATTCAAGGCGACTATTTAGTTTACGTTAATAAAGGGTTAAGTACGATTCAGCAAGGGGAAGTTATCCATTCATTCCGAAAAATTAGAGAGGACATCGTTAAAACAGCGTACGCCTCGTATGTCACTGAGCTAACGAATAAATTATTAGATGATAAAACGCCTGATGTATTTATTTATGAACAGTTTCTTCAAACCCTTCAGTGGATTGAAACGAGCGATAGCTTTCATATTCCGATTTTAATGTATGAATTGAAACTATATGAAAAAGCTGGGTTTGCTCCAGTCGTTCATGCGTGCGTTAATTGTCAGCAATCATCTGATCATTATTCTTTTTCTATTAAAGAAGGTGGGCTTCTTTGCTTAACGTGTGTTTCATTAGATGAGCATGCTACTCCTCTCACAGAAACACTAGCAAAATTATTATACGTGTTTCAAAATGTCGGTTTAGAAAGAATTGGCAACATCTCAGTCTCAGAAGAAAACATGAAACTTTACCGAAGATTGTTTGATCAATATTATGATACGTATGGCCATTATCAATTAAAAACACGTCGTTTTATTAAACAATTAGATGCATTTGAGTAGTGTGTACAACATTGACACATATGCCTTTATGCTGTAAGTTAAACGTATCAATTAATTGCGATGAGAGAAAAAAAGCTTATGATATTAAGAGCGAATTCAGGACAGTGAAAGCTGAATATAATTAAGCGAGGCATTCTTGAGCAACTAACATGTTAAACAAAGTGGCTTTTTATGAGCAAGTAGGGTGGAACCGCGGATATATATCCGTCCCTATGTCTATACGGACATAGGGGCGGATTTTTTTATTTTATTTTACGGAGGGTAAAACGGATGAATATACAAGAAATGATTTTTACATTGCAACAATATTGGGCAAATAAAGGATGTACAATCATGCAGTCATACGATGTCGAAAAAGGTGCAGGAACGATGTCGCCGATGACATTATTAAAAAGCTTAGGACCAGAACCGTGGAATGTTGCGTACGTTGAACCGTCACGACGTCCGGATGACGGAAGGTACGGCGAAAACCCAAATAGACTATATCAACATCATCAATTTCAAGTCATTATGAAGCCTTCACCTGATCATATTCAGCAATTATACTTAGATTCATTAGAAAAACTAGGCATTGATCCACTCGCACACGATATTCGATTCGTCGAGGATAACTGGGAAAACCCGACGTTAGGAGCAGCAGGACTTGGCTGGGAAGTATGGTTAGACGGGATGGAAATTACTCAATTTACATATTTCCAGCAAGTTGGTGGACTTGAGGCACATCCTGTATCTGTTGAGATTACTTACGGGATTGAACGTCTCGCTTCATACATTCAAGACAAAGAGAATGTGTTTGATTTAGAGTGGTCACCGAACGTAACTGTTAGAGATATATTTTTACAGCCGGAATATGAACATTCTAAGTATGCATTTGAAGAAGCAAATACAGATGTTCTGTTAAATCTATTTGAATTATACGAACAAGAAGCGGTAGCAACGATGAAAAAAGGTCTCGTCTATCCAGCGTACGATTACGTTCTAAAGTGCTCACATACATTTAATTTACTAGATGCAAAAGGTGTTATTTCTGTGTCAGAAAGAACGGGATATATTAGTAAAATTCGTCAATTAGCTCGCAATATAGCAAAAACATACGTAGAAGAAAGAGAAAAATTAGGCTTCCCAATGTTAGCAGATGGAGGAAATAGCGATGAGTAATCACGTACTATTTGAAATCGGCGTAGAAGAATTACCTGCGCGATTTATTTCACAAACAGAACAACAGTTACAAGCGAAAACAGAAGACTGGCTAAAGTCGTTAAGGATTTCTTGTGAGAGCATACAAACGTTTTCAACACCTCGGAGACTAGCTGTATTATTAACAGACGTACAAGAAAAACAAGAAACACTCGTTGAAGAAGCACGTGGACCTGCACTGAAAATTGCCCAAAATGAAGACGGCGAATGGACGAAAGCAGCGATCGGGTTTTCAAAAGGACAAGGAAAGTCAACAGATGATATTTACACGAAAGAAGTAAAAGGCGTTCCGTATATTTTTATTGAAAAAACGATTGAAGGAAAGGCAACATCGGAATTACTCCCAACATTTAAAGATGTGATTGAACATTTAACGTTCCCGCAAACGATGCGCTGGGGAGAACATTCTTTACGATTTTCACGACCAATTCGCTGGCTAGTCGCATTGCATAATGATCAAGTGATTCCTTTTAGCATTTTAAATGTAAAAACAGGGAATAAAACGTTTGGTCATCGATTTTTAAGTCAGGAAACGACGATTAATGATGCAGCTGAATATGAGAAGGTATTAAAAGAAAATCACGTCATTGTTGATGCAAATGAGCGACAAACGATGATAAAAGAACAACTCGTACAATTACAAGCGAATAAAAATTGTACACTCGTCATTGATGACGATTTATTAAATGAAGTGACTCACCTCGTCGAATATCCGACAGTCTTTTTCGGTGATTTTGATGACTCATTTTTAAGTTTACCAGAGGAAGTATTAATTACATCAATGATTGAACATCAACGATATTTCCCAACTTACGATGAGCAAGGTGATTTATTACCTCATTTCGTCGGGGTGAGAAATGGTGATGATTATAAATTAGATAATGTCGTCAGAGGAAACGAGAAAGTGTTGCGCGCACGCTTAACGGATGCACAGTTCTTTTATGAAGAAGATTTAAAACAGTCCATCCCGGCGTATCAAGAAACATTAGAACGAGTCGTTTTCCAGGAAAAGTTAGGAACTATGAAAGATAAAGTTGATCGAATTGTAGCGATTACGAATAAATTGTGTGATGCTTTAAACGTAACAGGTGAAGAAAAATCAGACGCATTACGTGTGGCTGAACTATGTAAATTTGATTTGACGACACATATGGTTAATGAATTTACTGAGCTACAAGGTGTTATTGGTGAAAAGTATGCGATTTATTTCGGTGAGAAAGAAAGTGTTGCTCAAGGGATTAAAGAACACTACATGCCTTTACAAGCGACGAGTGAGTTGCCGTCAAGTTTAAGTGGTGCAATTGTTAGTATTGCAGATAAATTAGATACGATTATCGGCTTTATATCAGTTGGACTTACGCCGTCAGGTTCACAAGATCCATATGGATTACGCCGCCAAGCGTTCGGTATTTTACGTATTTTACGAGAAGAAAAATTACATTTAAAACTTGAAACGATGATAACAATTGTAAAGGATACGTATGAGACAGTAGATGCTATTAATGTGGATAACGTAACAGAATTCTTTAAATTACGTGCAAGTTATTTACTTAAATCATTTCATATTGAACAAGACGTCATTGATGCGATTTTAGAAAATGATATTGGTCTATTATCTTATACGATTGAAAAAGCCCGTACACTTTCTGAGAAACGAAGTGATGATTCATTCCGTGCTAACCAAGAAGCTCTCTTGCGCGTATTAAATATTGCAAAATCAACATACGACGGGCAAATAAATAGCGATTTATTTGAAACGTCATCTGAAAAAGCATTGTATGATCAACTAAAAGTTGTCAAGGTCGCTTATGAACAAGCAGTGAATGAAGAAAATGCAATAAAATCTTTACAAACGATTAGTACACTCGGGCCGTACATTCATGAATTTTTTGAAAATAACATGGTCATGCATGAAGATGAACAGATTAAAAATAACCGTATCGCATTATTAAGTGATATTGGTCAACTTATTCGGGATTATGCAGATTTATCTAAAGTACAATGGAAACATCAATAATTCCATTATCTCGATAATTAGTGTATAATTTGAATGAGTAAAATGATACATTTGTATTAGGTGGTGAGAATTTGGAGCTGACAGATCGCCAAGAAAAAATATTACAAATTGTAAAAGAGAATGGACCAATTACTGGTGAAAATATTGCGGACCGTTTAGATTTAACACGTGCCACATTAAGACCGGACTTAGCTATTTTAACAATGTCAGGTTTTCTAGACGCACGACCACGCGTCGGATATTTTTATACAGGAAAAACAGGTTCAGAGTTATTAACAGAAAAAGTAAAAAAGATTACAGTAAAAGAGTATCAATCCCCACCAATTGTCGTAAGAGAAGACGTTAGTGTTTACGATGCGATTACGACAATATTTTTAGAAGATATCGGTACATTGTTCGTCGTTGATAATCATTCATGTCTCGTCGGTGTTTTATCACGAAAAGATTTACTCCGTGCGAGTATCGGGAATAAGGAGTTAACGAAAGTTCCTGTACATATTATTATGACGCGCATGCCGAATATTTCTATGTGTCGCCCAGACGATTTACTATTAGATGCTGGGAAAATATTAATTAACAATCAAATCGATGGATTACCAGTCGTTAAACAATCGACTCACGGATTAGAAGTCGTCGGTCGAATTACGAAAACAACGACAACTAAAGCATTTATTGAATTAGTTTTAGATGAAAACTTGTAGTTGAAAGGAGATCATATAAGTTATGAGCCAACCAACACCTATTTATGTACTTTCGGATTCCGTTGGAGAAACAGCAGAATTAGTAACGCACGCAGGACTGAGCCAATTTCAAAATGGAAATTACCAAATTGAGCGCATTCCTTATGTTGATAATAAAGAAACAATTGATGAATCATTACAAATCATTAAAGAAAAACAAGGAATTATAACATTTACAATCGTTGATCCAGAATTACGTCAATACGTAAACGAACAATCTAAAGAATTAGGTATTGAAGTAATCGATATTATGGGACCTGTTTTATCTTCAATGGAACGTGTGTTTAAAACACCGCCACATCTCGAACCAGGTCTTGTTCGTCAACTGGATGAAGACTATTTCAAACGGATCGAAGCGATTGAATTTGCAGTTCGTTACGATGACGGACGCGACCCGCGGGGTATTGCTCGTGCAGACGTCGTGTTAATCGGTGTATCACGTACGTCAAAAACGCCATTATCACAGTTTTTGGCACTGAAACGATTAAAAGTTGCTAACGTACCTATCGTTCCAGAAGTTGATCCGCCTGAAGAGCTTTTCCGTGTGGACCCTAAGAAATGTATTGGGCTTCGCATTACACCTGAGAAACTTTACAGCATTAGAAAAGAACGCTTAAAGGCTCTCGGTTTAGGCGATCAAGCAACGTATGCAAGTATGAAACGAATTAATGAAGAACTTGACCACTTTAATAAAATTGTTAATAAAGTGAATTGCGATATTATTGACGTATCTAATAAAGCGGTTGAAGAAACAGCAAATGCAATTCTTGAACATTTAAAAAATAAGTAGATAGTAAAAAGTAGAAGACAGATTAATTGTCCTCTACTTTTTTATGCCCTGTTCTTATACTGTTTCATAAGCTTTTTTCTAGCTTTATTAAGCAATTTCATCTATAATTGAATCTTGTGTAAAGCTACTCAAAAGTTAAAAAACATTATTTACTAACATTCAATCATAAATATTTAGTCATGTTTTAAACAACAAAAGTATTTTTAAAAATATGAAGGACTTTAACAAATTATGTAGAATGTTATTGGTGGTGAGGATCGTTAAACGAATACCTGAAGAAACAATTGATAATGTCCGTAGTCAGAACGATATTGTTGACATTGTTAGTGAGTATGTTCAACTAAAAAAACAAGGAAACAACTATTTTGGCTTATGTCCATTTCACAATGAAAAAACACCATCTTTTTCAGTTGCCGAAGACAAGCAAATCTTTCATTGTTTCGGTTGTAAAAAAGGTGGCAATGTCTTCACTTTTTTAATGGAAATTGAAGGATATTCATTTTTCGAGTCACTTAGTCACTTGGCTGAGAAGAGCGGTATTGTATTACCAAATATTCAACAAACCGAAGAAACCCAAGTGTCTCCAGATGAGAAAAGTGCACTCGCTGCATATGAATGGTTAACGAAACTTTACAATCATATCTTAAGATATTCAGAAGATGGTAAAGAAGCGTTAAACTATTTAACAGAACGTGGAATAAGCACAGAAACTATTGATCAATTCCACATCGGGTTTTCACCAAATATTGACGGGTTTATTTTAGACTTTCTAGAGAAAAAAGGGTTCCATAAACAATTTTTAATTAAACACGGAATATTAACATTAAACCAACAAGACGAGGCGATAGATCGTTTTCGTGGGCGTGTGATTTATCCAATTAAAAATCATTTAGGAAAAACAATTGCGTTTTCTGCTCGTGCACTTCACGGGGATGAACCGAAATATTTAAATAGCTCAGAAAGTGATTTGTTTCAGAAGAGTAGATTGCTTTACAATTTTGATTTAGCTAAACGAGATATACGAAAAAAACAAGAAGTCATTTTATTTGAAGGACAAATGGATGTTATATCTGCCTATCAGTCGGGTATTGAGAATGTAGTAGCGACTTTAGGAAGTTCATTGACAGAAAGTCAGGCAGCCCTTCTAAAGCGGTATGTTGACACAGTTATCATTTGTTATGATGATGACGAGGCAGGATTAAATGCGAGTTATAAAGCAGCGCAACTCTTGCGAAAAGTTGGCTGTGAAATAAAAGTGTCACATTTGCATGATGGATTAGATCCTGACAGTTTTATAAAGTCCTACGGGGCAGAGGCATTTCGCGATCAAATGATTGATAAAAGTGATACGTTCATCAATTTTTATAGACGTTTTATGAAAAAACAGTATGAGATAACGAATGAATCTGAACGTCTTGAGTATATTCGTACGATATTAAAAGAAATTGCTCACTTAAATAGTGCGATGGAGCGAGAACATTACTTACAAGAGTTAAGTACAGAATATCACATATCAGTCGATACGCTTTTAGAAGAAATGCATTCATTTATGCCGGAAATAAAGCAAGAAAGAAAAGAATTATCTAACGTTTCATATGACGCGCAACCCCGGTCATATAAAAGAAAAAAACAACTACTGCCTCGCTTTCATAATGCGGAGCGCAAGCTTATCGCTCACATGCTACAAGATAAAGTTATTTCTGATCGCGTACAAGAAGAAATTAGCATCGGATTTAATATCGATGAACACAAAATTATCGCTACTCATCTTTATGCATTTTATGAGATGAATGACGCAGCGAATGTGAGTCAATTTATTGAAGAATTAACAGATGAGTCGATTAAGCAATTAGTGATTGAAATTGCAGTGAATGAAGCCCATTCATCTATTTCAGAGCGAGAGTTAGAAGATTATATCACTTTAATCTCACGTCAGCAAAATGAACAAACAGAAGTTGAATCACTGCGCATGAAGCAAAAGATGGCTGAACAACAAAACGATCATTTAAAAGCTGCTGAAATCGCAATGGAAATCTTAAAGTTACAAAGAGAATAAACGAATAATTATTTGATTGATTCCTGGAGGGAGGGGCACTCATGACGAAGAAAAAAGAAACAGAAGTCGTTGATGAAAATAATTTAACATTAGAACAAGTGAAAGAAAAGCTTGTAGAGCAAGGGAAGAAGCAAGGGGAACTTGCTTTTGAAGAAATTGCTGAAAATCTATCAAGCTTTATGATTGAGTCTGATGAAATGGATGAATTTTATGAGTACCTAGAAGAACA
Organism: Bacillota bacterium; assembly: GCA_035301345.1. Classification (GTDB taxonomy): domain Bacteria; phylum Bacillota; class Bacilli; order Bacillales; family Amphibacillaceae; genus CALAMD01. Next base: position 25,083 of record DATGUM010000038.1, read on the forward strand.
AGGTGTTGAAATAGTCGGTGAAACAGTTGAAGACGAAGAAGAAGAGAAAGATAAAGAAGAAGCTTTAACAATTGACCGAGATTTAAGTGTTCCTTTAGGTATTAAAATAAATGACCCGGTTAGAATGTACTTAAAAGAAATCGGTCGTGTTGATTTATTAACAGCAGAAGAAGAAGTTGAATTAGCGAAACGTATTTTAGAAGGTGATGAAATAGCATCACAAGCACTAGCTGAGGCTAACTTAAGACTTGTTGTTAGTATTGCTAAACGATATGTCGGTCGAGGGATGCTCTTTTTAGATTTAATTCAAGAAGGGAACATGGGGCTTATTAAAGCAGTAGAAAAATTCGACCATACGAAAGGATTTAAATTCAGTACGTATGCGACGTGGTGGATTCGTCAAGCGATCACACGTGCCATTGCTGACCAAGCACGTACCATTCGTATCCCTGTTCATATGGTTGAAACGATTAACAAACTCATCCGTATTCAGCGTCAATTGCTACAAGATTTAGGTCGAGACCCAACACCAGAAGAAATTGGTGAAGAAATGGAGCTTACACCTGATAAAGTAAGAGATATTTTAAAAATTGCTCAGGAGCCTGTTTCATTAGAGACACCAATTGGTGAAGAAGATGATTCGCACTTAGGTGACTTTATTGAAGATCAAGAAGCTGTATCGCCATCAGATCATGCAGCGTATAAACTTTTAAAAGAACAATTAGAAGATGTGCTTGATACGTTAACAGATCGTGAAGAAAATGTTTTACGTCTGCGCTTCGGCTTAGACGATGGACGAACGAGAACGCTAGAAGAAGTTGGGAAAGTGTTCGGAGTTACACGTGAACGTATTCGTCAAATTGAGGCAAAAGCACTCAGAAAGCTAAGACACCCAAGTCGAAGTAAGCAATTAAAAGATTTTCTAGACTAAAAAACATAACTTAAAATGAAATTAAAGAGATATGTTTGTGACAAAAAATAAAATAAATGTATAATGCATGGTGAAATCCTTTAAACATATTTGATTTTCGAGTATTATAAAGATATGATTTGAATTGAATACTGTTTAAGGGAATACATAAGGAGGAAGAAGTATGAGTAAAAACCCGGTTCTCCCCTATGCAATAATTGCTATCGTAGGGATATTTTTAGTAATTATAATATCATATTTCGGGGTTAATCAGCGTGAAGCAATTTTAAATCCGGATGAAGAAGGAGCAACGACTGAAGCGGCGGATGTAGATGATATTTATCAATCAAACTGTGCTGCATGTCACGGGGCTGAGTTATCAGGAGGAAGTGCACCTGATTTAACAGAAGTTAATAGCTCTCTATCAGAGGATGAAATTAAAGATATTATTATCGAAGGTACAGATGGCGGGATGCCAGGTGGACTTGTTGATAATGAACAAGCGGCTGAGCTCGCAGAATGGCTATCCGAGATGGAATAAATGAATAGTAAAATATAAAAGCTTTCTGCCTAGTGTCAGAAAGCTTTTATTCATTAGAGGGGATAAAAGTGACGAAAGAAAGAAAGTTAACATTGTCAAAACGGTTGTTAACAGTAGCCTCATTTATAGATAAAAACTCATACTTTATCGATATAGGTTCAGATCATGCATATTTACCGAGTTACGTTTGTGATCGTGATTCGTCGGTACGAGCAATTGCGAGTGAAGTAAATAAAGGCCCATTTGAAAGCGCTGAACGAACAGTAAAACAAGCTGAATTAACAGATGTTATTGACGTTCGATTAGGTGACGGATTGGACGTTGTGACAAAGAATGATGAAATAGATACAATTGTCATCGCAGGGATGGGTGGTTCACTCATTCGTTCAATTTTAGATAATGGTAAAAGTAACATACATACAGTTGAGACGATCATTGCTCAACCGAATATAGATGCCCGCTCTGTTCGTAAATGGTTAGTCGATCATCATTATGGTATAGTAGCGGAACGACTCGTTGAAGAAAATAAATTCATTTATGAAGTAATCGTTGCGAAACGAACGAAGCATGTATTACCTTTAACAGAGGAAGAGCTATTACTAGGACCACTGTTACTGAAAGAAAAGTCACCACTTTTTTATACAAAGTGGCAAAGTGAACTGGAAAATAAAGAAAAAATTTTAAGCGATATAAATAAAGCAACGACAAGTAATGAACAGAAGAAAGAACAATTTGAGAAAGAAATTCACTGGATTAAGGAGGCTATCCATCATGACTCACGTAATGAATAATGACGTATTTAAAATCGTTGAAGAGCTTGCACCGAAAGAACTTGCATATGATTGGGATAACGTCGGATTACAAGTCGGATCACATAATAAGCGCGTTAATCGCATCATGGTAACACTTGATGTATTAGAAAATGTCGTTGATGAAGCGATTGAAAAAGATGTTGATTTAATCATTGCCCATCACCCGCTCATTTTTAAGCCACTGAAACAGCTGAATCATGATACAGTAAAAGGTAAAATAATTAACAAGCTCATTAAACACGATATAACGGTTTACGCCACTCATACGAACTTGGATATTGCCAAAGGTGGCGTTAATGATATGCTTGCTGATGTTTTACATATCAAAGACGTTAAGCCACTCGTTCCCGTAAAAAATGAATCTCTTTTTAAATTAGTCGTATTCGTTCCTAAATCACATCAAGAAAATATACGCGATGCATTTAGTGAAGCAGGCGCAGGTCATATTGGCGAATATAGTCACTGTACGTTTCAAACAGAAGGTTACGGAACGTTTAAACCACTAGAAGGAACGAATCCTTATAGTGGGACAGTTGGTAAAGTAGCTTTTGAAGAAGAAGTAAAAATTGAAACAATCGTCGAGAAGAAATATTTATCTCAAGCGATTGCAGCAATGATTCAAGCACATCCTTATGAAGAAGTCGCTTATGACGTTTATCCGTTAGAAAACAAGGGAGAATTAGTCGGCTTAGGTAGAATTGGTAAACTTACTGAGGGAACGACTGTTGGCGAGTATATCGAGCAGATAAAAGAAACGTTATCGTTAAATCACGTTCGTTATGTTGGCAATGAATCAGATCATGTTCGTACAGTAGCTGTACTTGGTGGAAGTGGGGAGAAGTTTATTCATCAAGCGAAGCAGCAAGGGGCTGACTTATATGTCACAGGAGATTTAACATTCCATTTAGCGCAAGAAGCTGAAGCAATCGGATTAGCTGTTGTTGATCCTGGTCATTATATTGAGATAGTTATGAAAGAACATTTAGCGAACCATTTAACGAATATTTTACCTAGTACAGTTGAGTGTATTGTCTCTGAAGCACGTACAGAATCGATTCGTTTTAAATAATAAGGGGGGAAATATATGGGAGAAAATCGTTTTGCCGAGTTGCAATTAAACGACACGTTATTAAACGTTGTTGAGCAACTTCATTTCAATGAACCAACAGAGATTCAAAAGCAAATTATTCCGCGCGCACTAAAAGGTGAAAGTCTTATTGGTCAATCTCATACAGGTTCAGGAAAATCACATGCATTTTTATTGCCATTGTTTCAACAAATAGATACGAGTAAGCGTGAAGTTCAATTCGTTATTACGTTACCAACACGTGAATTAGCGATGCAATTGCATGAAGAAGTAAGGAGAATAATTGAACTTGCAGGCAAACAAGAAGAATGGATGGCCCGTTTATTAGTTGGTGGAACAGATAAACAGAGAATGGCTCAGTCACTCGACAACCCGCCACACATTATTGTCGGTACACCTGGTCGAATATATGATTTAGTTGATTCAGGGGCACTGTCTATTTATTCAGCCCGTTCATTCGTCATTGATGAAGCAGACTTAATGTTAGATTTAGGGTTTATTAAAGATGTCGATAAGTTACTGACAAGATGTAAACGCGACATCCAACTACTCGCTTTTTCTGCAACTATTCCTGTTCGTTTAGAACAATTTTTAAAGAAATATTTAGAACATCCGACGTATATAAAACTTGATGATGAATATGTGCCAGATCAAATGGAACATCGTCTCATTGCCCGGCGCAATCGAGACATAACGTCATTGATTAGTGAACTAACGAAAATATTTAACCCGTATTTAGCCATTATTTTTGTTAATAACCGAGCTGAAGCAGATAAATTAGCACAGTCACTTCAAGAAATTGGCATTGACGCGGGAATTATTCATGGTGGGTTAAGTCCTCGTGAACGAAAGCGTACGCTAAAGCACATTAAAGACCTACGCTATCAATACATTGTTGCGACAGACTTAGCGTCTCGCGGCATTGATATAGATGGTGTTAGCCACGTTATTAATGCACAAATGCCAAAAGAAGAAGACTTTTATATTCACCGTGTTGGTCGTACAGCGCGTGGTGGATTATCAGGGTTAGCGATTAGCTTTTATGATGAAGAAGACATTCGCTTAATTGATCGTCTAGAAAAGAACGATGTATCGTTTATTTATTCTGATATAAAGGACGGGCAATGGATAAAAGCGAAGCGTTTTGATGCGAGACAGCAGAGAAAGAAGCATACGACATCTATTGATCAAGAAGCATGGAAGCAAGTGAGACGTCCTAAGAAAGTAAAACCAGGATACAAGAAGAAAATGAAACGAGAACAAGAACAAATTAAACATCGCTTAAAATCAAAATCAAGAAGAAAAAAACGTAGATAATAAATGGAGTGAAAAATATGCTAAAACTTGGATCACACGTATCAATGAGTGGAAAGAAAATGTTGCTCGGCTCAAGTGAAGAAGCAGCATCATACGGTTCAAACACGTTCATGATTTACACAGGAGCACCACAAAACACACGCCGCAAGCCGATTGAAGAGTTAATGATTGAAGAAGGACAAGCACATATGAAAGAGCATCATATGTCAGATATCGTCGTGCACGCTCCTTACATCATTAATATCGCTAATACAGTAAAGGAAGCGACGTTTGAAATTGGTGTTGAATTTTTGCGCAGTGAGATTGATCGTACGGATGCACTCGGTGCGAAGCAAATCGTTTTACACCCAGGGGCTCATGTCGGCGCTGGTGCTGATAAAGGAATTGCACGAATTGTTGAAGGGTTCGATGAAGTTTTAGAAGCGAATGAAAATGTCCAAATTGCTCTTGAAACGATGGCAGGAAAAGGGACAGAAATCGGTAGAAGCTTTGAGGAAATTGCCCGAATCATTGACGGTGTGACACATAATGAAAACATATCTGTCTGTTTAGACACGTGCCATATTCATGATGCAGGATATAACGTCAAAGAAGACTTTGACGGTGTATTAAATGAATTTGACAAAATCATCGGTATTGATCGTTTGAAAGTCATTCACGTCAATGATAGTAAAAACGAACAAGGGGCAAAAAAAGACCGCCACGAAAATATTGGTTTCGGACATATCGGATTTGATGCACTTCATCACGTCGTCCATCATCCACAACTCAAACATTTACCAAAAATATTAGAAAGTCCTTACGTAGGTGAAGATAAAAAGAATCGTAAGCCACCTTATAAATTTGAAATTGATATGTTAAAGTCAGGTACATTTGATGAAAACTTATTAGAAAAAATTGTGAATCAATAAATAAATCAGCAGCTGTCAAAAACAGACAGTCTGCTGCTTTTTTATAAAAGAGACGGGCTATTTTTTGAAAAATAACCGTGTTATAATTTACATATAGTCGTTTGTTAAAGGGGGACTTCAAGCATGGAACTTCTAACACTTAGTTGGTTCGGATTCGTTTTAACAGGACTCGGTACGCTCTTTTTAATTGGTGAATTAATCGTTAACATGCGTGGATTCTTTGGAATTCTCGGCATTGGCTTTATTGTGACTTATTTTTCTGTCCATTTAGAACCAACGACGTTAGCATTAATGCTCATACTTTATTTTATTGGATTAATTCTTATTATTGTAGACGGTAAGTTGATTAACGACGGCACGCTAGCCATTATAGGGCTCGTTTTAATGATTGGTTCTGTCGCCATTACGTCAGAAGATATTTATAGTGGTATGTACGCGGTTTTAGGCGTAATATTTGGTAGTGCTGGCTCGTTTGCCTTTCTTAAGATATTTAAACCACGAAATATGTGGGGAAGAATAGCTTTACAAGACCGTTTAACAGCTGAAGAAGGCTATAGTACGATGAATACGTCCTACCAAGAACTCATTGATAAAGAAGGAATAACAATGAACGTATTACGCCCAGTTGGAACGGTAAAAATAAATGATCAAGAATATAGTGCGATTTCTAATGGACAGTGGATTGAGAAAGATACAGTTGTTAAAGTAATCGAAGTAGATGGTACGAGAATATTAGTCGATCCGGTTGAGGATTAGACAGAAATAATTGTCTCTCATAAGACGTTTTTCATGCGTTTTGTGAGAGGTTTTTCTGTTTTATATAAAATAAATGTTTGATTGTAAATTGAATGTTAAATTTTAAAAGGAATTCTTTACAAAAAACGTTATTTCTATCATATTAGAAGTTAGGTATATAAAAGCATAAACTAAATGAACGGGGATGACATATATTGGAGATAGATGTTCAAGCACTTCTATTTGATTTCTTAGGTGGTTTAGGGATCTTTTTACTCGGAATTAAATCTATGGGTGATGGGTTACAGAAATCTGCGGGTGATCGATTAAAAGATATTCTTGATCGCTTTACGAGCAATCCATTTCTCGGCGTACTTGCAGGTATTATCGTGACAATTTTAATTCAAAGTAGCTCCGGAACGACCGTATTAACGGTCGGGTTAGTAAACGCTGGTTTTATGACATTAAGACAAGCAATAGGTGTTATTATGGGGGCTAATATAGGAACGACTGTAACAGCGTTTATCATTGGTTTAGATATTGGAGAATACTCCTTACCAATTATGGCTGTTGGATGTTTCTTATTATTCTTCTTTAGCAATCAAAAAGTTTTAGCGATTGGGCAGACAATCTTTGGTTTTGGTGCTCTATTCTTCGGTTTAGGTTTAATGAGTAGTGGAATGGCGCCATTACGTGAGTTACAAGCATTCCATGAATTAACAGTAAATATGAGTGATAACCCAATCTTAGGTGTCGTTATTGGAACGGTATTTACGATGATTGTTCAAAGTTCAAGTGCGACAATCGGTATTTTACAAGGTTTATTCTCTGAAGGTGCAATGGATATTTATGCTTCAATTCCTGTACTTATTGGGGATAACTTAGGTACGACAATTACAGCAATTTTAGCTTCAATTGGTGCTTCAGTTGCGGCTAAACGAGCAGCTTTTACACACGTTATTTTTAACTTAATTGGTGCGTTTATATTCGTGATTATATTAACGCCATTCTCTGCGTACGTATTGTTTTTACAGAGTAAATTAGCATTAAATCCTGAAATGACAATTGCTTTCGCGCACGGTAGTTTCAACATTGGTAACACAGCGATTCAGTTCCCATTCATCGCAGGATTAGCTTGGCTCGTGACTAAAATCGTCCCAGGAGAAGATACGATTATTGAGTACAACCCACAACATTTAGATCAACGGTTTATTCAACAATCAACACCACTTGCGCTTTCACAAGCGAAAGACGAAGTTGTTCGTATGGGAGAATATGCTCATAAAGGTTTAGAAGAGACGAATAAGTTCTTAACGAACAATAACCAGAAACATTCGGAACTCGCCTTGCAAATTGAAGGGGCGCTAAATAATTTAGATAAAGAAATTACGCGCTACTTAATTGATTTAGCAAGTGGAAGTAACATGACAGATGCAGAAAGTTCAAAGCATACGGCATTAATGAATGCTGTTCGTGATATCGAACGTATTGGAGACCATATAGAAAATATTACTGAGCTTATTCAATATAACATCTCAAATAAAGTACATTTGACAGAAGATGCGTTAGAAGATTTAAACAATATGTTTGATTTAACGATTATTATCGTTAAGCAAACAGTAAGTGCTCTAGATGCTATGGATAAGGAACAAGCATTATCTGTTATTCAAAAAGAAGAAAAAATCAACTTCATGGAACAACGATTCAGAAAGCAACATATTATTCGTATGAATGAAGGATCGTGTAACCCAACAGCGGGTATTATGTTCGTTGATATGATCAGTGACTTAGAACGAATCGCAGATCACGCAGTAAACATAGCGGAAGAAGTATTAGGTAAGAGAGATCAAGCTTCAAATATTAGTTAAAAACAAGAAAAATCCTTTTGCTGTATGACTAAACATATAAGCAAAAGGATTTTATCATGTTATATGTATCTATTTATTAAACTTAGTTGATTAATCACTTTATAAATGCTATAGTAATCTTTGGTGTTAGCGACTTGAACAAACATTTCATAAAACTATTGACAATCATTTTAATCCGTGATAAATTATTAAACGTCGCTGTTAGTCACGCACTCAGTTTAAAATGCGTTAATCGTTCAAAAAAATTATATGTTGTTTTATATTCCACAGTAGCTCAGTGGTAGAGCAATCGGCTGTTAACCGATCGGTCGTAGGTTCGAATCCTACCTGTGGAGCCATTATTTCTAAGGCGGTGTAGCTCAGTTGGCGAGAGCAAACGGTTCATACCCGTTAGGTCGGGGGTTCGAATCCCTCTGCCGCTACCTATGGACCCTTAGCTCAGTTGGTCAGAGCGGTCGGCTCATAACCGATTGGTCGCAGGTTCGAATCCTGCAGGGTCCACCACTTGCATTATTATTGGAGGAATACCCAAGTCTGGTTGAAGGGGTCGGTCTTGAAAACCGAAAGGGGTGTCAAAGCCCGCGGGGGTTCGAATCCCTCTTCCTCCTCCATTTTTTTACTCATTTTTAAATAAAAAATGATCTTTTTATTTCAAACAATCACATGATTTCTGGCTCGGTAGCTCAGTCGGTAGAGCAAAGGACTGAAAATCCTTGTGTCGGCGGTTCGATTCCGTCCCGAGCCATCTGAAAACAAGCATTTGCTTGTTTTTTTTATTTCTTTATTTTTATGCTTATAATTTGCATGAATGGAAACCGTTTGTTAATCTTGATTTAAAGGTTCTATTTGTAACCTTTAAACTAATAAGAAAATTAAGAAAAGGGGTTTTAAAAATGGCAAAATTCGAATTACCAGAACTACCATATGCATACGATGCTTTAGAACCAACAATTGATAAAGAAACGATGAACATTCATCATACAAAACACCACAATACATATGTCGGTGGCTTAAATGGTGCGGTTGAAGGAAACAGTGCGTTAGAAGGAAAATCTGTTGAAGAGTTATTAAAAAACATTGACTCTGTACCAGAAGACGTTAGAACGGCTGTTCGTAACCATGGTGGAGGACATGCTAACCACAGTTTATTCTGGAAAGTTATTTCACCAAATGGTGGCGGAGAACCTTCAGGAGACTTAGCTGATAAAATCAACTCTACATTCGGTAGCTTTGATGCTTTCAAAGAACAATTTGAAAGTGCAGCAGCAGGTCGTTTTGGATCAGGCTGGGGCTGGCTCGTTGTTGATAACGGTAATATAGAAATCATTAGCACAGCTAACCAAGATTCACCATTAATGGACGGAAAAACTCCTATTCTTGGTATTGACGTTTGGGAACACGCATATTACCTAAACTATCAAAACAGACGTCCGGAATACTTAAAAGCATTCTGGAATATCGTAAACTGGGATGCAGTTGCAGAAAACTACAAAAATGCATAATTAATAATAAAAAAATCAAAGCTTTGAGTCGATTTATTCGCTCAAAGCTTTTTTTAATGATTAAAAACATTACTTCATAGATGAAAAATTAATATATTACTGTTAAAATATAAGAGCTATGAATATGCGTAAAAAGGGGAACAAAATTGTGAGTAGCAATAAAGAAAAATCAAAGTTACCATTTAGACTTAATATATTATTTTTCATTATATTTATTTTGTTTGCAGTTCTTATTATCCAGCTCGGAATCGTGCAAATTTTAGACGGTGAGGCTGCGCAAGAAGAAATTGATCGAACGGTTCAGGAACGAACGAAAATTCCTGTGCCACGTGGTTTAATTCTCGATCGAAACAATGAAGTGATTGTAGAAAATAAAGCGCGCTATTCTATTACATATACACCACCTAAAGGCGTTCAAGCGGAAGATCGTTTGAAATTAGCTAAAAAACTAGTTAAATATATTGATATGAATAGAGAAGAAGATTTAAAAAGCGTGACATTCCGTAATAAGCAAGAATATTGGTACTTAGAAAATATTGATGAAGCAACAAGTCGATTATCTGAAGACGAACTAAAAGATTTAGACGACGTTGAACAATATCAGCTCTTACTGAAGGAACGAATTACTGAAGAAGACGTTGCTGATTATTCAGATGATGAGTTAGAAATAATTGCGATAAAAAAAGAACTTGATAAAGCTTATGCCTTAACGCCACAAATTATCAAAAATGACCATATTACGAAAGAAGAATATGCACGTGTCGCTGAGCATTTAGATGATTTACCAGGGGTTAATGCGACCACTGATTGGGAACGTAAATATAATTATGATGAAACATTTAATAGTTTTATCGGTTCTATTACGTCTCAGGAGCAAGGGATTCCGAAAGAAAAACAAGATTACTTTCTCACGCGTGGATATAGTCGAAACGACCGTGTTGGGAAAAGTGGTCTTGAAGAGTATTATGAAGAATATTTACGTGGTCGTAAAGAACAAGTAGAATATACGACGACAAAAGCCGGAACAGTGATTGATTCAAAAATTGCTGTTGAAGGGGAACGTGGAAAAGATTTAGTTTTAACGATCGATATGGAATTACAAAAACAGGTCGATGACGTCGTTAGTAAACAATTAAAAGCTGTCGCTCTAAGTAATCGGTTTGCAAACGAAGCGACTGGAATAGCTATGAATCCGAAGACAGGCGAAATATTAGCCGTTTCTAGTCATACGTACGATCGACAAACAGGTAAAGTATCTGATACGGGATATAAGGCGTTATATGACGCACATCCACCAGGATCAACCGTGAAAGGTGCGACTGTTTTAGCCGGGCTTGATTCAGGAGCTATTAGTCCGAACCAAGTGTTTTATGATAGTCCGATTAAAATTGCTGGTACGCCACAGATGGGATCGTACACACGATTGGGTGCAGTTAATGATATAAGTGCTTTAAAGCGGTCATCTAACGTGTACATGTTTTATACAGCGCTGAGAATGGGTGGCGAATATCGTTATCCATTCCCGCAAAATGCAGGTGTTCGATTTGATTTTCAAGGACTGCTTGATTTAAGAAATTATTATGAACAGTTCGGTCTCGGCGTGAAAACAGGCGTTGATTTCCCGTTTGAAGCGACTGGCTATGAAGGTCCAGAACCTGTTGCCGGTAACGCGATGCACTTTTCTATCGGTCAGTACGATACGTACACAGCATTACAAATGGTTCAATACGTATCTACCATTGCTAACGATGGTTACCGCGTGCGTCCACACTTCCTTAAAACAGTGCATGATCCGTCTGTTGAAGAAGGTAAATTAGGTCCTGTATATAAAAGTATCTCAACAGACGTTATGAACCGTGTTGATATGGATTTAGAACATATTAAACGTGTGCAAGAAGGGTTTAGACAGGCGTTCCAGTCTCAAGGAGGAACAGGGTATAGTTCATGGGCTGGTAAAAGTTATAGCCCAGCTGGAAAGACAGGAACAGCGGAAACTGAAGTGTTTGTTGACGGTGTAAAATATAACACAGAAAACTTAGCATTAGTCGGTTATGCACCATTTGATGAACCAGAAATTGCTTTTGCTGTTATCGTGCCGAATTTAAGTAAAAATGGTGGAAGAAATATTAACCACAACATCGGTACAGGCATATTAGATGCTTATTTTGATATAAAAGAGAAGCGAGCGAAAGAAGAATAAAAATAAGGTGATTCCAACTGTTTGAACTGCTCCCTGTCTATTTGACAGGGACCATATCAGTTTAGGAATCACCTTATTTTTATGTGCTATTTACTTTAAGTTTTGTTTATCTTTATTTATTCGTTAGCGCTTTTGCAAGTTCTCTTTCGCTCATTTCATTATTAACTTCATGTTTACCTAATTGGATATACTGGCTAAATCCTTCATCTTCTAAGTACTTTGTAAATTTATCAGCATCATTAATAATTTTGTTTTCTTTCAATACTTTACTAATTTCTGGTGCTAACATATTTTCTTTAATGTTTATCGTATACTCAGTTTTCTTTGTTTGTTCGTCACTATCTTCTTCGCTGTCAGAATCGTCTTCACTTGCTTCTTCATCTGACTCCTCATTTTCTTCAGCGGCATCGTCTTTATTTTCTTCATCATTTTCTTCTTTAGCATCTTCTTCTTCATCATTCTGTTCGCCACTTAACGCAAGCGTCATATAATCAGAATCTGTTAAAACGCGGTAACCGTCATCTGTTAAAGCGTCGATCATTTCATCAGTCGTCATTTTATTCTTGTCGCTTCCCATATTACTAATGACGATAAAGATAATAATTAATACTACACTTGCAGCTAATAATCCCATTGAAAAATATCGTAAAGGTTGTTTCATCGTTAATCTCCTCATTTAGTTATTATTAATAATTGTGCGTACGTCATGTTCGCTAAGTTGTGTTAATTTTGCAATCTCACTAATGGAATGCCCTTGTTGAAACATTTCATGAATATTTTGAATGATTGTCAATGCATTGTTTGGAGCAGAAAATGCATCAGGTGAGGGCTGTTTATACGTTGTAGTCTGTTGCATGCGTGTATCGATTAAAAGCTCTTCTTCAAGAACTTTTATTTTTTTGTTTAGCTGGTAAATATCTTGCATCATCGTAATAGACAGTTGCTCGAATTCCTTTTCTAATTGTTTATGCCTGTCCGAAACAAAGAATGACAGTATAAACAAAAGAACGGCAACAGTCGTCAACGTTATAATGACATATAACATACTCGTACCTCCGTTTTATTTATCCATATTAGTTATATCATAAATCAATCAAACTTTAAACAACTATTTTACTTTGTAAATTAATCTTAATGTTTCCATTTATGTTATACTAATAGCAGTATTTAAACGCTTTGGAGGATGTTATATGTCAAAAAATACACCGATGATGAAACAATACTTAGAAATAAAAGCACAACATAAAGATGCTTTTTTGTTTTTTCGTTTAGGTGATTTTTACGAAATGTTTTTTGATGATGCTATACAAGCAGCACAAGAACTGGAAATTACATTAACGAAAAGAGATTCAAGTCAAAAAGATAGTATACCGATGTGCGGCGTCCCGCACCATTCGGCAGAAAGATATATAAAAACGCTAGTTGATAAAGGATATAGAGTAGCTATTTGTGAACAAGTCGAAGATCCGAAAAAAGCTGTCGGTGTTGTAAAACGTGAAGTAATTCAAGTGATTACACCTGGAACAGTCATGGAACAATCAATGCTAAAAGAAAATGAGAGTAATTATATTGCTAGTATCTCACAATTTTCAGACGGATCATTCGTCGTCGCATATAATGATTTATCAACAGGTGAAAACAAATTAATTCTTATTGAAGACGGCTGGGAAACAGTTATTCATGAACTGTACAACCAATCAATTAAAGAAGTCGTTGTAGCAAGTCATTTTTCTGAACATTTACAACAAGATTTAAAACAAAAGTTAGCGATTACTTTGTCATATGAAGATGAAGTAACGTTTAATGCAGAATTTCGCTCGTTATGCGATAACATCACGGATGAGCGTTTAATGGAAGCTTATAGTCGCTTATTAAACTATATTTTACATACACAGAAACGTTCATTAGACCATTTAAAGCCAGCTGAAGTAATTGAACGTAATAATTATTTATCGCTTGATATGTATTCAAAGCGAAATCTTGAGTTAACAGAATCGATTCGTAAACAATCAAAGCAAGGAACGTTGTTGTCTGTCCTTGATGAAACAGTTACTGCCATGGGTTCAAGGCTCATTAAACAGTGGATTGAACGACCCCTTTTAAATAAAACACACATATTAAATCGGTTACAAGCTGTTGAAGGGTTTTACAACGAATTTATGGCGCGTGAAACGTTAAGAGAATTATTAAAAGCAGTTTATGATTTAGAACGTTTGGCAGGAAGAATAGCTTTCGGAAATGTGAATGCGCGCGATCTTATTCAGCTCAAACAGTCATTACAAAACATTCCATCGATAAAATCTAATTTAGCTGAATATAATAATGAAATGATTAATCGTTTAAATGAGCAACTCGTGTTCCCACGTGAGCTCGTTGATTTACTTGAAACGAGTATTCACGATGAACCGCCAATCTCTATCACTGAAGGAAATATTATAAAAACAGGTTATAACGAAATGTTAGATGAATATCGCGATGCAGCCATTAACGGAAAGCAATGGATTGCTCAATTAGAAAGTGATGAAAAAGAAGCAACAGGCATCCGTTCTTTAAAAGTCGGGTTTAATCGTGTGTTCGGTTATTATATTGAAATAACAAAGGCGAATTTACATCTTATTCCAGAAGGACGTTATGAAAGAAAGCAAACGTTGACAAATGCGGAACGGTTTATAACTGAAGAATTAAAAGATAAAGAAACGCTTATTCTTGAAGCGGAAGAAAAAAGCATTGATTTAGAACATGAACTGTTTCTTGATATAAGAGATAAAATTAAAGATGATATTCCACATTTACAAGCGATCGCATATACGATTAGTAAAATTGATAGTTTACAATCATTTGCGACTGTGAGCGAAACGAATAATTATACGAAACCTACATTTGTTGATGATGAATTACATGTCATTGGTGGGCGACATCCAGTCGTTGAACAAGTAATGCAGGATGGCAACTTTGTTCCGAATGATATTTTGTTAAACGAAGAAAAGCGAATGTTACTCATTACTGGACCGAATATGGCAGGTAAAAGTACGTATATGCGACAGCTCGCTCTAACAGCTGTTATGGGACAAATTGGTTGTTTCGTTCCATGTGAGAAAGCAGACTTGCTTATTTTTGACCAAATATTTACGCGTATAGGGGCAGCAGATGACTTAGTCGCAGGACAGAGTACGTTTATGGTTGAAATGTTAGAAGCAAAACATGCACTCGTTCATGCAACAGAAAACAGTTTAATTTTATTAGACGAAGTAGGAAGAGGAACGAGTACGTACGATGGAATGGCACTCGCCCAAGCGATTATTGAATATATTCATAACCATATTCACGCAAAAACATTGTTTTCAACGCACTATCATGAGTTAACTGTATTAGAAGATTCACTTGACCATTTAAAAAATATTCACGTTCGGGCTGAAGAGTATGACGATAAAATTGTCTTTCTTCATCAAATTGAAGAAGGTTCAGCTGATGAAAGTTACGGCATTCACGTCGCACAATTAGCTGAATTACCCGAAGAATTAATTGAACGAGCATCACATATATTAACGAAGTTAGAAAACAAACAAGATGTCAAATCAGATCATTCGTCAGGCAATGAACAAAATGGTCAGTTAACATTTTTTGTTGAAGAATCACCAGCAAGTAGTCGTCCGAAAGAACAGTCAAAAGTTACCGAAAAACTTAAACGTATGAACGTGCTTGAAATGACACCGATTGAAGCGTTAAACGTTTTATATGATTTGAAAAAACAAGTCGATAAAGATTGATGAAAGAGAGGATGTAAAGCTTGACGATTATACAATTATCAGATGTTTTAGCAAATAAAATTGCAGCAGGTGAAGTCGTTGAGCGGCCATCATCTGTCGTTAAAGAATTGATCGAAAATAGTATTGATGCTAAAAGTACGTGGATAAAAATTGATGTTAAAGAAGCAGGACTACAAATGATTAAAGTGACAGATAATGGTCAAGGGATGTCAACAGTAGATTGTGAAATTGCTTTTTCTCGTCACGCAACGAGTAAAATTAAATATGAACAAGATTTATTTCATATTAAAACGTTAGGCTTTCGCGGTGAAGCGTTAGCAAGTATATCTGCTGTTAGTAAGTTAGACGTTAAATCATCTCAAGGAAATGAAGCAGGAACACATTTACGGTTTGAAGGTGGAAAGTTAATCGAGCGATTAAAGAGTGACGCGCGAAGAGGCACTGAAGTGTGTGTACGCGATTTATTTTATAATACACCCGCACGGTTAAAATACGTTAAAACGATTCATACAGAACTTGGTCATATTACTGATTTAGTGAATCGACTCGCGTTAGCACATCCAACGATTCGTTTTGAACTATCACATAACGGAAATTCATTACTTCAGACGACAGGGTCAGGACAGCTACTGCAAGTTATTAAACAAGTGTACGGAATGAAAATAGCGGAACAGATGATTGAAGTGTCGACAGAAACATTAGATTATCGCGTGACTGGTTACATTTCTAAACCTGAATTAACTCGGGCGAACCGGTCGTATGTATCAACGATTGTTAATGGAAGGTATATTCGAAACATCGGTTTAGCACGCGCGATTGCTGAAGGTTATGATACGTTACTGCCTATTCATAGACATCCTGTCGTCATCCTTAATATTGAAATGGATCCTATTCTTATTGACGTGAACGTACATCCGACAAAGCTAGAAGTTCGTTTTAGTAAAGAAAATGAATTGTTTACAGCCGTTAGAGAAATGATTAAACAAACATTTCGCTCGAAAACGCTTATCCCTGAGATGAGTCATGAGCAAGTAAAGCGACGTCAGTCACATAGTCAACCGTCAGAGCATTTACACATGCAATCGTTTATTGATGAACAACCGAGAGAGGATGTAAATAAATATACGCATACACAAGCAGATGAGCAATTTTTACACAAAGTTGAACACGTGAATGAAACAGAGAATGACACACGTAAAGAATACGTTAGTAAAAATGAGGCAGCGCCTGTGTCTGATAGAGACCGTATGCCTGTACTATATCCAATTGGGCAATTGTTAGGAACGTATATTTTAGCACAAAACGATCATGGCTTTTATATGATTGATCAGCACGCCGCCCAGGAAAGAATAAAGTATGAATCTTATCGACAAAAGCTCAGGCAAAATGAATCGACTAATCAACAATTGTTACTACCTATTATGATTGAATGCACACATAAAGAAGCACTTTATATTGAAAAACATCAAGACGTCCTTGAATCGATTGGTCTATATTTAGAATCCTTTGGACAGCATACGTACGCTGTTCGCTCACACCCAACGTGGTTTCCTAAAGGGGAAGAAAAGGAAATTATTGAGGAAATGATTGAACAAATTTTAAAAGAACAGACGATTAATATCGGAAATATTAGGGAAGAAGTTGCTATTTTAATGGCATGTAAAGGTTCGATAAAGGCGAATCAATATTTAACAAAAAATGATATGGAAAGCTTACTTTTACAATTAAGAGAGATGGAAGATCCTTTTACGTGTCCGCATGGCAGACCTGTTATTGTTCACTTTTCAACGTACGAAATTGAAAAGATGTTTAAACGTATTATGTAACATAATATTTAAGTAAACGTTTAGGAGAATATTTTGTGAAAACAAAAGTTGTTTCTATTGTAGGACCTACTGCTGTAGGAAAAACAAAATTAAGCATTGAACTTGCTAAACATTTTAACGGAGAAATTATTAATGGTGATTCAATGCAAGTGTATCGACAATTCGATATTGGTACGGCAAAAGTTACTCATGCTGAAATGGAAAATATTCCTCACCATTTAATAGATATTAAAGATCCAGAACAACCTTTCTCTGTCGCTGACTTTCAAACAGTTGTTAGAGAAGCAATTGAACGCGTAAGTAGCAAAGGGAAGTTACCAATTATCGTTGGTGGAAGTGGCTTATATATTCAAGCAGCTCTATACGATTATCACTTTTCTGAAGAAAGAAGAGATGAACAACTCACAGAACAGCTAACGAAAAAAGTTGAAGCAGAAGGAATTGAACCTTTATACACCGAACTAATGACTGTTGATCCTGAACAAGCGAAAGTTATTCATCCGAATAATCATAGACGTGTGATTCGTGCGCTGGAAGTCTATTATCAAACGGGAAAAACGATGTCAGAATATAAACGTGAACAATCTAATGACCCGTTATATGACATACATCTTATTGGTCTTGAAATGGAGAGAGAACAGCTCTATGAACGAATTAACGAACGAGTAGATCAGATGATTAATAGCGGATTATTAAAAGAAGTGTATAATTTATATGAGAAAGGGTATAGCAATACTCAAGCAATGCGTGGGATAGGATATAAAGAACTTATCCCTTATTTACAAGGGGAAGATACTTTGGAGCATTGTTTGTCGATATTGAAAAGAAACTCACGCAGATTTGCGAAACGACAGATGACATGGTTTAAAAATAAAATGGATGTGTCATGGTATAACGTAGAAGCTGATCAGTTTAGTCGGACAATCGCACGAGTGATTGCAGCGTATGAGGGAGTTTTTAATTAATTATCTAGAGAAAAAGAGGAGGAGCGAGAAATGACACAATCGAAAAACATTCAAGATTTTTATTTGAATGAACTGAGAAAAAGTAAAAGTTTAGTGACTGTTTTTCTTACTAATGGATTTCAGCTCAGAGGAACGATACATTCGTTTGACAGTTATACAGTATTGTTAGAGTCAGATAACAAACAGCAGCTTATTTATAAACATGCAATATCAACATTTGTCCCTAACCAAAATGTTTCATTTGAATAAAGATAAATGAACAAATAATAAAGTGGTCTTTTTCACTTACACGTGAGAAGACCATTTTATTATTTAACTACGCGAGACAAGCTAGCTGTTTCGTTTGGTCGCATGGCTCGTTTTTGTTATTATATGAATGAGTTTCATCTCACTTTTTTGCTCTTTCATTAGGAAAGTAGGTTTTATTTATGACAAAAGAAAAAGTTCTTATTATTGCCGTAAAAAAGCAAGAACAATTAGACAGTCATTTTAATTATTCACTTGATGAAATTATTTCATTAAGTCATACAGCTGGAGGAGAAGTTGTCCAAGTCGTGACACAAAATAGAGACACAATTCATCCAGCAACATATATTGGCGTTGGAAAAATGAAAGAAATTAAACAACTAATCGATGATTTATCGATTGAATTAGTCGTTTCAAACGATGAGTTATCTGCTGGGCAACTTCGTAATTTGGCAGATGAATTTGGTGTTCGTTTAATCGATAGAAGTCAGCTCATCCTTGATATATTCGCCCAACGAGCAAAGACGAAAGAAGGGCAACTACAAGTAGAGCTTGCTCAGTTGCAATATTTACTACCGAGATTACACGGACAAGGAACTGTTTTATCACGATTAGGTGGTGGAATTGGTACACGTGGGCCGGGGGAAACGCAACTTGAAACAGATCAACGCCATATTAGACGGCGAATTGATGATATTAAAAGACGACTGGACACGGTCGTAAAACAACGTGAACAATACCGTAAACGTCGCCGGGAAAATAACGTCTATCAAATATCTGTTGTCGGATATACGAACGCAGGGAAATCAACTATTTTTAATCGGCTCACAGATAGTGAAACATTAGAAGAAAATTTACTATTTGCGACACTTGATCCACTGACGAGAAAATTACAATTACCGTCAGGATTTCAATGTTTAATGACAGACACGGTCGGTTTTCTGCAAGATTTACCGACAACGCTTATCGCTTCATTCAAATCGACATTAGAAGAAGTGACAGAGGCAGATTTATTAATACACGTTATTGACTGTTCACATGAAGATCAAGAGCAACACGAAAAGACGGTTAATGAGCTGTTAAAGGAATTAGATGCTGATCAAATTCCGATGTTAACCGTTTATAATAAAAAAGATTTAGTTGACGGAGAGTTTTTCCCATCAACACACCCAAGCATCGTCATGAGTGCTTATGATGAAGTGGATATAGAACAATTGATTCATTCCATAGAAACGGCGATTAAAAATCATTGGGAGCCGTTCGTTTATTCTGTCCCTGTATACGAAGGTGGTATTTTACAACGACTACTCAATGAATCAATCGTAACGAAGAAAAAGTATTCTGAAGCGGATAACGCTTATATTGTTAGTGGCTATATTGCACAAGATAGTGCATTAAATAATCAATTAAAGGAGCAACAAATCAAATGATTGAACAACTAGTAAATGAAGCAGAAGCGGATTGTTTAGAACAATTCACAGCAATCAATAAGCGTGTTGAATATAATCAAAAGAAATTGTTAGACGCTTTTCATGAAAAAAGAATTGGTGATTATCACTTTAGCTCAACAGACGGTTACGGATATGACGACTTAGGTCGTGACACACTTGAAGAGTTATATGCTCACGTGTTTGG
Organism: Bacillota bacterium; assembly: GCA_035301345.1. Lineage (GTDB taxonomy): Bacteria > Bacillota > Bacilli > Bacillales > Amphibacillaceae > CALAMD01. Next base: position 45,405 of record DATGUM010000038.1, read on the forward strand.
GGCTGAGGATGCACTCGTTCGTCCACAACTCGTATCTGGTACACATGCTATTTCTACAGCTTTACAAGGGCTACTTCGCCCAGGCGATGAACTTATTTATATAACTGGAAAACCATATGATACGTTAGAACAAGTGATTGGTTTAACAGGTGATGAATCAGGTTCATTAAAAGATTATAATATCGACTACCAAGATGTAGCGTTGTTAGAAGACGGTGCAGTCGACTTTGACCGTGTGAAAGAAGTTGTTTCAAATCAAACAAAAGTGATTGGTATTCAGCGCTCAAAAGGATACGACGATCGACCGTCATTTACGATTGACCAAATTGAAGAAATGGTTATGTTCGTAAAATCAATCAACGAAGATTTAATTATATTCGTTGATAATTGCTACGGAGAATTTGTCGAGGAAAAAGAACCAACAGAAGTTGGTGTGGACATTATTGCCGGCTCATTGATCAAAAACCCAGGCGGAGGACTCGTTCGAGCAGGTGGCTACATTGCAGGTCGTGAAGACTTAATTAATCACGTCGCTAATCGCATGACAGCACCAGGTTTAGGAAGAGATGCTGGGGCAACAATTAACATGCTTCAAGAAATGTATCAAGGGTTCTTTTTAGCCCCACACGTCGTTGGTGAAGCATTAAAAGGGGCGGTATTTGCTGCTAGATTACTTGAAAAGCTCGGCGTGAAAACGACACCTGCTTACGATGCGAAGCGAACAGATCTTATCCAATCAGTAACATTTAACGATGCTGATCAAATGGTAAGCTTTTGTCAGTCGATTCAAAGGTTTTCACCGATTAACTCATACGTACAACCTTATCCGAGTGAAATGCCAGGTTATGACGAAAAGGTCATTATGGCTGCTGGGACATTCATCCAGGGATCAAGCATTGAGCTTTCAGCAGACGGTCCAATCAAACCACCATATATTGCGTTTATTCAAGGTGGCCTCACTTACGCACACGTAAAAATTGCTATAACGGAATCGGTTAAACAATTAATTTCAGACGGTTACATTAACGAATAAATAAAAGCTAACTCACGTTTCTCGGTATAAATGAGAAATGTAGAGTTAGCTTTTTTATTTCACGTGACGATATAAACCGATGACTTTTCCTAAAATAGAAATATTATCATAATACATCGGATCTAACGTGCTATTTTCTGGTTGTAAACGAATACGATTCTCCTCTTTGAAAAATCGTTTAACCGTCGCTTCATCTTCTTCAGTCATTGCGACGATAATTTCCCCATTATTTGCTACATTTTGTTGTTTAACGATGACCATGTCACCATCTAAAATACCCGCTTCAATCATACTGTCTCCGACAATTTCCAAGATGAAAATATTTTCATTGGCTGTTGCTGTTGAAATCGGAAGTGGCACATATTCTTCGATATTTTCAATCGCTGTAATTGGCTGACCAGCTGTTACTTTACCGATAACAGGTGCATAGGCGACTTCTTCTTTTGGAATTGAACTTTCTAATGTCTTATCTAAAATTTCGATTGCTCGAGGTTTTGATGGGTTTCTTTTAATATATCCTTTGTTTTCAATACGTGATAAATGCCCGTGGACAGTTGAGCTAGAGGCTAACCCAACAGCTTCAGCAATTTCACGTACTGAAGGCGGATATCCTTTATCTTCAACTTCCTTCTTTATATAATCCAAAATCATTTGTTGTCTTTTTGAAAGTTTTGTCATTCCTTTAACCCCTTTCTCATAAGGTTGATTAACAATACTTTATCATTTTAAAAAACGAAATGCAAACATTTGTTCTGATTTTTATTGACAAGAACATATGTTTGGTTTACTATATATTCATACGAACAAACGTTCTTGTTAAGTATATATTACAACTTTATATAAAAGAGGGGATGAAATAATATGTTTAATATGACAAAAACAGACTTATTTTATATAGGAGCTTTCGGATTATCTTTAGTGTTTTTATACTATTCATTCATGAGCATTTCATAAGAATAAGTGTTGAAGGAGTCTAAGATGAAAGCTATTATTTATTGTCGTGTAAGCACTGATAAACAAACGCAAGAAACATCGCTTGCACGACAGGAAGAGGAATTACATCTTTTAGCTAATCGTTTAAACAGTGAAGTGATTATGACGATTAAAGAAACAGCGAGTAGTTATGATATTGATCGAGATGGTATTTTTGATATGTTAGCTCTCTTTTCTGAAAAGAAAGCGAGCTGTTTATTTATACAAGATGAAACGAGATTAGGAAGAGGTCACTCTAGAATCGCACTTTTTCATCAACTGCAACAATTAGGTGTGACGATTTATACAATTAGTCACCAAGGAGAATTGATTCTTTCTGAAGCGGATTCTATGGTGCTACAAATTGTTGGACTCGTTGAAGAGTATCAACGAAAACTTCATAATGCTAAAATAAAACGTGGGATGAAACGTGCGATAGAAAATGGATATAATCCCGCAAACAATTTAGCAAAAATAAATGAAGCACCGGGACGAACAAGGAAAGATTTTCCCGTAGAAGAAGTGGTGAAACTAAGAGAAAAAAACTTCACTTTTTCTGAAATTGCTAGCACGTTACGTGGTTTAGGGTATGACGTGTCGCGAGCGACTGTTCACCGGAGGTTTCAAGAACAGAGAAAACTTGATAATAGAGAGTAGTAAGCGTAAAATAACAGGTAGAAGATGAACATATCTTTTACCTGTTATTTTTTTATAGGAGGAGGTCCCCACGCGGATGATTACTGAAGAAAAACTAGCTCGTATAAATGAACTAGCAAAGAAACAAAAAGCAGACGGCTTATCGGTAAAAGAGAAGAACGAACAAAAGAAGTTACGTGAAGAATATTTACAAAACTTTCGGAAGTCTTTCTCATCACAAATTAAGTCGACGAAAATAATCGACCCAGAAGGTAAAGACGTTACACCTGACAAAATTAAACGTTTCAGAAATGATAAATAATGAATGGATACTTGTCCAATGACAAGATTCATTATAAGATATGACTAATATAATGTTTTTTAAATGGTGAAAGGGGAAAATGAATGTCTGTTAGTATTGAACAATTATCAATTAATGCAATTCGAACGTTATCAATAGATGCAATTGAAAAAGCGAGCTCTGGTCACCCGGGATTACCGATGGGTGCAGCGCCAATGGCATATACGCTTTGGGCAGATGTAATGAATCATCATCCGAAGCACTCAAAGTGGTTTAACCGCGATCGATTTGTCCTATCAGCTGGTCATGGATCGATGCTATTATATAGCTTACTTCATTTATCAGGCTATGACGTTTCAATCGATGACATAAAGAACTTTAGACAGTGGGGGTCAAACACACCTGGTCACCCAGAAGTACATTATACGGATGGTGTTGAAGCGACGACAGGACCACTTGGCCAAGGAATAGCTATGTCTGTTGGTATGGCTATGGCAGAAGCACATTTAGCAGCAAAATATAATACTGACGAACATAAGGTCGTTGACCACCATACATATGCACTCATTAGTGATGGAGATATTATGGAAGGAATTTCCCATGAAACTGCTTCATTAGCAGGTCATTTAGGGTTAGGTAAACTCATTGCATTATACGATTCTAACGACATTTCTTTAGATGGTGATTTAGACCGTTCTTTCTCTGAAAATACAGAAGAGCGTTTTAAAGCATACGGTTGGGAAGTCATTCGTGTAGAAGATGGAAATGATACTTCAGCGATTAAAGATGCGATTGAACGAGCGAAACAAAACGAATCTCAACCGACGCTCATTGAAGTGAAAACAATTATCGGTTACGGATCACCGAATAAATCAGATTCATCTGCTTCTCACGGGGCACCACTTGGCGAAGATGAATCAAAATTAACGAAAGAAAATTACGAATGGGACTATGAACCATTTGAAGTCCCGCAGTCTGTATACGATCACTACCATGAAAAAATTGTTACTCGTGGTGCTCAAAAAGAAGAAGAGTGGAATGAACTTTTTGCTGCTTATGAAAAAGCGAACCCACAATTAGCTGAAGAGTTAACACGAGCAATTAATAATGAATTACCTACGAATTGGGATGAACAATTACCAACATTTGAGTCAGGAGAAGATACGTTAGCAACACGCGCTGCTTCGGGTAAAGTGTTAAATGCGATTGCGCAAACAGTTCCGAACTTCTTTGGAGGAAGTGCAGACTTAGCAGGTTCAAATAACACACTGATTCAAGGGGAAACAGACTTTACGAAAGACAATTATGCTGGAAGAAATATTTGGTTTGGTGTTCGTGAGTTCGCAATGGCAGCAGCACTAAACGGGATGGCTTTACACGGTGGATTAAAAGTATATGCTGGAACGTTTTTCGTCTTCAGTGACTACTTGCGCCCGGCTGTTCGTTTATCATCCATTATGAAGATGCCGACGACATTTGTCTTAACACATGACTCTATTGCAGTTGGTGAAGACGGACCGACACACGAACCAGTTGAACATCTCGCATCATTTCGTGCAATGCCTGGATTATCGGTTATTCGCCCAGCAGACGGAAACGAAACACAGGCAGCATGGCGTTTAGCGATGGAATCAACGGATCAACCGACATGCCTCGTTTTAACGAGACAAGGTTTACCGACGCTAGAAGGAACGAAGGAAAATGCTTATGAAGGCGTTAAAAAAGGTGCTTACATCGTTAGCGACAGCGAAAAGGAAACACCTGACGCACTGTTATTAGCAACGGGTTCAGAAGTACAATTAGCAGTTGATTCTCAGCAAGAACTTGCTCGAAAAGGGATAGACGTTCGAGTGATTAGTATGCCTTCTTGGGATCGATTTAAACAACAAGATGAGTCATACCGCGAACAAATTTTACCTTCAGACGTGAAAAATCGTGTCGCTATTGAAATGGCAAGTTCATTAGGTTGGCATGAATTTACTGGAGATAAAGGAATTGTTCTAGGGATTGATACGTTCGGAGCATCTGCACCAGGAGATCGCGTGATTAAAGAGTATGGCTTTACGGTAGAAAATGTCGTTAAACATGTTGAATCTCTCATGAAGTAAAGTAGAAAATAGGATAAAGGATGGGCATGCGAATGCTCATCTTTTTCGATTTTTATAGCCGCTCGTGAATAAGTTAAAAGTCAAGCGCCTTTTTTGTTATATTAACAATTGATTGATGATGAAAAGGAGAAGTCGATGTTGAAAACATATACCGTTTTTTCAATACGTGATGAATTTGCCAAACGTTATTTTTACAAAAGCGATATTTTATTTCGTTTTCTTAAAGATGCGCCTGAAGCAGATAATAAAGCGATAAAAAAACAATTTGATTATATAACGAATTCGTTTACAACATCTGACATTGTTTCACGTCTAAGCGACATCAATGAGGCATCATTGCGCGTAAATGATGCTGAAAATGAACTAACAATAGAAGCGACAGACTATACGATATACATTTCAGTGTTTGATAAATATTTAACGTTCACGTGTGATCAAACGTATCAAACGGAAGAATTATTATACAATACATTACGCAACATCTGTCCTTATATATTTATTATTAACCGAAAGAGAGAAGGTCATTACGGATGGGTTTCACCACTTCAGCAAAATTTACGATATAAAAGTGGACAATTATTGTATTCTTTCTTTTAATTTACTATACTGATAAAGGAACAGAAAGAAGGGGGACGACGTTACATGGGTACATTATGGGTTGTACTAATCGCGCTTACGACATTAATTATTGGTGTAGCTCTTGGATTTTTTATCGCAAGAAAATACATGATGAACTACTTAAAGAAAAACCCACCAATTAATGAGCAAATGCTACGTACATTAATGATGCAAATGGGCCAGAAGCCATCACAGAAGAAAATTAATCAAATGATGCGTGCAATGGGTAATCAGATGGATAACCAGTAATTAAACGAGCCATTATAACTTAAATTTTCAAATCCACTTTCTAAGGTATTTATTTAGAAGGTGGATTTTTTGTCACATTTTCAGAAAAAATTCCGTAGTTTTTTTAAACAAGATGTTTACACAGACGATTTAAATCGTCGATAAATTGTCATACGGGATATAATGAAAGCTAGCTATTTATTGGTAAGATGGAATTATACATATAGATGTGCACAAATAGGAGGGTTAAGCAGATGATTGAAGAAATTAATATATTTATCGCATTTGGAGCCGGATTTTTATCGTTTATCTCTCCATGTGTTTTACCTTTATATCCTGCATTCCTATCGTATATAACAGGAATGAGTATTCAAGAAATTAATGAAGATAATAAACAGTTAACGACACGTAGTATGTTGCATACGCTGTTCTTTTTACTCGGATTTTCTGTCGTTTTCATTATGTTAGGTTTTACGTCGACATTTCTGTCAGAATTCTTTATGAAAAATCAAAACATAATTCGACAAATTGGTTCAATCGTCATCATTTTCTTTGGATTATTTATCGTCGGCATATTTAATACAGAATTTTTAATGAAAGACCGTAAACTAACATTTAAAAATAGACCGGCTGGATTTATCGGTTCATTTTTAATTGGATTAACGTTCTCTATGGGTTGGACACCTTGTATGGGGCCAATTTTAGCAATCGTTCTTTCACTCGCAGCTAATACGCCTGATCAAGGAATGATTATGATGATCAGTTATATTTTAGGGTTTGCGATTCCGTTTTTCGTCCTGTCATTCTTTGTAAGTAAATTAAAGTGGATTCGACGTTACAGTGCAAAGCTCGTAAAAATCGGTGGTTACATTATGATTGCTCTTGGTGTAGCATTGTTCTTTGATTTAATGACAAAATTGACTTCATTATTAGCAGGTTGGTTTAATTTCACTGGCTTTTAAAAAAACGGACTTATAATAATGTGCTACAATAGATGAATATCTTATAATGAAAGGTCTTAAACATATGTTTTTAATTGTTGCTAGTACAGTTGTTGCGATAGGTATGGCTACATTGATGATTTTCGTGCGCATGAAAGCAGCGGAACGTCCGACATCTGTTAAACGAATTATTATTCCACCATTGATGATGAGTACAGGTTGCTTTATGTTTATTTTTCCTGAGTTTCGCCTATCCGCGATTCAAACGATTGAAGCCGTTACTGTTGGAATCATCTTTTCTATTTTGCTCATTAAATCATCAACTATGCGCATTGAAAAAGGACATATTTATTTAAGTCCGTCGAAATACTTTATTTTTATTCTATTTGGGTTACTCGGTCTTCGGGTGATTTTTAAGTTAATAATCGGTAGTTATATATCGTTCGGAGAGACGAGTGGTATGTTTTTCATTCTCGCACTTGCAATGATTTTCACGTGGCGACTGTCGATGTTAATCCAATTTAAACGACTAGAAAAACAGCTTAAATAAAAGATCCTGTCAGATTAATTGTGACAGGATCTTTGTTTATTCAGCTTTTTTATTTACTTGGTGACGTTCTTTCCAGTCTTTTGCGTAAGTATCTTTCGACATATGGAAGTACTTTTCATACGGTGTGACGTCAATATTTTTTTCTGCTAAACGTTTACGTAAAAATTTATGATCGCGTTTCGGTGTTCCAATAATATATCCTTCAATAATTATTTCTTCAGTAATTGTCGTTGCTTCTCTTCTTAAAGCAACTTCCCCAATTTTTCCAGCAATTGACCTTCGAGCAACATCTCTAAATAGTTCTGGCACAGGTGTGACGAGTTCTTCAAGAAAATCAAGCTCTTCCTCACCCCACATATGTCGCGTTTGATCAATATAATGCTCTTGCCAATCCATATCCGATTTTCCGTCTTCTTTTGGTAGTTGCTTTAAAAATTTACGAAACATAAAGAAACCACCGATTGCCATTGCCCCAATTAATAAAAAACCCCAAAACACAATAAAGTAATCATATATTAAAGACAAATTATTAACACCCATTTCTTTGTCTGGTTAAAGAGTCGTTCAACCATATATTTTCATATAGTTAAATTATATCAACAATCATTGATTTTTCAATAAAAGACTCTAGAAAGAGGGAACTTAAAGGTAATTTTAATACAGTTGATGATAAACAGTACTTTTACATAAATTAATTAAGTATAAGTATAAGTTATATAAAAGAATCATATATTCGTATAGGCAATCTTTTTATAAACAGTTGTTTAATGTAAAAAATTCCTTTAACATAGTATATAGATATCGTCACGTCAAATGATTGTTATCTTTTTATGGATTTATTTTATTTTTATTTAAATGTACGTTGATACGCTATGAAATAGTAGAAGACAGAAGGAGGATTATTGATTATGAGTAATAAATTCCAAGCAAAAAAGCAATTTGAACTTGAAGGAAAAACTTACAATTACTATGAATTAAAAGCACTAGAAAATGACAAACAAACGATTAGCCGTTTACCATTCTCTGTTCGTGTATTATTAGAATCAGTTTTACGCCAGCATGACGGGAAAGTCATCAAGGACGAACACGTCGAAGGGTTATTAAACTGGGGAACGGAAAATGGAGCAGGTGTTGACGTACCATTTAAACCGTCACGTGTTATTTTACAAGACTTTACGGGTGTGCCAGCTGTTGTAGACTTAGCATCACTGCGTAAAGCAATGGTCGATATGGGAGGGAACCCAGACGATATTAATCCAGAAGTCCCTGTTGATTTAGTCATTGACCACTCTGTTCAAGTCGATCAATACGGAGTGCCTGGAGCACTGCAAGCGAATATGGAGCTTGAATTTGAACGAAATGCTGAACGTTATGAGTTTTTACATTGGGCACAAAAAGCGTTTGATAACTATCGTGCTGTTCCACCAGCAACAGGAATCGTTCACCAAGTAAACTTAGAATATTTAGCAGATGTCGTTCACGGGAATGAAAATGAAGACGGTACGTACGAAGCGTTTCCAGACACGCTCGTAGGAACAGACTCTCATACGACGATGATTAACGGACTCGGTATTTTAGGCTGGGGTGTCGGTGGGATTGAAGCTGAAGCAGGTATGCTCGGACAGCCATCATATTTCCCAACACCAGAAGTTATCGGTGTGAAATTCACTGGAAACTTCCCGGAAGGAACGACAGCAACAGACTTAGCACTTAAAGTTACTCAAGTGCTCCGTGATAAAAATGTTGTTGGAAAGTTCGTTGAATATTACGGACCAGGCTTACAGGATATGCCTTTAGCAGACCGCGCAACAATTTCTAACATGGCACCAGAATACGGTGCAACGTGTGGATTTTTCCCAGTAGATGAAGAGTCATTAAACTACTTACGCCTCACAGGTCGTAGTGAAGAGAAAATCGCACTCGTTGAAAAATATTGTAAAGAAAACAACTTCTGGTATTCACCAGATATGGAAGACCCTGAATATACAGAAACAATTGAAATTAATTTATCAGAACTTGAACCAAACTTAGCAGGACCGAAACGTCCACAAGATTTAATTCCTTTATCAAAAATGAAAGAAGAGTTCAACAAAGCAATTACTGCACCTGTTGGTAATCAAGGCTTCGGCTTAGACAAGTCAGAATTCGATAAAGAAATTGAAGTAGAGCATGCGAATGGCGATAAATCTGTGATGAAAACAGGTTCATTAGCGATTGCAGCGATTACGTCTTGTACGAATACGTCTAACCCACACGTTATGTTAGGGGCAGGACTACTTGCTAAAAATGCGATTGAAAAAGGATTAACAGTGCCACAACACGTTAAAACATCACTCGCACCAGGTTCAACGGTTGTTACACGCTATTTAGATGACTCTGGTCTAACGAAATACTTAGATGAACTCGGCTTTAACTTAGTCGGTTATGGATGTACAACATGTATCGGTAACTCAGGACCACTTTTACCAGAAATTGAAAAAGCTGTTGTTGAAAATGATTTAACAGTTTCGTCAGTACTTTCAGGTAACCGTAACTTTGAGGGACGTATTCACCCATTAACGAAAGCAAACTACTTAGCTTCACCACCACTCGTTGTTGCTTATGCGTTAGCTGGTACAGTTGATATTGATTTATCAAAAGAACCAATTAGTAAAGATAAAGACGGAAACGATGTATACATGAAAGATTTATGGCCGTCGATGCAAGAAATTCAAAATGAAATTGATAACGTCGTAAATCCGACAATTTTCCGTTCAGAGTATGATAACGTATTTGCTTCAAATGAGAAGTGGAATGCTATTGATACGACAGATGAACCGTTGTTTGCATGGGATAATGAATCAACATACATCCAAAACCCACCATTCTTTGAGGGGTTAACAAAAGATATTCGTCAAGTTGAATCACTTGAAGGATTACGTGCACTCGCACTATTTGGTGATTCAATTACGACAGATCACATTTCTCCAGCTGGAGCAATTGCATTAAATATGCCTGCAGGACAGTATTTACAAGACAAAGGCGTATCACCACGTGACTTTAACTCGTATGGATCACGTCGTGGAAATCACGAAGTCATGATGCGTGGAACGTTTGCGAACATCCGTATTCGTAACCGTTTAGCGCCAGATACTGAAGGTGGGTACACAACGTACTGGCCAACAGGAGATGTTATGGCTATTTATGATGCAGCGATGAAATACAAAGATGATGGAACAGGCTTAATCGTCATCGGTGGAAAAGATTACGGGATGGGCTCATCTCGAGACTGGGCAGCAAAAGGAGCAGGTCTACTCGGTGTTGAAACAGTTCTCGTCGAAAGCTACGAACGTATTCACCGTTCGAACTTAGTCATGATGGGTATTTTACCACTCGTCTTTGAAAAAGGAGAAAATGCCGATACACACGGATTAACAGGAGAAGAAGCATTCACTGTTCATTTAAGTGAAGATATTACTCCGAACGAACGTGTGAAAGTAACGGCAGTTGATAACGATGGACAGACGAAAGAATTCCACGCAATTGCACGTTTCGATAGTGAAGTTGAAATTGACTATTACCGTAACGGCGGTATCCTACAAAAAGTATTACGTAGTAAATTAGAACAATAATTTTAAAAAACTTTAAATGAGTAAGGTTGTCATTCGACAGCTTTACTCATTTTTATTATGATAAGGTATGAGTAAAATGTTTGTGGGACTATGCCCTACTTATTGTGTAAAGTTTCCACTTCAGAAATGTCCTTCGCTTGTCCACGAAGAATTGAAGTGCATTCTTCGCACTATCAACTTCTAATCCCTCCACTGGCGTGTCGGTATTAGGGATTTTCGGATACGGCTATTCCCGCAGACGTCTCTGTACATTTCTTTCGTTCAAGTTAATTTACACATGAAGATAGGCTTAAACGTTTATTGCGGGAAAGCA
>DATGUM010000039.1:0-14211 GCA_035301345.1 Bacillota bacterium
GTGCAATTAAGCAGCTAAAGCGAAATTTTCTTCTTTGCCAATTATAGGCTTGTAACGTTTTACGAGCCGTAACCTCGACGCGCAACTTAAGCTCAACCTACCCCTGTCGAATCCAAAACGTCCCCGACTAAATAAATCAGCTCTTTAAACTGCATGATTAATCATAACATAAAACACTCATAAGTCAAGTAACATCAACGTTTATCACGCTTTAACGATTGACTTCCTTCATGGCGCGATCGATATCTCGCTTCATCTGTTTACGTTTTAAATCTTCACGTTTATCATGCAATTTCTTCCCTTTACCGAGACCGAGTAAAACTTTTGCATAGCCGCGCTTTATATATAAGCGAAGTGGTACGAGCGTATACCCCTGTCTTTGCGTCATCCCAATGAGCCGATCAATTTCTTTTCGCTTTAACAAAAGCTTTCTCGTCCGTGTTGGGTCATGATTAAACCGATTCCCGTGATCGTATGGAGATACGTGCATATTAATTAAAAACACTTCACCGTTATCAATACGCGCGTGGGAATCTTTTAAGTTCACTCGGCCTGCACGAATAGATTTTATTTCTGTTCCGCGAAGTGCAATGCCTGCTTCTACAGTATCTTCAATAAAGTAATCATGCGACGCTTTTCTATTTTGCGCAATTGGTTTATCGTACTTCTTTGACAAATCTATCCCTCCCCGTAGGAATCATTTAATCATTAACAAGTTCAAAATCAATTGAACGTTCATCAATATTCACATCAATGACTTCAACTTTTACTGTTTCACCGATACGATAAACGTTACCTGTCCGTTCGCCAATCATCGCAAAAGATTGTTCGTCAAAGTGATAGTAATCATCCGTCATATAACTGACGTGAATAAGACCTTCAACAGTATTTTCAAGTTCCACGAACATACCAAAGTTAGTCACAGAACTTATCATTCCTTCATACTGTTCACCTATTTTATCCGCCATATATTCTGCTTTTTTCAAATCATCAACTTCACGTTCAGCTTCTATCGCTGCTCGCTCTTTTATCGAACTATGCTTCGTTATTTCTGGTAATTCATCTCGCCATTTGTTCATCGTTTTCTCATCAAGTTTATTTTCTAATAAATACGTACGAATGAGTCGATGAACTGTTAAGTCAGGATAACGACGAATCGGTGACGTGAAATGTGTATAAAACTCTGTCGCCAAACCAAAATGGCCAATACTTTGTGGTTCGTATTTCGCCTGCTTCATTGATCTGAGCATGAGTTTAGAAATAACCATTTCTTCTGTCAAACCTTTTACACGACTCAGAACATTTTGTAAAACTTGCGGATGAATATCATTTGCACTCCCTTTAACTGAGTGTCCAAGACCTGCTAAAAACTGAAAGAAGTGTTGTAACTTTCCTTCGTCTGGGTCTTCGTGAATTCGGTGGACAAAAGGAACGTCCATCCAGTGAAAGTTTTCTGCAATCGTTTCATTCGCCGCTAACATAAATTCTTCAATTAACTTTTCCCCTACAGATCGTTCGCGAATAGCAATCTCTGTCGGTTTACCTTCCTCATCAACGAGTACTTGTGCTTCTTTAAAATCAAAATCAATTGCCCCACGGCCCATTCGTTTTGACCTTAAAATAGCTGCTAACTTTTCCATCTGTTCGAACATAAGCACGAATGGTGCGAATGTTTCTTTTAATTGTTCATCTTCATCAACGAGAATTTTATTAACATTTTCATACGTCATTCGTTGTTTCGACTGAATAACACTTTCAAAAATTTCATGAGAAACAACTTTCCCGTGTGAATTAATTTCCATCTCACAACTTAACGTTAGTCGGTCAACATTCGGATTGAGTGAACAAATACCGTTTGATAGGCGATGCGGGATCATCGGAATAACACGATCAACTAAATATACACTCGTCCCACGTTCTGAAGCTTCTTCATCAATCGGGGAACCTTTATCGACGTAGTAACTAACGTCAGCAATATGAACACCTAATTTATAGTTTCCATTAGCTAGTTTTTTCACTTGAATCGCGTCATCTAAATCTTTTGCGTCCGCGCCATCAATCGTTACGATCATCTCATCACGCAAATCGCGACGTCCGACTAAGTCCGTTTCCGTTACTTCTTCGGGCATTTTAGCTGCTTGGTTAAGTGCTGAATCTGCAAATTCCGTTTCTAAGCCATTTTTATAAATGATTGATAATATATCAATACCAGGATCATTTTTATGACCGAGTATACGAATAACTTCTCCTTCAGCACTCTTTCGGTCTTCAGGATATTTCGTTATTTGAACGATAACTTTATGACCCGTCACAGCGCCTTTTGTTTTGTTCTTCGGAATAAAAATGTCATGTGGCATACGTTTATCATCAGCTATAAGAAAACCGAATGAACGATTATCTTCAAACGTTCCGACGACTTCATCATTTGCTCGCTCTAATATCCGAATGACTTGACCTTCTGCCCGATTCCTCTTGTCATCTCTTCTCTCAATACGCACGAGAACTTTATCCTCATTCATTGCATTTCCTAAATCTGAATGGTGAATGTACACATCTTTTTCATTTTCATCATCGGGAATTAAAAATGCAAATCCCTTTTTATGCATTTGAATTGAACCGCGAATTAAATTCATTCTTTCTGGTAAGCCGAAACGATTTTTTCTCGTTCGCACGAGTTCTCCCGCTTCTTCAAGTTCATTTAAACTAATAACGAGTTGTTTAAAACCGTCCGCACCTTCTATTTCAAGTTCTTCTAACAGCTCATCAACAGACAGTGGTCGTGCATTATTACCATTATAATAAGCTAATATTTTTTCTTTTATTTGTTCCATAATTCCTTCACCTCTTTCTTTTTTAAAAGTTCTCAACTTACAATTACTGTTCCCAATCTAAACGGTCTAAAAACTTAAGGATATCTTCATGTAACTGTTCACGCTCTTCACCTAACGTAATGACATGACCTGATTTTTCATACCATTTAATATCTTTCTCAAGTGACTCTAAATGTTCGTAAATGTACTTGGCACTATCTGGATTAATCATTTCATCTTTCTTCGCCTGAATGACGAAAGCAGGTGCATAAATTGAATCAAGTTGTCCTTTCACTTCTGTGATCAATGTTTCAACACTTTTAAAAACGCTCGGTGTTTCAGTAAACATCTCATCTATTTCTTTTTCAATCGTCTGCTCATCTTTTCTTTCTAACTGTTTATACTCGCGCGCATGCGCTTTAAACCCATTAGTTAATTGCGCCTCATTATCAAATGACATCGGGGTACACATCGGAATCACAGCTTTTACTTTTTGTAAAAAAGATAACTTAAGTGCGAGTACACCACCTAGTGATAAACCGATAACGACAATCTCTTCGTAACCTAACTGCACTAAATGATTGTAAGCAGCTAATGTGTCTCGCCACCAACCTTCTTCACTACTTAACAAAATATCCTCTGGACGTTTGCCGTGCCCTTCATAAATAGGTGCATGGCTCGTATAGTTATTCGCTTGTAAAAATCGCCCTAACATGCGCACGTCTGCAGAATGGCCAGTAAAGCCGTGTAACAACAGAACTGCACGTGGACCTTCTTCAAATGTAAATGGTTTAGGTTCTATAATCTTCATTGTTGCAAATTCCCCTTTAAAGAATGATGAAACACATATAAAAAGCCCTTATCACAATATTTGTAATAAGGGCATTATATTATACAATATATCCTGCGATAAATGCTAATGCGAAGAATAGTACACCTGTCACAATCGTTCCACGATGTAAAAACAAGTCTAATCCACGAGCTTTTTGCTTTCCGAAAAGTTGTTCCGCTCCTCCAGAAATCGCTCCTGATAATCCTGCACTTGCACCAGATTGTAACAAAATAAACACAATCATCACGATAGCATTAATAACTAATAATATATGAACTGCACTTCCCACAAACTGCACCTCCATTACTAAAAACATACTTTTTATATGTTTTTAACGAACAAATACCTAACCATATATTAGCATATTTGTTTTATATAGCAAGCAAAATTACAACTTATTTACGCTTCCTTTAATAGTCTAAGCCCATTTAAAATAACGAGTAGCGTGCTTCCTTCGTGAATAATAACTGCAAGTGTCATATTCATTTTTCCAGTAATATTTGCAGTCACTAAAAATAAAACGACAGCTAGAGCCATCCATATATTTTGAATAACGACTTTCCTTAATTTCTTTGCTAACGAGTGCGTATAAGCAAACTTCGTTAGATCATTCTTCATCAGAACAGCGTCAGCTACATCTATTGCTATATCTGTTCCTTCCCCCATAGCTACCCCGATATCTGAAGTAACGAGTGCCGGTGCATCGTTAACACCGTCTCCGACCATCGCAATTGTTGAATAATCTTCTTTTAGCTCTGTAATAATTTCTGCCTTTTCTTCTGGCATCACATTTCCTTTCACTGCATCTAAACCGATATTTTTACCAATAGCTTCGCCAGTTCGCACCGCGTCACCAGTAATCATTACTGTATGAATCTGTTCATCTTTAAAATACTGAACCGCTTCTTTTGACGTTTCTTTCGGAACATCTTGAATCGCAATGAGTGCATATACTTTCTCATCTTTTCCGAAGTAAACGACTGTTTTTCCTTCACTTTCAAAAGTAGCTGTTTTCTCTTGTACGTCTTCAGGAATTGTTTCATACGAGCTCGGCTTTCCTATTTTATAAGAAATCCCATCTCTTTTCGCTACTAAACCAATCCCGATCATATTTTCTACATCAAGGTCAACCATCTCGACATCTGTAAAATGTTTAATCACTGCTTGAGCAAGTGGGTGATTTGATTTACTTTCCATGGAAACAATTGTTTGTAAGTAGTGTACGCGTTCTTCTTCCGTTGTTTCTGCTGCAAAATACGTGTCAGTCACGACAGGATTTCCTGTCGTTAACGTGCCTGTTTTATCAAAAGCGACAGCCTTTAAATCGGCGACATTTGATAAATAAGAACCGCCCTTAAACAAAACGCCTCGTTTCGCTAAATGACTAATAGCAGATAAAGTCGCAGGTATGTCCGTTGCAGCGAGTGCACACGGAGATGTCGCAATTAGAAAGACCATCGTCCGGTAAAAACTTTCATCAGTCGTCCACTGAAAAGCATACAGCCCTAGTAAAAAGAATACAGGTGTTAATAATAAAACAATCGTAACGTAAATTGGTTCAACACGTTTAATGAGAGCTGCTGTACGTGAGATATTATTTTGCGATTGACTCACAAGCTCTACAATTTTTGCAATAACAGTATCTGAACTACTTTTCGTCACTTGCATCGTTAATGTACCTGTTCTATTAATCGTTCCTCCAAATAAGTCATCACCTGAAACCTTTTCTACTGGAATACTCTCTCCTGTGATGGCAGATTGGTCAACAGAAGATGCGCCAGAAATAACGACACCGTCTGTCGGTATTTGATCACCGTTTAAAATAGAAAGCTCATCGTTAATGTTTAACTCCGACACTGATACAATTTCTACTTCACCATTATCTTTTATTCTGCGAGCAGTCGTCGGATTGAGTTTTAATAAGTTTGATATTTCTTTGTTACTCTTATCTTCTGCGTAATGTTCTAAAAAGTGCGCACCAGCGAAAATCAAAATAAGTAATGCTGCTTCCATAAATTCACCGATAATAACTGCACCGATAGCTGCTAACGTCATTAAAATATGGACGTTAGGTGTAAATCGCTTTCGTTCAACTGTTCGTTCATACGTATCAATAAATCCTGAAATAATGATGTGATAACCAGAAACGATTAACGTCAACGTATATAAAATCTCTTGCAGAGGATACACGCGAACAAAGAGAGCAATTAAGAAAATAACTAAACCGACAAAGTAAAAAACAAGCTCTCTGTTTTCTTCTTCAGCGGAATGACTACATGATTTTGCAGATACGTGTTCACTCATAATTGTATATCTCCTTTACGTGTTCGATCGCCATATCAAATATTTGATGCACATGATCATCATCAAGTTCATAAAAAATTTCCCGGCCACTTTTCGTACTTCTGACGAGTCTTGCTAACTTTAATTCTCTTAATTGATGAGAAATAGCACTTTGCGAAATGTCTAATTGTTCACTAATAGACGTAACTGTTAAAGGCTTTCGCTTAATAATGTATAAAATTTTTATCCGTGTTGGATTTGATAACACTTTAAATAAATTAGAAATATCTCGTTCAACATCTTTATGTAACATATTTTCTTCCATCATCTATGCCTCCTCAAACAAACATATGAACATTTGTTCATATGTAATATAATAGATGAATAGTACGTAGCTGTCAACAAAAAAATAATGTTTAAGTCTACTTGAGACTTAAACATTATTATCGCTTAATATATTACACGCGAAAGCCACCGCCAAAAGCACTCTTTATATCGTGTGTTGCGACAAATGCATGCTCATCAATTTGCCGAATAATTCGGTGTAATCGTGCCATCTCTTGCCGTTCCACAACGGCGTACAATACTTTTTTATCTTTTCCTGAATACCCTCCTGTTGCTGGAAAGACAGTCACACCTCGCTGAAAATGCTTATTTATTTGCACGAGAACATCATCTGCTTCTGTAGAAATAATCGTTACTGCTTTTCGAACGTTCAAGCCGTCGACAACATAATCAATAACCTTCGCACCGACATACACAGCGACGAGCGTTAATAATGTCTTTTCCATACCAATCACGAATGAGGATGCTGCTATGACGATAATATCTAAAACTAAAATACCTTTCGCCATACTCCAATCTAATTTTCTATGTAAAACGAGAGCAATTATTTGTGTGCCGCCAGACGTCGCTCCCGTTCTAAAAATCATTCCTAACCCAACACCGACAAGGAGCCCAGCATATAATGGAGCCAAAAGGGAGTCAGCTTGTAACGTTACACCCCACCCTTCTGTCAACCATAAGAAAAATGAAGTAGTTGTAATCCCAAATAGCGTAGAAATAATAGCGCCTATATTTAATAAACGTAGTCCGACTAAAATAAGAACCGTATTAATAAGGAAGTTAATAATGCCTGGAGACCAATCGAATAAATAATGCAAAATAATCGTTATTCCGATAGCGCCACCTTCTGATAACTGGTTCGGTATCGCAAAATAGTTAATCCCTAAAGCAAAAAGTAAAGAACCGATAATAACGAAAAGTATATTTTTAATGTTCCACTTCACCGCTATAACCTCCAAACGTTCATCATTGACAGTCGTTTTTTATTAAAAATAAATCCTCTCTCTGCACACATCATGTACAAGGAGAGGATTTTACTTTTAAAAGTTAATTATTTAAATGATAAAAAGCATCATTACCAGCGTATACACCAATACCTTCTAGCTCATCTTCAATGCGGATGAGTTGATTGTATTTAGCAACACGGTCCGTTCGTGACGGTGCACCTGTTTTAATTTGTCCCGCGTTCGTTGCAACAGCAATGTCAGCAATAATTGCGTCTTCTGTCTCTCCTGAACGGTGAGAAATAACTGATGTGAAGCCAGCTTTTTTAGCCATTTCAATCGCTTCAAATGTTTCAGTAAGTGTACCGATTTGGTTCACTTTAATTAAAATTGAGTTACTAATTCCTTCATCAATCCCGCGAGCTAATTTTTCAGTATTCGTGACGAATAAATCATCACCTACGAGCTGCACACGATCTCCCAGTCTATCAGTTAAGAGTTTATGACCTTCCCAGTCATTTTGATCAAGCCCGTCTTCAATAGAAATGATTGGGTACTTATTAATCATTTCTTCATACCACTCAACCATCTCTTCAGCTGTACGAACGACTCCTTCACCTGCTAAGTTATATTTTCCGTCTTCATAAAACTCCGATGAAGCAACGTCCATCGCTAATTTCACTTCATCGCCAGGTTTATACCCTGCAGATTCAATTGCTTCAATGATTGTTTGTAATGCTTCTTCGTTAGATTTTAAATCAGGTGCAAATCCACCTTCATCACCGACTGCTGTGTTTAATCCTTTATCTTTTAACACTTTTGCTAAATGGTGGAACACTTCTGTTCCTACACGAATAGCTTCTGTGACAGACGTTGCTGCACATGGAATAATCATAAACTCCTGAATATCAACGTTATTATCTGCATGGTCTCCACCGTTTAAAATGTTCATCATTGGCGTCGGTAAGACATTTGCATTAAATCCACCTAAATAATTATACAGTGGTAATTCTAAATGCGAAGATGCCGCACGCGCAACTGCCATTGATACACCTAGTAATGCGTTCGCTCCTAATTTACTCTTGTTCGGTGTACCGTCTAATTCAATCATAATACGGTCAATAATATTTTGGCGTGTGACGTCAATGCCGACGATTTCCTGAGCAATTGTTTCGTTCACATGTTTAACTGCTTGTAATACACCTTTACCTAAATAACGATCAGCATCGCCATCTCTTAGTTCAACCGCTTCATGTTCACCTGTTGACGCACCGCTTGGTACGAGGGCGACTCCGAAAGCACCTGACTCTGTAGAAACTTCCACTTCTATTGTTGGATTTCCTCGTGAATCTAGTACTTCACGTGCATAAATGTCTGTAATATAAGGCATTAAAAACCTCTCCCTTTTCTTTTATTTAATCAGTGATTTACCCGTCATTTCTTCAGGTTGCTTAATATGTAATAAATCAAGCAATGTCGGTGCTAAATCTGCTAACTTACCGTCTTCCTTTAATACAACATCTTCTTTTGTAACGATTACTGGTACTCTGTTCGTCGTATGTGCTGTCATCGGTTCGCCTTCTAACGTCACTACTTCATCAGCATTTCCGTGATCTGCCGTAATAATTGCTTGACCACCTCGTGATAATATATGATCAACAACTTTACCGAGACAATCATCAACCGCCTCTATTGCCTCTATCGTCGGTTGTAACATACCTGAGTGACCGACCATATCCGGATTGGCAAAGTTTAATATAATAGCTTCATGTCTCTGTTCATCGAGTACTTTCAGTAAACGGTCTGTTATTTCATACGCACTCATTTCTGGTTTTAAGTCATACGTTGGTACTTGTGGCGAATGAATGAGTATCCGCTCTTCACCGGAAAACGCTTCTTCCTTTCCACCACTCATAAAGAACGTGACGTGCGGATATTTTTCTGTTTCAGCCATCCGTAATTGACGTTTACCCGCTTTAGATAAAACTTCTCCAACTGTATTCGTTAAGTGCGTCGGTTCGTACGCAACAAAACCGTCAATCGTTTCGCTAAAATTCGTCAACATCACGAAATCAACATTTTTCGGAGCTAACGCCCCGCGATCAAAATGTGTGAATGAATCGTCTGTAAATGTTTGTGACAATTGAATCGCGCGATCCGGTCGGAAATTATAAAAAATAATCGAGTCTTCATCATTAATTGTCGCAACAGGTTCATTCGTTTCATCAACGATTACAGACGGATGAACAAATTCATCATGAATACCTTGTTCATATGACTCGCGCACAATTTGTTGAGCGTTCGTACTTTTTTTACCGTCCCCGTATACGAGAGCATCATACGCTTCTTTTACACGGTCCCATCGCTGATCACGGTCCATTGCATAATACCTACCACTAATAGTAGCTATTTTCCCGACTCCGATTTCTTTCATCTTTGATTCTGTTTGTTTAATATATGTGAGAGCTGTTTGTGGACCGACATCTCGTCCGTCTAAAAATGCATGTACAAACACGTTTTCAAAGTTTTTCTTTTTCGCTAATTCAAGAAGAGCGAATAAATGGTCTATATGGCTATGCACGCCACCATCAGATAATAAGCCGAGTAAATGCAATGCTTTACCTCGCTCTTTCGCATGATCAATTGAACGAATAAAAGCTTCTTTTTCATAAAACTCGCCTCGTTCAATCGATATGTTAAGTCGAGTTAAACTTTGATAAACGACTCTCCCAGCACCGATATTCGTATGACCAACTTCTGAATTCCCCATTTGCCCTTCAGGTAAACCGACAGCTAATCCACTCGCACGCAGTGTACTATGCGGAAAGCTGTTCCAATAACGATCGAAATTTGGTGTTTTCGCCTGTTTAATCGCGTTACCAACTACTTCGTCCCTCAAGCCAAATCCGTCTAAGATGATAAGTGCTGCAAGTTCTTTTTGACTCATTATTTATTCCCTGCCTCAAGCAATTTAATAAAAGATGACGCTTCGATACTTGCACCACCAACGAGTGCCCCGTCAATATCAGACTTTGCAAGTAATTCATCAACGTTATCTGGATTCACACTTCCGCCGTACTGAATAATTAATTCTTCAGCCGTCTCGTTTGAAGCAACAGTTTCAACAACTGAACGAATGTACGAACATACTTCATTTGCCTGTTCACTCGTAGCCGTTTTTCCAGTGCCAATCGCCCAAATAGGTTCATATGCGATAATAACCTTTTTCACGTCTGCTTCAGCAATATCTTTTAAGGCAGCTGTCACTTGCTCTTCTACAACCGCCATCGTTTCGTTCGCTTCTCTTTGTTCTAATGATTCACCAACACAAACGATTGGTACTAAACCGTGCGTAAGTGCTGCTTTCGTTTTTTTGTTAACTGATTCATTCGTTTCTCCGTAATACTCACGTCGCTCAGAATGCCCAATAACAACGTGTGACACGCCGATATCAGTTAACATTGTTGGACTAATTTCTCCCGTAAAAGCACCATTATCCGCTTCATGCATCGTTTGAGCACTTATTTTTATCGGTGTACCTTTCGCGCGCTCAACTAATGTTTGTAAATAAACAGCAGGTGCACAAATAATTGCTTCAACTTTTTCAGTTGCTAAATTAAAAGTTGTTAAAGTATCCATAAACGTTGCAATTTCTGCACGCGTTTGATTCATCTTCCAATTACCTGCAATAACTTTCTTTCTCATGTATACATCTCTCCAAATTTATTTATCTTCTAATGCAGCGACACCAGGTAATACTTTACCTTCCATAAACTCTAGCGATGCCCCGCCTCCTGTTGATACGTGATCAACTTTATCAATTAATCCGAATACATCAATAGCAGCTGCAGAATCTCCACCGCCGATAAATGAGTACCCATCTGTTTCTGCTAACGCCTCTGCAACTTCGCGCGTCCCACCAGCGAACGGATTCATTTCAAATACACCCATTGGTCCGTTCCAAACAATTAATTTTGATGAAGAAATAATTTCGCGATACGCTTCACGAGCCTTTGGTCCAATATCTAATATTTGCCACCCAGCAGGCACGTTAGCAAGTGTAACAATTTTCGTGTCAGCATCTTCTGCAAAGGCATCAGCAACAACGACATCTTCTGGTATGATAAATTTTACATTTTTCTCTTTTGCTTTTGCGATAAATTGCTTCGCTAAGTCTACTTTATCTGCCTCTAACAATGAATCTCCGACATCATATCCTTCAGCTTTAATAAATGTATTCGCAAGCCCACCACCAATAAGCAAATGGTCGACGATATCTAGTAATCGATCAATGACTTCAATTTTATCCGTCACTTTTGACCCGCCAATAATTGCCGTAAATGGGCGATCAGGACTTTCTAGAATGTTCGTTAAAATGTTTATTTCTTTTTCAAGTAAAAACCCTGCGGCAGACGGCAAATGTTCAGCAATTCCTACCGTCGATGCGTGCCCACGATGAACGACACCAAATGCATCACTTACATACAAGTCAGCCATCTTAGCAAATTCCCTCGCTAATTCAGCGTCATTTTGTTCTTCACCTTTTTCAAATCGTACATTTTCAAGAACTAAAATATCACCTTCGGCAAGCTTTTCAATCGCACGATCTACTTCCTCACCATAAACCGTATCTGTTTTTAAAATTTCCTTGCCTGTTAAGTTACTTAAACGCTCAGCGACGGCGTCTAATCGGAGCTCTTCAACAACTTCTCCTTTTGGCCGTCCTAAATGGCTCGCTAAAATAATTTTAGCGCCATGATCAGAAAGGTGTTTAATCGTCGGTAATGCTGCACGAATACGTGCGTCATCCGATATTTCTTCGCCTTGCATAGGCACATTAAAGTCTACTCGGCAAAACACCTTTTTCCCTTTCACATCTAAGTCGTGAAGCGATTTTTTGTTCATTAATAAATGTCCTCCTTAACGTACTTGCAGTTTTTCCTTTATTTAAAAAACATGTTTATGTATTCGCTATCTTTAGAAAAGAATGTCTGCAATTTTAACCTTCTTCATTATACCATTAAATTCAGTATTTGTTCATTGAATCATCATCATTCTTCCTGGATGAATAAAGTTCAAATAAAGACGAATACATTTCATTCTTTCGACAAACTGAAATGCTTTTGAAAAAGTGCATCAAGTGAGTGACTTGTTACTTTGTCGCTCATAAGTGTCTCATCATTCACTTCAACGACAGGTATCGCTAGAAAGTGAGCGTCTAGCCATTCGTCATTCGTTTCAATATCTCTTATTTCAATCGTATAATTATAAACGTTTTCATACATTTCGAGTAAAATCAACGCTTCCTCACAAAGTAAACAATCATCTTTCGTATAAAAAATAACTCGCCTCATTATTTTCGAACCTGCTTTCTTTTCACTGATGATAATATGTTTAGTTCATCACGATATTTCATAATTGTTCGCCTCGCAACTTGTATATCATACATTTCTTGGAGTTGTTTTCTAATAGCTTCATCTGATAACGGTTTATCTTTTTGCTCTCGGTTAATTAACTGTAACATATAATGCTTAACAGTAAGTGCTGACACTTCATGACCTGCCTTATTTTTCAAACGCGATTGTAACAGCGTATTTAGCGGAATAATGCCTTCTTCCGTCTGAATATACTTTTGGCTAATCGTACGACTAACTGTAGATACGTGTCTATCTACTTTTTCAGCAACTTCTCTAAGAACGAGTGGTTTCATATACTTAGGTCCACGTAAAAAATAATCCTGTTGCATGTGCACCATCGTTTGAATAACTAACTCTAAAGTCGTCGTGCGAAAGGCTAAAGCTCGTTGTAACATATGTATTTGTTCATACTTTTCTTTTAAATATGTATGAACTTCTTTTTCTGTTTGTAGTAAATATTTATATGAATCATCGATAACAATTGTCGGTTGACTACTTTTATAAAACATCACTTCTAGTTGCCCATCATTTACACGCACGTCTGCTTCTGGATAAATATATTCTGTACGTACATCTGCAATTAATTGCCCAGGTTTCGGGTGACATTGTTTAATCGCTTCAATGAGTTCAACTGCTTCTTCTTCCGTTAATAAATAGTCTTTCATCATCACCAATATATTTTCAGTCGCTATAAGGTTTAAATCATCTGCTAATAATTGCTGAATCGTTTGATTATAAAAGGGCGTATGTTTTAGCTGCAAAAAGATACATTCTGCTAATGACCGTGCACCAATACCAGCCGGTTCTAATGATTGAATCAGGGCGAGTGACTCTTCAACCTCTTGTATCGTCACGGAACAATCTTCTGCCCATTCCTCTAAAGATGTGTATAAATAGCCGTCCTCATTGATACAATCAATTCCATATTGCACGACTGGCCTCAAATGTTCTTCAACATCTACCATATACAAATCTTCTTTTAATCGTTCATTCATAGAAAGCTTCGTTTCATTCATTTCGCCAATATCATCAATAATTTCTTGACTTGATTGGTTCGTTTGAAATGTCGGGAAGTCTTCGCCGTAATCAATCGATGCAATAAGTGGATTCTCTTCTGCCACTTTTTTTAAGTAATCAACTAAATCAGCGCTCGCATATTGTAACAATTGAACCGATTGAATAAGCGTTTGATTCATTTTCCTTTGTAAAATCTGTTCTTGAACGAATCTTTGTTCCACTCACTGCACCTCCCTCTACAAATATATCCTACTTACTATTATATGACGTTTCATGAAATGAAAAAAGGAATTCAGTTAAACTGAATTCCTTGTTTTTATTCATCATATAAGTGACACGCGACAAAGTGGTCAGGTTTCACTTCTTGCGTCACCGGAATATCCATTTTACACCGGTCCATGACGAATGGGCAGCGGGTATGGAAAATACAGCCAGACGGTGGATCCAGTGGTGACGGCAAGTCGCCGGTTAAAATGATCCGTTCTCTTTTAACTGCCGGATTCGGCAACGGGACAGCTGACAGAAGTGCTTGCGTATACGGATGGAGCGGCTCTTCAATGAGC
>DATGUM010000040.1:0-16683 GCA_035301345.1 Bacillota bacterium
TCGTCCTGAGCCAAGATCAAACTCTCCATCATAGAAAAAGTTTGTTGCTTAGCTTTGTTACAATTTGTAAAAAGAAATGAACTAGGATGTTCTTTTCTTGACATACTTGGTTGTTTATTCAGTTTTCAAAGAGCAAATGTGCGTCGCATCAATTTGGCGACTTTTTAAATATAACACTTAAAACATTCCTTGTCAACAACTATTTTCAATTAATTATTTTACGAAATGCGTTAGTGCTTTTTCACAACGTTAATTAATATAGCATGAATAAATTACTATTGCAACAACAATGTGAAAAAATATATAAATACAGAGCTTTTCAGTCGATGTTTAGCGTCCAATCTATTAGTACACCAACAAAGTTACACTTCTTCATAATAAATAAAAGACACGAACAGTCTCATCACCCTTAAACTGTTCGTGCCATATATTTATTGTTTTACTTCATTCGCATTTGCGGGAAAAGTAGCACATCGCGGATAGAAGGTGCGCTCGTTAGTAACATAACTAGACGATCGACTCCTATACCTAAACCGCCTGTTGGTGGCATTCCATACTCTAATGCCTCTAAGAAATCCTCATCCATTAAATGCGCTTCATCGTTTCCAGCTTCTCGTTCTTCTACTTGCGCTTGGAATCGCGCACGTTGTTCAACAGGATCATTCAACTCACTAAATGCATTCGCATGTTCTCTACGAACAATAAATAATTCAAAACGATCTGTAAAACGTGGATCTTCTTTGTTTTGTTTCGCAAGAGGCGAAATCTCGACAGGGTGTCCATAAATAAATGTCGGTTGAACGAGTTCTTCTTCTACTTTTTGCTCAAAGAACTCATTAACAATATGTCCGTAAGTCATGAGGTCAGTAATTTGAACGTTATGCTCTTTCGCTAACGATCTTGCTTCTTCATCTGATATTTCTCCCCAGAAATCAACACCTGTATACTCTTTAACAGCATCGACCATATGTAATCTTTTCCATCGAGGCTTCAGGTCAATTTCATCTTCACCGTACGTAATCGTTGTTGTTCCTAATACATCTTCTGCAATATGAGCAACGAGATTTTCTGTTAACTCCATAATATCTTCGTAATCGGCATAAGCCTCGTATAGCTCTATCATCGTAAATTCAGGGTTATGTCGTGTAGAAATCCCTTCATTTCTAAACACACGCCCAATCTCATATACCTTTTCAAACCCACCTACGACAAGTCGCTTTAGATGAAGCTCTAATGCGATGCGCATATACAAATCAATATCTAACGCATTATGATGTGTTAAAAATGGACGTGCATTTGCCCCGCCAGGAATCGCATGAAGTGTTGGCGTTTCTACCTCTAAAAACCCTTGATTATCTAAATAACGACGCATTGATTGGATAATTTTACTACGCATAACAAATGTTTCTTGGCTTTCTTTATTTAAAATCAAATCTAAATAACGTTTACGATAACGTAATTCAACATCTTTTAATCCATAATACTCATCAGGTAATGGGCGTAATGCTTTTGATAAAATTTCAAACGACGTCACTGCGATAGACAGCTCTCCAACATTCGTTTTAAATACTTCACCCGTTACGCCAACGATATCGCCTATATCAACCATCTTATATATATCATAAGCGTCATCACCAATAGCATCTTTTCTTACATATATTTGTATCTGCGTATCTGCATCTTGAATATGCGCAAAGCCTGCTTTTCCTTTTCCGCGCTTCGTCATAATTCTTCCAGCTACTGTCGCCACTTCATTCTTTTCTTCTAATTCTTGCTTTGAGAACTCATCAAACAGTTGATGAAGTTCTGCCGCTCCGTGTGAACGTTGAAACTTCCCACCGAAAGGGTCAATCCCTCTTTCTACATACGTTGATAGCTTATCTTTCCTTACTTGCATTTGTTCGTTTAATTCTTCCGACACTAGTGATCACTCCGTTTATCTCTTAATTTAATAATTATTTATCTTTGTTGCCATTGTTTAACTTCTCGTAGACTTTCTTCATCTAATGCAGCTACTTTATCTTTTACCGTTTCACCTGATTCATTCACGATAGCTTTGTCCGTTAATTCAGCTAACGGAACGAGAACGAACGCACGATCATCCATACGTGGGTGTGGCACAGTTAAACGTTCTGTATCAATGACATCTTCATTATATACTAAAATGTCTAAGTCAATCGTACGCGGCCCGAATCGAATCGTTCGTTCACGTCCTAACTCTTGCTCAATCGCCTGACACGCATCTAATAACGCGATTGCAGACAGTGACGTCTCCACTACTAAGACCATATTTAAAAAGTGCGATTGGTCTGTATAACCAACAGGTGCCGTTTCATAAATCGATGATTCCTTCATAATTTTTAGCGATTTATTGTCTTTTAGCAACTTTATCGCTCGTTCTAAATAATCTAGTCGCGGTTCTATATTAGTCCCTAACGCTACATATGCTTTATTCATTCGCTTTCTCCCTATAAATTTCTATCGCTACACTTTCGAATTGCCCAGGTATCGGAGCGTCAGGCTTAATTAAAGTGACTTGGCACGCTAGGAGGAGTGAAAAGTGATTGAGTAACTTTTCTGCAACTGTTTCCGCAACTGCTTCAATCAAATCTTTCGCTTCTCCTTCTACAACTTCCCGAACGATTTCGAAAGCTTCTCCGTAATGAATAGAATCTGTCATAATATCCGACTTGCCTGCTTTACTTAAGTCCGCATACAATTCTAAATCAACATTGAAACGTTGGCCTAATTTATTTTCTTCAGGAAAAAGCCCGTGGTAACCATAAAAATGCATATTTTTTAAAATGATTTTATCCAATCGGTTTTCCCTCCTTAAGCATTGCATCCATCATACGTGCTAATTGAACATTCACTTCCACATTATGTACTCTCACAATCGTCGCACCTTTTTCAATGCCAAGACACGTCGTTGCTCCTGTACCGATATCTCTTTCTTCAGCTGGTAAATCAAGAACTTCTCCGATAAATCGTTTACGTGATGTCCCGAGTAACAACGGAAAACCTAAGTTTGTAAACTGCTCAAGTTCATTCATCACTTGGAGGTTATGATTGTAATTTTTCGCAAAACCAATCCCTGGGTCCAGAATAATATTCTCATCCGGCACACCTGCTTGGCGCGCGATCTCAATACTTTCAAATAAGTCATTTTTCATATCTTCGATCAATAAATTGTAATCCATATTCGTTCGGTTGTGCATTAAAATAAGCGGCACATCATATAAGGCAGCTACGTTAGCAATTTCTTTCTCCCGCGTTGCTCGCCAAACATCATTAATAATGCTCGCTCCCGCTTCAACAGCAAACTTTGCTGTTTTCGCTTTATATGTATCAATAGAAATAGGAATGCTTACTTTCTCTTTCACTGCTTCAATGATTGGCACGACACGCTCAATCTCTTCTTCTTCTGAGACTGCTTCATGTCCTGGTCGCGTAGATTCACCGCCGATATCAATAATATCCGCTCCCGCTGCCTCCATCTTCACCGCTTGTTCAACTGCACGATTAATCGTCGTATAGTTGCCTCCGTCTGAAAAAGAATCAGGCGTAACATTTAATATTCCCATAACTAATGTTCGTTCATTTAAGTCATACGTTTTTTCTTTCGTACGTAAAATCATAAAGCAAGACCTTCCTTACCAATGAGATAATTTCTTCTCTTATCGTAACATATCTTTTATATTATACGTTAAAAGTGAATAAATTTGTAGAAAAACACCTCTTATCACGTAAAAAAACGAGTAGCTGGCCTACGCCAAACTACTCGTTTATATGTTTTTCTTTTATTCTTCATCAAATGCAAAGAGTGCTGTTGATAAATATCTTTCACCATTGTCTGGCAAAACAGCAAGCACTTTCTTGCCACTACCTAGTTGTTTAGCAACTTTCTGAGCTGCTGCAATAGCTGCACCTGAAGAAATTCCTGCTAATACACCATTATTTTTCGCTGCATCACGTGATGCTTCAAATGCTTCTTCATTCGTAATTTTTACAATTTCATCGTAAACGTCTGTATCAAGAACCGTCGGAATAAATCCTGCACCAATTCCTTGAATTTTGTGCGGTCCTGGATCTCCACCTGAAAGAACGGGAGAATCAACCGGTTCAACAGCATACACTTTCGCGCCTGCAAAGTTTTCTTTAACAACTTTACCAGCCCCAGTAATCGTTCCACCTGTACCAACACCTGCAACTAATGCATCTAGGCCATCTGCCATTTGTGCGACGATCTCTTTTCCTGTCGTTCGTGCATGAATGTCCGGGTTCGCTGAGTTATCAAATTGTTGTGGCATGAAGTAGCCGTGCTCATCGCGTAACGCCTCTGCTTTAGCAATAGCGCCTTTCATACCTTCTGCTCCTGGCGTTAAGTGAAGCTCTGCGCCATACGCACGTAATAAGTTACG
Organism: Bacillota bacterium; assembly: GCA_035301345.1. Classification (GTDB taxonomy): domain Bacteria; phylum Bacillota; class Bacilli; order Bacillales; family Amphibacillaceae; genus CALAMD01. The sequence continues at coordinate 4,422 of DATGUM010000040.1, forward strand.
GCGTTCAACACTCATCGTGTCAGGCATAACAACCGCTAATTTATATCCTTTTGCCGCAGCCACCATCGCTAAACCGATACCTGTATTCCCACTTGTCGGCTCAACAATTGTGTCACCACTGTTTAACTTGCCTTCTTCTTCAGCTTTTTCAATCATCGCTAAAGCAATACGGTCTTTCACAGAGCTCGCTGGGTTAAAATATTCTAGCTTAACGTAGACGTCTGCACTGTCCTCACTTACGCTTTTTAATTTAACAATTGGTGTTTCACCGATTAATTCTGCAATGTTGTTCGTTACTTTCATTATGTTTCCTCCTAATTCGCACTTGTCCGATTGGTTTAATTATAATGTACGTCATCTTGAAAAAAATGTCAACTGTAAAAGCTTAAAAATAAAAAAAGTGCAATCTTTTTATCGATTACACTTTTTTCGTTTTATACTTTTTCGAGTAATTGCTGTAAATCTTCTTCACTTAAATCATATGTTTCATTACAGAAGTGACAGTTTACTTCTGCCCCATGATCTTCTTCAATCATTGCGTTTATCTCATCTGCCCCGAGTCCGACAATTGCTCGCTCAACACGTTCTAATGAACATTTACATTTAAATGAAACAGGCATCTTCTCATGAATCGTTAATTGTTCATCGACAAAAAGCTTTTCTAATATTTGCTCAGGTGTATATCCTTCTTCGATAAGTTTTGAAATCGGAGGAATTGACTGAATGTTGTCTTCTAATCGTTCAATCATCTCTTCATCTACGCCAGGCATCACTTGGATAATAAAACCTCCAGCAGCGAGTACCGAATGATCACGATTTATTAATACACCCGCACCGACCGCTGACGGAACTTGTTCTGAGTTAGCAAAGTAATACGTAAAATCTTCACTAATTTCACCAGAAATAATCTCTACTTGCCCAGTAAAATAATCTTTTAACCCTAAATCTTTCGTCACTGTTAAATGCCCTTCCGTCCCAACAGCTCGAGCAACATCTAATTTGCCTTGTTCATTTAAATCAAAATGGACGTGTGGATTTGTCACGTAGCCACGTACTTCACCATCTGCATTTCCATCTGCAACGATTGCTCCGATCGGTCCGTTTGCTTCTACTTTTACCGTCAGTGAATCGTCACCTTTTAACATAGCACCCATCATACTCGTTATCGTTAACGTTCGACCGAGTGCCGCTGTTGTTGTCGCCCAGGAATCTTGACGTTTTCTCGCTTCTTCAACAGTGTCTGTTGATTGAACAGCATATGCACGAATGTGTCCGTCAAATGCCGTCGCTTTTACTAAGTAATCGCCCATCATTTAAAACTCCTTTATATATATGTTTATTTTTTATTTGAATGATAATAAATAGACCATAGGCCTCGAAGCGTTAAGTGGTCATCAATGACTGATACCTTTTTTGATTCTTTAACGATTAATGGCGCCATTCCACCAGTAGCAATGACATATGGTTCAATATTTAATTCTTTTTCTATGCGTCTTATCATACCATCTACTTGTTCCAAATAGCCATAATAAACGCCTGACTGCATCGCTTCAACAGTTGATTGTCCAACAATTTCATTTGGTGGTTGAATCTCAACTCGTGGTAATTTTGAAGCTTTATTATAAAGAGCTTCTAATGAAATGTTAACACCAGGAGAGATAATCCCGCCAACGTACTGCTTCTGTTCATTGACGTAACAAAATGTCGTCGCCGTTCCGAAATCGATAATTATAAATGGTAACTTATCTTCATACTGCTCAAGCGCACCAACAGCATTCACAATACGGTCAGCACCAATTTCTTTCGGTTTCGGGTACGTAATATCAATAAACGATTGAATATTATCACGACCAATAATAAGCGGTGTTATACCGAAATATTTTTCGCTCATTTTATTTAACACTTGGTTAATCGGCGGAACGACTGAAGATATTGCGATTCCTTGTACATCAGAAAATGATATGTCCCCTTGATCAAATAATGCTCGCACAAGAACTGACAATTCATCTTCTGTCTTATATCGATCCGTTTTAATGCGCCAATAGTGCGTTAGTTTCTCTTCGGCAAATACACCTAAAACGGTATGCGTATTACCGACGTCAATAACAAATAACATTGTCTTTTCCTCCCTTACTTCAACTGCTAAATTATCTCTTAAACATATAAAAGCAGCCTCTCAAACAGAGAGACTGCTATCATTCATTAATTATCTTTTTCTTCTTCATCATTAGATGCTTCTTCCTCTGTCTCTACTTCTTCGTCTTCAACAGGGGATTCATTATCTACATCAGAAGCGTCCTCACTTAAATGCTTGCGCTTTGCTGACTCAGCTGTTTCTGCTTTTTCTTTTGCTTGCTCATAAGATTCTGGCAGGTCATCTTCAGTCGCTTCTATTTCTTCTTCACTATTCGTACGATTTTCTTTTTCTTCTTCTGGCGGTAATACGCCGTCGTTGAATAAAGATTTAATCTGTTCAGCATCAAGTGTCTCTACTTCTAATAACGTTTGAGCGATTAACTCTAACTGCTCTTTATTTTCAGTTAAAATATCACGCGCACGTTCATAGCAATAGTTAATAAAGTTTTGCATCTCTTGATCGATTTCGTGAGCAATTGCATCACTATAATTTGAATCACTGTGCAAGTCTCTTCCTAAGAATGGATCGCCACCGCTTTCTGTAAATTGAACAGGTCCGATTTTCTCACTCATCCCGTACTCAGTAATCATCTTATTCGCGATGTTCGTTGCACGTTGGAAGTCATTTGAAGCACCCGTACTTACGTGTCCTTCACCAAAGATGAGCTCCTCCGCTACACGACCACCTAAGAGACCAGTAATTTTATCGAACAACTCAGGCTTCGTAATAATATAGCGATCTTCTTTCGGTAACATGACCGCATACCCACCTGCTTGTCCACGCGGAACAATCGTCACTTTATGAACAGTATCAGCATCATCTAAAACCATACCGATAACTGTATGACCACTTTCGTGATACGCAACAATCTTTCTTTCTTTTTCAGAAATAACACGGCTCTTCTTCGCCGGTCCCGCAATGACACGGTCAATCGCTTCATCTACATCTAACATACTGATTGACTTTTGATCATGACGCGCAGCAATTAAAGCTGCCTCATTCAGCAAGTTCTCTAAATCTGCTCCAGAGAAACCTGGCGTTCTCATTGCAATCGTCTTTAATTCAACAGTTTCATCTAACGGCTTGTTACGTGCGTGAACTTTAAGAACTGCTTCACGGCCACGAACGTCCGGACGATCAACTGTAATTTGTCTATCAAAACGACCTGGACGTAAAAGTGCCGGGTCTAAAATATCTGGACGGTTCGTTGCAGCCATCATAATGATACCTTCGTTCGCACCAAATCCATCCATCTCAACGAGCAACTGGTTAAGTGTCTGTTCACGTTCATCGTGTCCACCACCTAGGCCAGCTCCACGCTGTCTACCTACTGCATCAATCTCGTCAATGAAAATAATACACGGTGCATTTTTCTTCGCATTCTCAAATAAATCACGAACACGTGAAGCACCAACACCGACGAACATTTCAACGAAGTCTGAACCACTGATTGAGAAAAACGGTGTTCCAGCTTCACCAGCAACTGCTTTCGCTAAAAGTGTTTTACCTGTTCCTGGAGGTCCAACTAAAAGAACCCCTTTCGGAATACGTGCGCCGACTTTTGTAAATTTACGAGGATCCTTCAAGAATTCAACAACTTCAATTAATTCTTGTTTCTCCTCATCAGCTCCCGCAACATCTGTAAAACGCTTCTTCTCTTTTTCGTCATTATATAACTTAGCTTTACTCTTACCAAAGTTCATTACACGGCCACCACCGCCGCCACCGCCTTGGGCTCTCGTAAGAATAAAGAAGAATATTAACCCAATGATAAGGAACGGCAACATCATCGTTAAGAAACTAACGAATGCACTCGGTTGCTCTTCTTCTTCAATCTTTAAAATACTTTGTTCTGATGCACGCTCTGTTATCGACGCGACAATATCAGTATTATCTGGTACTTGTGTTAAAAACGGCTTTTCATTTTTTTCAAGTACACCTGTAATGCGCATAATTTTATTTTTCGGTTGCATTGTCATTTCTTTTACTTCACCATTGCTCAATGCTTCCATAAATTCTTGGACATTATACTCTTCTGCGTCTTCACCTTGCCCTTTAAACAGTCCAATGACTGCGATTAGCACAAGGAAAATAAGACCGTAAAAGAATATACTTTTAAACCATCGATTCATTGCTAACCTCCTCCCACCTCGGGAAAAACTATAATACATATTACCATACTAAAAAGTTATAATACAACTAATCACTCTAAACACTTACGAATCATATATTTCTTTCTTCAAAACACCTATATATGGTAAATTACGATACTTTTGTGCGTAATCTAATCCGTAACCGACAACAAACGCATCCGGCACTTCAAAACAAGTCACATCTGCCTTGATTTCCGCTGATCGTCCGGTCGGTTTATCAAGTAATGTCACAATTTTAATCGATTTCGCTTGTCGATATTTGAATAAATCGACTAAGTATTTTAACGTAATCCCACTATCTATAATATCCTCAATGATAAGTAGGTCACGACCTTCCACTTTCGTATCAAGGTCCTTAAGAATTTTCACTTCTCCTGACGTCTTTGAGTTACGTCCATAGCTCGACACGTCCATAAAGTCCATTTCCAGTGGCGTATCAATGTTTCGTATTAAATCTGCCATAAATGGAACGGCACCTTTTAACACACCTACGACTAATGGAAATTTACCATCATATTCTTCAGTTAACTCTTTACCTACTTTTGCACATGTTTCATCAATTTCTTCTTTCGTAATTAAAATTGATTCAATATCGTTATGCATCCTCGTCCTCCTGTACGTTATGACGGCTATATGTCAGGCGAATAGACGTCGTCTGTTCATTATCTATCCGCTCGACCGCGCATTTGCGTAAAGAAACTAGCCATAAAATAGTTCCTTCTCGGTCCGTCACGATCGGCCATGTTTCTCGGTGATGACGCCTAATCTTATCATCAATAAAGATATCTTTTATTTTCTTACTTCCTGCAAGTCCTCTCACGTGCATGCGGTCACCTGGCTCACGCGTCCTAACACGTAATGGTAACTGATTATCCGTCACGTGAATGATAAACGTTTCTCTCGTTTCTTCAGACTGCTCGTCTGCCACTTCCGCACTTACATAGGAACCACCGGGAAGTTCTACTTTCCCTGGAATACGTAGTTCGTAGTTGTACGTCTCGACTACATCAGGAAAATAAAAAATAATATCATCATATGACACTTCAATCACTAGCTTACGTGGAAAGTTAAGCTGCTTATTCTTTTGCTCACCACGAAGAATGTCTAGAAATAATTGTTCATGTTTATATGTTAATTGTTTCGGAATATTATTTTTATACAGACATTCTAATACTAGATGAAACATACGTCTTTGTAAAGCTTCTGGGTATGTTTGAAAGCTTTCTTTAGAAATTCGTCCTTCTTGCCCATTTTTAAGTAACAAAACTTCTTTTTGAAATGCTCTTTCAGCTTCACTTCGCAAGTATTGCTCATCAGCTCTCAGCGATTCACTTAAATGGTGTAGCGTATAAGGCAATTGCTTATTTTGCTCATATAACAGTGGCACAATTTTTTTACGAAAATAGTTGCGCGTATAATGTGTCTCATCATTTGATGGATCATGCCTCGTATGAATCTTCTGCTCAGTACAGTAACTTAATATTTGTTCCTTCGTGACAGAAAGAAACGGGCGAACAATATGCCCTTCAGCAAATGGTCGCTTTGTCGGAATACCCGTTAATGCGCGTGATTGCGCACTATTAGCAAGTGCCATAACGACTGTTTCTACGTGATCATCTGCATGATGACCAAGCGCTAAATAGTCCGCTGAAAAATACGTCATTTGTTTCTTGAAGAAAGCATACCGTACATCACGTGCCGCTATTTGCGTGCCGAGTTGATAAACATCCATATATTGAGGGACATCTACTGTTGTTGATACGAAAGGAATCCCCCATCTTTCAGCTGTCGCTTTGACAAAGTGCAAATCTTCTTGCGACTCCTCTCCGCGAAACTGATGATCAACAGATAACGCAATAACGTTTAATTGCCATGATTGTTTGAGCTCCTTATACACATGTAATAAAGCCATAGAATCTGGTCCACCAGATACAGCAACTAGCACTGTTGCCCCTTTATGAAGCAACTGCTGCTCTTTTATAAATGGCAAAACTGTCTTTTTTATCATTTTTCATACCCCATATTTAATAACCTTCTTAATTAGTATACCGATTATTCCCTCGTAAATGTACTCAAAAGTTGTACGAATTTATGAATTCAACACTAACCCCATCTTGAAGGCAAATGAAAGCAACATATGCTTGACAGATATTATGAACTATTGTATGATACCTTTTGTACTTAAGCACATAACGTTTGCTTAATACATGGCGGCGTAGCTCAGCTGGCGAGAGCGCTCGGTTCATACCCGAAAGGTCGTGGGTTCAACTCCCTCCGCCGCTATTCACATAAGAACGAAAAAATTGCAATCCTTTCTCTCATGTAGAGTCGAAGGATTGCTTTTTTTATCGTAACACTTTATAAACATATGCCCGACGTTCTTCACTTATAACTGTCACATGATCAGACAAAATGAAAAACCAGCCATATTTATCAAATGATAAGCATGACTGGTTGATTATTTTATAAGAATAATTTCTACTAAACTATAAGAGCATCATTTCTAGACAGCAATTGCTATCCTCTTTTCGCACCTCGACCCCCACGTCTGGATTCCGTGTGCTTCTTTAAAGAGGCTAAACGGTCCTCAGAATCTTTTAAGAATCGGTTCATTTTTGATTCAAACGATTCCGCTTTTTCTTTACTGCTCGCTGCACGAGGCTTACTTTTTGGCTTATCTTGAGCTTTTTTAATCGATAAACCAATCTTACCGTCTTTTTCTACATTAATAATTTTAACGAGTACTTCTTCGCCTACTGTTAAGTGTTCATTAATGTCTTTCACATAGCTATCGGCAACTTCACTAATGTGAACGAGCCCCGTTTTCTTTTGCTCTAACTCAACAAACGCTCCAAAATTAGTGATTCCTGTTACCTTACCTTTAACTTTGCTGCCTACTTCAATTGACATAAAAAAAATGCTCCTCCTTAAGATTTAAGAACTCTTTCCTATATTATAGCCCAGATATCAAATTCTATCAATATCTAGGCTGTTCATCTTCAACTTTAAAAATTAATTCGCCCTCTTTTGAGAAAAAGTAATTCGTTCGAGCAATATCTAGAACATACTCCTCATCATTCAGCAAACTAATTTCTTCTTTAAAATTTGCTTCTGTCTTTTTCAGTGTAACGAGTTCATCTTCGAGTTGTGAATATTTTTCCTTCACATCTGCTTGAAGTGATCGTTGCTTCACATGATAAACAGCCATGCTACTAATGACAATAACGGATATAAATGCAACGAGCATCAATCGGCGAACGAGACGTTGTTTTTTCTTCTGTTGCCTAACAACATGGGCATCGTATTGCTTCATATAACTAGAATTAAGTCTTGTCACAGATTTTTTGTTTGTCTGCATAGCTAATATCTCCTTACGTTTTTATTTAAAAATGGATGAACTTATCCATCATTGTACTATATTTAGCAAGAAATTTGTAAACTTTTCTTAAAATTATTTTTTTATGTACAAAATGGTCGTATGTTTTAAATATTCATCTACGGAGTTAAACATTTTTCGTCGCTATGAAACATACCCTTTATTAATCATTAATAAACGACTCTCTTATTCTTCAGTTGCTACACGTTCTTCGTTTATTACTTCGTACATCAATTCAGCATCGTTCTTTCTAACGACGTCTAACGTCTTTAATACTCTCGCTGTCACAATTGTTTGTCCGAATTGGATGCGAATAATATCTCCTTCCTCAACATTTGTGGCAGCTTTTGCCGTTTGATCGTTCACTTGGATACGACCTTCATCTGCTACCTTTTTCGCTAATGGCCTTCGTTTAATTAAACGTGAATTTTTTAAAAATTTATCTAACCGCATATTTATTCCTCCCCTTTCGCTTCGTCCCAGTAATGATCCATTTCTGCTAGTGATACGTCTGCAAACGATTGAGCATTCTCTTTGACGCGACGTTCAACGTGATTAAATCGTGAAATAAACTTTTCATTCGTTTCATGTAAAGCGAGCTCTGCTTTTACTTTATAAAAACGGGCTAAATTCACAATGACGAACAGGACGTCACCGAATTCCTCAGCTATATTTAGCTCATCTTCGTGATCGATTGCTTCTTGTAACTCAGTAAGTTCTTCATCAGCCTTTGCCCAAACATCATGAACATTTGTCCAATCAAAACCGACTTTCGCCGCTTGTTTTTGCAACTTTTCTGCCCTAATAAGTGCTGGGAATTGCTTTGGTATATCACTTAATAAATAATTATCATTTGCTATCCGTCCGTAATTTTCTTCTGCTTTTAATTCATCCCACGTTTTATTTTCCGCTTCCGTACCTTTCGCAAATACGTGTGGGTGGCGGTGAATCATTTTTTCAGTCACACGTTTGATCACGTCATCGACAGTAAAGTAGCCACTATCAGCGCCAATCTGACTATGAAGCATGACTTGTAAAAGGACGTCACCAAGCTCCTCAATGATTCCTTCATCATCTTCACGCTCAATCGCATCAATTAATTCATACACTTCTTCGATCGCGTGAGCTCGCAGTGATTCATGGGTCTGCTTTTGATCCCAAGGACATCCATTTGGTCCTCGTAAGATCGCAATGACTTCTTTTAAACGCTTAAACGTATGTGTTAACTCTAAACGTCCAACTGGCGGCACGTAGATACTTAACAAGTTACTAATGCCAATTTCATGATCGAGTTCAGCTAAAGGAACGCTCTTCTTCGTCTCATCACTCGTGCCAGCTGCGTCAACAATCGTCACTTGATGGGTCGGAGGTAAATCTTCAAGCAATGCTAACTTCACTTCTGAAGCCGTCCACTGATCATACACTTGGCAAAAGATTAAATGTTGCTCGTAATTTAATTGCTCACGGTCGAATGAAGTCGCGTCAACGAATTGAAAGCCATCAATTGGGTCAATGTTTAATGTCGTAAACATGTCATCTAAGTAACTTTGTCCACCGACTATTTCAACATCCACGTCTGTCTGCTCATTAAGTAATTGTACCGTCCGCTCGGCTAACATCGGGTGACCCGGTACAGCATATACGAGCGAAGATGATTGAGCATATGTTTTAAGGCGTTCAACAATCGCCTCATATACATCGGTAAAATGATCATGACTCTCATACAAAGTATCAAATGATTCATACGTAATCCCTTCTTCTCGTAAATCTTTTACGACTGGATGGTCAGCCGTCCGAATGTATAAAGGATACTTTTGATTACTTAATAGGCGGTACACTTTTAATGATAATTGCTCCACCTCTCCGGCACCTAAGCCGACAATATATATTTTATTCTCCATTATTATCCCTACCTTTATTCCACTTCATCAACTGATGGCCAAATGGCAATGTGCTTAACTGTTCGTCTGAAAATGCCCGTAGTCGCAACAATAATATAAAATAAATAGCCGCTCCACTACTTGCTAAAAACAGAACGTAAATGAGCAATTGCAGCCGGTTCATAACATTAAATGGTATCAACAGTCGAATAATGGTTAAATAAACAATCATTCCAGATGCAGCACCTATAACTGCACGACTCTTTATACTCGAAAATAGTTTAATGGCTCGTAAACGAACGTTTAATTGCTTCATAACAGCAATAGCTAAAACGAGTAAACTAATAACAGTCGCTATCGCGCTACCGGTAATGCCAAGAAACGGAACGAGTAACATGTTTCCGAACAACTTAATAATAAACGCTAAAACGATAAATAGAGCAGACCATTTATAATCATTCAATCCTTGCAAAATTGACGTCGCTGTTATACAAAGAGAACTAAGTAAAATAGCGATAGACAAGATTCTTAAACTATCAGTTCCGAGTGTATTTTTATAAAGAAGTGTATTCACTTCCGGAAAAATAACAAATAAACCAATCGTCGCACCTGCAGCTAAATAAAAGCTAAATGAAAAAGCATGGCGAATATGGCGATACGTATTCGAACTTTCTTCCACAACTTTTATAAGCGACGTCGCTGGGATGAACGCTAACGCAAATGACGAACCGATAACTGTCCCCACTTGAATCAATGGCTGTCCTCGGTCGAAAATCCCTTTCTGTTCCATCGCTGTTAACGGCGCAAAGCCACCTTTTAACAAACTCGGTACGAGCGTAAATACATCTGCTAACTGAAGAACTAATAAAATCATATGATTAAGTGACGCGACAATTCCTAAACTAACAATCGTCACGAGATACTTTTTCCACGGAATATCATATGTTCTTAGTGTGAAAGGTTTTATGCGTATAAAATAGATAAATAAAATAACGAACGCAACGACTGCACCAATAATCGCTGCATAAGCACCAGCTTCACCGATTGCTTCCGTTGAAAAGCGCCCTTCACTTACAGCGTAAGCAACGTAAATTATAATGAACACACGAAAAAGCTGTTCACCTATTTGTGAATAAGCGACTGGGTGCATCACATACAACCCCTGGAAGGATCCACGAAGAACAGCAATCGCGGGAATAAACAAACATGCCATTGCAACGATACGATACGCACTCTCTAACGTTCCGTCACTAATAAACGATGTTATCCACGGCGCGCTCATCCATATGAGAGCTGCTAATCCACCTGAGATTCCGAGCAAAATAACGAACACAGGTATGTAAAAGCTTAGTAACGACAAACGTGAATGTTGATCTTTTTGCTCAGCTACAAGTGTTGATATCGCAGACGGAAATCCGTATAAAGCTAAAATAATCATCATGCCTAATAAAGGATACACTTGCTGATAAATGTAAAAACCGAGATCACCCGTTAAGTTTTGCAACGGAACGCGATACCCCGCACTTAAAATTTTACTCATAAAACTTGCTATCGTCAGCAACAAAGCTCCTCTAACGATCGTTTTCGTCTCTATTTGTCTCACCTACTAAACAACCTGTCGTTTCTACTTCTTTTGTTTATTATAACATGAATAGCCCGCACAACTCAGCACCTACTTGAAGATACCGAAGTAAATAATACGTAAAAAAAGCTGATAAGATACTTTTATCTTATCAGCTTCGCACACTACCTATGCCGTTTCCTCTTCGCGATTCACTGTACTAAGCTTTTTAATTAAATCAGCTACCAAATCGTAACGGCTAAGTGGTTGTGGTTTTCTCCATTTAAAGATAATCTTCAATTGGTTGTGAACCGTTCCGAGCTGCACACTACGGTCTAAGTTATTAACGAGTTCAAATAATTTTGCACCGTCAATTTGTTGACTACGCGTTTCATCTAAGAGAACAGTCACTTTATTTCTTTCTTCATCAATCGTTTCAACAGACTCCTTTAAAGCATACGCTTTTAATTGAGCAACTTTAAACAACGCTTCAACTTCTTGTGGGTAATCACCAAAACGATCAATTAACTCTTCCTGTAATTCCATTAATTCCTCTTCTGAACGAAGCGATTGGAAACGTTTATACATATCTATTTTTTGCTTTTCATCTTTAATGTACGTCTCCGGAATATAAGCATCGACTAAAACGTTTAACACTGGATCTTTTACTTTCGGTTCATTGTCAATATCTAATTTACGGACGTCAATCGCTTCTTTCAACATTTGTGAGTACATATCGAAACCGACAGAATCAATAAATCCGTGCTGCTGAGACCCGAGTAAATTTCCGGCACCTCGAATCGATAAATCTCGCATCGCAATTTTAAATCCAGAGCCGAGTTCAGTAAATTCTTTAATCGCTTGTAGACGTTTTTCCGCTACTTCTGTTAAAATTTTATCTTTTTGATAAGTAAAGTATGCATAAGCAATCCGGTTAGAACGACCAACTCTTCCTCGTAATTGATAAAGTTGACTAAGTCCCATATGATCAGCATCATGAACGATTAACGTGTTAACGTTTGGTATATCAACACCTGTTTCAATAATCGTCGTACTCACTAACACATCGTATTCACCCGCTAAGAACCCAAGCATAATGTTCTCTAGTTCCGCCTCATTCATCTGACCGTGAGCAACTGCTACTCGCGCATTTTC
>DATGUM010000041.1:0-22591 GCA_035301345.1 Bacillota bacterium
TAATCTTCAAGTGCTTCTGAATACTGAGATAACTGTGAAGTTAATACTTCTAGCTGTTCTTCTTTATTTTCATGAGCTAATGCGCCAACGGCACTGTTTAACTCAATCATAAAACCTTCTGCGTCATAATTAGATAATTTCTTACGTATGACGTGATACCTCGGATGTTCTCTAAATATTTGTCGCACATCACAAACTATATGAAAACGATCAATGACAAATGTTGCATTGTTTTGAAAGTATTCACGACAAGAAGTAATCCAATTCGCACCATCACCATTAATCACTAAATGATGTTGGGTTGGGTGATATTCAAATGCATTTATGAGATAATCCTCAAATTCTTCCCAAAATGGTCGCTTACCCGTATGAATAAAATGTTGTTTTCCTTTGAGCTTTACGCGCTTCCCATTTACTTCCCAGCCTTGATGAACAGCGGCTATTTTAAGTTCTCTTCCACTTCTCGGTTTTTCTTGGCTTTTTGTGTAGAGCCCATCAACTTCTATAAATAAAACATCAGAATTTATTTCCTGCTTTTCCTTTGGAATAACCTCTGTATTTAGTACTTGTTGTCGAATCCCTTCATGACTGATCACAGGGTAACCTAGCAGCTTTTCCAAAGCATCAGAAGCCTGTCGATAGGATACACCTGAGACAGCTAGCTCAATTGCTAAATTCTGGACAAATGGGCTCATCATTTGTCCACCATCAAATGCAAGGTGTTGATCGAGGAGAGACACATACTTGCCAGTTTCACAATCAAAATAATAGTTCCTTTGAACGTCTACATGACCAAACATGGAATCAAAAGTTAGCCTTCGTTTATCTTTTAACTGAAATCTACGCTTGTCTCTATTTTCAGCAATAATCACAATCCATTTCTAAAAATATTTTTCCCATAGCTTCGGAGAAGCTTTTCTGTAAAGCACGATAAACAGTACGTTCTAACTCTTCCATTGTGATTTGAGAGATGATATTCTTCATTTAAGGACCTCTTCTCTTTTTATAGTGGTTGTCGTGACTATAACTATACAAAAGAAGGTCTTTTTTTCATGCTTATTACTCAAGAAATAGCCCGTATGTTTTCCCGCAACAAACGTTTAAGTCTATCTTCATGTGTAAATTAACTTGAACGAAAGAAATGTACAGAGACGTCTGCGGGAATAGCCGTATCCGAAAATCCCTAATACCGACACGATAGTGGAGGGATTAGAAGTTGATGGTGCGAAGAATGCACTTCAATTCTTCGTGGACAAGCGAAGGACATTTCTGAAGTGGAAACTTTACACAATAAGTAGGGCATAGTCCCACAAACATTTTACTCATACATTTAATGAATGAGGTAGAGTTATTATTCATAATTATTTATAATGACGATAAAGCAACTAGTAAAAAGGGGTGTAAAATTGTCTCAACAAATTTTAACAAATGATTGGAAACAATATTTAAACGAAGAATTTACGAAACCTTACTATAAAAAATTACGTACATTTTTAAAAGAAGCATATACGTCAAAAACAATTTATCCAGACATGAATGATATTTATAAAGCATTACATATGACTGCTTTTTCAGATGTGAAAGTCGTTATTTTAGGACAAGACCCGTACCACGGACCGAATCAAGCGAATGGACTCAGCTTTTCTGTACAAAAAGGGGTTCCGTTACCACCGTCTCTTAAAAATATTTTTAAAGAATTAGCAGAAGACATAAATGTTCAAGTGCCCAAACACGGGGATTTAACAGGTTGGGCAAAGCAAGGAGTCCTTCTCTTAAATGATGTTTTAACTGTTGAAGCTGGAAACGCTCATTCACACCGAAATATGGGGTGGGAACAGTTCACCGACAAAGTCATTACGAGCTTAAATGAAAAGGATACGCCTATTGTATATATTTTATGGGGTAAAGCTGCACAAATGAAAGAACAGCTTATTGATACGAATAAGCATCATATCGTTAAATCTGTCCATCCGAGTCCACTGTCTGCCTATAGAGGTTTTTTTGGCAGTAAACCGTTCTCACAAACGAATGATCTTTTAAAAGCGGACGACCAAAAGCCAATTGATTGGGGAGATTTATAACTCATAAAATATACCCTTAAGCACAAACGCCTAAGGGTATAGTAAAAGTATAAAATTATAATTACTCATCATCTGGACGAACGACGAGAACGTCACATTTCGCTGTACGAACGATACTGTCCGTTACACTTCCGAGGAGTCTTTGCTCCACAGCGTATAAGCCTGAAGCACCTGCTACAATTAAATCTGCTCCAACATCTACGGCTACGTGCTTACTAATAACGACTTTTGGTGAGCCTCGTTTTAAAATCGACTTCGCTTTTACGCCTTGCTCTTCTGCACGCTTACAGAACTTACGGAGCATATCGCGCCCATCGCTTTCAGCACGTTTTATAATCGAACTATATTCTGATGGGTATACACGAACGTCGTATACGTGAACAACATGTAATTCAGCATCGTTCAGCTTTGCCATTGCAACAGCTTTATCAAATGCAAAAAATGATTGATCAGACCCATCGATTGCTATAAGTATTGTATTATATGATATATCCATTAATACTCCTCCTTTTTTCTTTTCATTTTACCACTTAAATATAATATTAACAGTGAATAGTCTGTTTATTATGTTTTTATTTTTACGAGCTTTTTAGTATGATAGCACAAAGTCGAACGTCTAGAAGGGAGTGCTTTAGCATGATTGTTCGTTCACTTAGCGACCACTTCATATGTATTAAGCAGCACGAGCACGCATCAATTTCTTTACAATTACTCAATCAGTTAACGATTAAAAAACGAGACTTCCTACAAAATATTGACTCACTTAAATTAGCCGTTCGATCACATGATTGTGGGTGGATTCGCCTGGATCAATCGCCTAAATGGAATGATGAGACGAACGCTCCGTACACATTTATGGACTTTCCTCTACGCGATAAATTGCAAGCGTATAAAGGCGGGATCGATCAAGTAGTTGTTAAAGACGCATATGCAGGATTACTCTGTTCACACCACTACGTACAATTTTCACAGACGAGCGACAATCAACTAGCAATCAATTTTGTAAAAGCGGAACGTGAACGTCAACACGATATCATAAATAAGATGGCGCACTTTAATGCTGATAATTTTAACGCTCATTATGATTTACTCGCATTTCTCGATCACTTATCACTATTTATTTGTTTATATGCTAAGGAAAAGACTGCAAATAATCAAACGCCTTTTATCCAAGCAGGTGTGCCGATGCCACAATCTTTTTTCCTAAACGAGAAGAAATTAGCTTATGACTGGTTAAGTGAAAACGATTTAACGATTAAAAACATCTCGTTCAAAAGAAATTTCTCCATTCATTGGCGTGAGAAAAAATTGTTACATAAAGATGTTGAAATGAATGGACTAGAACAAACGTATAAACATACACCTTACACAGATGCTCGCGTCCATATTACGTATGCACGTTAATACCCTTTCGTTAAGTCCACTTGATTGACGATAACGTCTTCATGCTCAATCCAGTGTGCTAAGTTTTCCGTAAAAATATCTAAAGCTCGTGTTATATAATGTTCAGACACACCAGATGTATGTGGAGTAATCGTAATGTTTTCCTCTTGCCAAAACGGACTTTCTGAGTGAAGTGGCTCCGTTCTGAAGACGTCAAGTATTGCGTGACAGATTCGTTCTTCTTTCATCGCTTGCAGTAAATCCTCTTCAACGACAGCGTCACCCCGCCCCATATTTAAAAAGATAGCTTCTCGCTTCATTTGACAAAAAACATCATATGTAAACAACTGACGTGTCTCTTCAGTACTCGGTAATACTGAAATAACAAAGTCTGCTTCACTTAGCACCTTACCTTTTTGCTCAATCGAATAAACAGTGTCAAAATGCTCCACTTGCTTTCCACTTCTAGAAATACCGTAAGTTGTCATGCGAAATGCTTTTGCTATGCGGGCAACTTCTTGGCCAATTGCGCCTGTGCCGAACACGAGCATCGTTTTTCCGCTAATTTCTTTCGTCTGAAACTTAAGTGAGCGTTCCCATTGGTGCTTGCGTTCATTTTCAATGAGTCGCTTTTCTTCGCGAGATACTTGCAGTAGCATTGAAATAACGTACTCACTCATCGGTACTTTATGAATGCCTTGAGCGTTTGTCACGACAATATTTCTTTTCTTGATTGCTTCAATCGGTAACTCATCAACACCAGCTGATAAAACCATAATCCACTTAACGTGCTCTGCTCTTTCAATCATTTCTTTCGTAAGATCGTTGCCGTACGTCGCAAGTACCGTTGCTGATTGCAAGTGATGTTCTATCGTTTCCGGTGAAGTAAATTGAT
The DNA here is from genome assembly GCA_035301345.1 of Bacillota bacterium. Taxonomy (GTDB): domain Bacteria; phylum Bacillota; class Bacilli; order Bacillales; family Amphibacillaceae; genus CALAMD01. The sequence continues at coordinate 4,360 of DATGUM010000041.1, forward strand.
ACGTTATGTCAGGAAACTGTTTTCTTAACTCATTTTTATATACGTCATCAAGAGGCGCTGTAAAAACTACTTCCATGATGTCATCTGCTCCTTTATCAATCTTTTTTCAGACAAATAAAAGCACGTGCATTCACAATTATCTCGTGAAATGCACGCGCTTAGTCTTATTCTACTTCAACGATGTCCTCGATCGTACGTTGATCACCGTCTTCTGTATACGTAAACTCAACTTTACTTCCTTCTGTTATATCTTCAACTAATTCACGAGCGTCCATTGATAATTGATAAGCGAATGGTCCCTCTTCTGTCTCAATTTCTACTGTGTGCGGATCTGCTTGCCCGTTATATGTTCCTTGTTCTTTCACTTTATCGCCATCTACTTCTGCTTCATCGTCCTCTGACGATTCATCCTCAGCGTTTTCTTCATCATCTTGTTCGCCCTGATCTTCTTCTGTTTCTTCTTCGGTTTCTTCATCTTCTGATTCTTCCACTTCTTCTTGCTCATTTTCTGAACTAGACGTATCTTCCTCTTCAACATCTGTTGTTCCGCATGCTGCTATCATCGTAAATAAAAATAGCAACAGAGCAATCGTTAAATACCTCTTCATAACTAACACTCCTTTTTTCCAAATTGTTACTACGGAATAGGTAACCCGATATGCTCAAATAATGCAGCGACATCTCGTGTTTCTGCTTCATATGAAATCGATGGATTTTTCTCGAGAAAATCGAGTGCATATTGAATCGTAGCTACCGTGCCTAATTTTAACACATCTTCATCTAAATCAAAATGAGCATTATGGTGTTCTGCTCCTGTACCTTTTTGTTCATTTTTAATGCCGACAAAGGCAAATACACCTGGGAAATACTTCTGATACAACCCGAACGGTTCTGATGCTAACCATGCAGGATATTCAAAAATAACGTCTTCCCCTATGGATGTTTCAATTGACTTCCGAGCAATTTCCGCACACGTTTCTTCATTATAAACGAGCAAATCAATCGGCTTTGTCTGTTCAACATATTCATACGAACAATGATATAAGTCACATGATTTTTCAAGTAAATCATCAAACACTCTTTTTAAATGTCTCCCTTGTTCGGCGTGTAAATAACGAGCTGTCCCGCGAAAAGAAAGTTCATCAGGTATAGCGTTTGCTACACTTCCCGAATGTAAATGACCAATGGAATAAGTAATTGGCATAAAAGGGTCTAACGTATCATGTTTCACCGTCTTTAATTGTGTATAAAAATGAGTAAAACAGTCAATTGGTGAATGAGCTAAATCCGGCCTTGACCCGTGACCGCTTTTTCCTCGGATACGAATGTGAAACGGGAATACGCCAGCCATTCTCGGACCAGGATCAACAGATATTTTCCCTGACGGAATGTCCGACTTTAAATGAATGCCCCAAATGCCATCCACACCGATATGAACGAGTCGTTCTAACATCCGGTAAATACCTCGCCCATCTTCTTCACCGCGTTCAAATACGAATAAAATTTTACCTTTTATTTGTTCTCTATGCTTTGATAACACGTTTGCAGCCCCGAGTAGCATCGCCGTATGGCCATCATGACCACATAAATGTGCAGCTTCTTCCGTCTTAGAAACAACCACCTTATCCATTCGCAAATTGGTCGGTGACTCCTTCATCGGCAAAGCATCTAAATCTGCACGTAAAGCAATTGTCTTTCCTTCACTACTTCCAACTAACGTACCGATTATTCCCCCATTTTCAACAATTTCATAATCGATATTTAAAGATTGCAAGTAATCAATAACGACATTTGCCGTTCGCTCTTCCTGCATACTTATTTCCGGATACTCATGTAAATCACGCCGAATAGCGATGATTTCTCGCTCAATCTCCCCTACTTCTTTTAAAAGGTCCATCACACTTCGCCTCCACCGAGAGCTTCTTATTTACTACTGTAAATATATGATAAGTCCACCTAATCCGATTAAAAATAAAACAGCTGCCGATATTTCTGCCCCAAACTTCCCTGCAATCGTCACTTTTTCTGGATATTTTGGATTGTAATAAATCATACACTTCTCGCCTTTTTTATTTTTCGGTGGTTTATCCAGTGTCCCCATCTTACTTTGCATCGATTGCGCGGCAATAATCTCATTGCCATACTCAAACCGAATAATGTAATAATACCCCGAAAAACTTAAAGCAGATCCTGAAGGTCGTTTAAATCCGACAATTTCCCCTTGTAATTTTTTCCCGTTTACTATGACACGATATTTCGTGTACAAAATAATCCCTGTACAGACCCATAAAAATATTAATCCAAAAAAGAACATACGCCCTACCTCTTCTCTCTCTATTATCTCTTATACAGATTATAGCGAATATACTGAATTTATAAAGTGATTCTTTCTTTTTATAAATAACAACGTTAGTAACTCTTCTCAATCACATGAGAAAAGTTACTAACGTTTGCTTAATTATTTATTAAAGTGATGTAAAATAGCTTCTACAATTCTCCGTGATGCTTCCCCATCACCATACGGATTGTTAGCTTTCGACATCTCATCGTAAATGTGTTTATCTGTTAACAATTCGTTTGCTAACGCGAAAATATTGTCTTCATCTGTACCTGCTAACTTCAACGTTCCTGCTTCAATACCTTCCGGGCGCTCAGTCGTATCACGTAGAACAATGACTGGAACACCGAGTGACGGTGCTTCTTCTTGTATCCCGCCTGAATCTGTTAAAATAATATGAGCATTTGCCATATAATTATGGAAATCTAACAATTCTAGTGGTGATATTAAATCGATGCGGTCATCGTTCCCTAAAATTTCTTCGGCTGTTTTTTGAACCGTCGGATTTAAATGGACCGGGTAAACGATATGAATGTCATCGTGTGCTTCCACTAATCGCTTAATCGCGCGGAACATTTGTTGCATATTTTCCCCTAAATTCTCTCTTCTGTGTGCTGTCATCAATACGAGTTTCTTATCTTTTATTCGATTTAATAACGGATTTGAGTAATCATCTGTCACTGTTGTCTTCAGCGCATCAATCACTGTATTTCCTGTCACATAAATAGTGTCTGCTTGTTTATCTTCTTTCAGCAACGTTTCTTTCGCTTTCTCTGTCGGCGCAAAATGGAGATCTGCTATGACACCTGTTAATTGACGATTCATTTCCTCAGGATACGGAGAATACTTATTCCACGTTCGTAAACCTGCTTCAACGTGCCCGACAGGTATTTGATTATAAAACGCTGCTAAAGACCCGACAAACGTCGTACTCGTATCTCCGTGAACGAGAACGAGATCTGGCTTCGCCTCTTTCATCACTTCATCCAAGCCTTCTAAAGCACGTGTCGTTATTTGCGCTAATGTTTGCCCTGCTTTCATAATGTTCAAGTCATAATCAGGTGTAATATCAAATACGTCTAACACTTGATCAAGCATTTCACGATGTTGTGCAGTCACTGTAACAATTGATTCAATTTTATCTGAGTTTTTTTCCAACTCTAAAACGAGTGGCGCCATTTTAATGGCTTCTGGCCTCGTTCCAAAAATAGTCATCACTTTCATTCGCTCTGTCATTGTATTCCTCCGCTTTTCATTTAATGTATATTTTTAACAAATTATTCTTGTTTGTTATAACGGTAACACGTAAAAAAGGACTGAGAAAAAATGAAGGGTTGACCCTGCAATAACGAATAGATGCCAAATCGCATGGTGATAGCGAAACTTACGCCAGACGTAAAACACAGCACCTAACGTATAACACGCCCCGCCTAAAGCGAGTAATAAAACTCCTTTACTATGCATGGTTTCTACAAGCCCACTCCACCCGATAACGATTAACCAACCCATAGCTACGTATAAAATCGTTGATGTAAATAAATATTTTTTTACAAAAAACGTCTTAAAGACGACGCCACCAATCGCTAACGTCCAAACGATAGCAAAAAGTGTCCATCCAATCGCACCTGATAAAACAATTAATGTGATTGGCGTATACGTTCCCGCGATAAATATGTAAATCGCTTGATGGTCGAGTATTTCAAAAATATCTTTCGCCTTGCCGTGTGGTAATGCATGTGCCATCGTTGAAGCGATATAGAGTAAAAACATCGATACGCCAAATACTGTAAATGAAACGACGTGCATGGCAGACCCGTACATTGAACTGTAAACAATAAGTATGACGAGTGCAGCAATGCTTAACAAAGCGCCTATTCCATGCGTAAGTGCATTAACTATTTCTTCTCGTCTTGAAAAAACGTGTACATTTGTCAATTCATCATTCCTTTTCTATCCATTATATGTCCTTCTATCATACATCTTTTCGCTTAAAAGTTCTAATCGTTTTTGCCTAACGATTGAGTCAAGTATTTGTGGGTATTTAATATATACGTTCAAAATACCATCTTTTGTATAGATTATTATTTTTGTTAATTACCTCAGGTGATATATACTTCACTTTTGCGGGTGATCGTTTCAGAACTATACTCAACAAGTAGGGCATAGTCCCACAAACATTTTACTCATACTTGCCTAACTAAAATCATTTTTTAGAATTATTTTAAATCGTATGTTTTTCCTTCTAACAAAATAAATACATGAACTTATTAATTCCCATTCGAGTCTCCTAGACTCTATACAAATATTGTTTAACATATATTCCTCGTTAATATTTCCCAGGAAATATTGCATAATAAAAGTAGCGTATGTATTAAACAAATGGTTAAATGATGCAAAAAATATCCTGTCACTCTCTATTGAATGAACAGGATATCTCTTTTACGTTATTCATCTATTGAATATACTCGTTTACCATTAATATACGTTTCTAAAACATTTGTTTCTTCATGGAACGGATGATGTGTCCAGATGACGAAATCTGCATCTTTTTGAGTTTCTAACGACCCGACACGATCGGCTATTTCCATTTGAATAGCTGCTTGGCTCGTAATACTGCGCAAGGCTTCCATTGTATCCATTCCTTGGCGCGCCGCTTCAGCCGCACATACATTTAAATACTGGATAGGAATAAACGGATGATCTGTCATAATAGCAACATTTATTCCCGCTTCATTAAACTTCTTCGGATTACTCGGGTGCCCATATTTACTTTCATATTTAGGTGATGGTGACATGTAAGGCCCGAGCGTCACTGTCGCCCCACTTTCTTTAATAGCTTCTAACATGAAATGCCCTTCTGTCGCATGTTGTAAATGCAACTTAACATTAAACTCTTTCGCAATACGGATGGCTGTCGCTATGTCGTCCGCTCGGTGACAATGTAAATGCAGTGGCATATCGCCTCTTAACACTTCAATAAAAGGAGCTAACTCTAAATCATACGTGATTTGTTCATCTTGCTCTTCAATCGTTAATTGCTGCGCACGTTCAAATCCATCACGAATGATATGTGCAACGCCCATACGTGTGTACGGTTCCTTACCATACACTTGACCGAACATGTTTTTTGGATTTTCTCCAAAAGCGCCTTTTAGTCCACTTTTTTCTACGAGTATCATGTCTTCGATTGTCTCGCCTGCTGTTTTTAATATCGTCCAAACGCCGCCAATTGGATTAGCACTTCCAGCACCTGTCTGTACAGTCGTCACGCCCCCTTGACGAGCTAAATCAAAGGAAAAATGATTTTCATTTACACCGTCAATTGCACGCAATGTTGGCGTAAATGGACTTGAATATTCGCATGCATCGTTGATAGCGTCATCAATTTCCCCCCAAATACCGACGTGTGTATGAACGTCAATTAAGCCAGGCGTAATAATTTTACCTTGGCAATCAATCACTTCTGCTTCTGCTGGATAATTTTCTTCTTCCGTAATTTTCATTATTTTATTATTTTCAATCCATAAATCCGCACATTCATAAATAGTATTCGTGTCATCCATTGAATAAATAGTCGCTCGTTTATATATTTTAAGCATGAACATTCATCTCCTTATAAACTTCTTCTCCTTTAATATACGTACGTTCCACCGTAGCACCGTACGTCAATGGATGATCATTCCACAGAACGACGTCTGCAAATTTACCCTTTTCTAACGAGCCGATACGATCTGAGCAACCGACAATCTTCGCCGCTTCAATCGTTAATTGATTTAACACGTCTTCTTTCTTCAGCCCTTGCTTTAACGCTAAAATTCCTTCAAGGCGTAAGTGAGCAACACTGCTCGTCGGATGATCAGAAGCTAGTGCGTACGACAGATTCGTCGCTGATAATCGCTTATATAATGAAGGATGTAGATGTTGCAATTCTTGTCTAATCATCGGCTGAAAAGCAGGACCTGCAATAACGTCCACACTTCCATTCGCTTGTTTCTCGTGTGTTGATGAAAATTCCGTCGCGTGAACGAGTGTTATATGTACCTCACATTCCTTTCCGATTCTAATAGCTGTCGCAATATCATCCGCACGGTGACAGCGAATAAATATTTCTTTCCCGTTTAACTGGTCTTCTTTTCGCAATTCGTTCATAGCATCACGAATTTGTTTTGCAATAGCCATGCGTGTAAGTGGTAGTTTTTTATGTTCAAATAAAGCTGTTTTCGGTAACTCCCCCATTGAAAAGCTATATCCAACATCTGAGTTAACAATCATTTGATCAACTGTTTTCCCGCTCGTATGAATAACTGCTGTCTTCCCGCCAATCACTTGATTCGGCGCAGCCATCACGTGACTAGCTGTCACCCCTTCAGAAACCGCTTCCGCAAATGCCATATCAAAGGGATAAATTCCGTCAACTACACTTAGTTCCAGTGGGTCTGAATATAGTGGTTCGTAACTATCATCACCTTCCCAGCGAACGCCAGTCTCACGCAAGCCAATTTGCGAGCTCGTATCAATAAAACCAGGCATAACATATAAACCTGTAGCATCTATCTTCTCAGCCTTAGGGTCAATTTTCGTTTCATCATCGACTGAAAAAATAACATCTGCTATGTTTTCGTCCTTTATAATGAGTAACCCTTTTTGAAATTCTTTTTCCTTATCATTGTAAATAAAGCCATTTTCTATTACTTTCATTGTTATCCTCCTTTAAAACATCCAACCAATTGATTCGTATATCGATACACTTATTCATTTAAAGATATAATATGTGTAAATTATCACACTGATTAAATTATTTGTAAATACATTTTTCGAAAAAACTATATGCTCACACTTTTCAGAATTTATATTTACAAACTTTTTTTCGAATGTTAAACTAATTCCATATTCTGAATACCGATACGGCATTTCATATATTGATACACAAGTAAAAATACCTTTGAAAGGAAGCGGTTTCTATGGAATCAAAACAACAATTAAAAGATCAACTCATCAAAGAGGTCGAACATAGAAAAGATGAATTAATTGATCTTTGCTCATCACTCATTAAAATTCCGAGTGAAAATCCACCAGGCGACTCAACAGAAATAAGTCAGTTCATTACGGATTATTTAAATACGTTTGACGTAGACGTAAAGTGGCATGAGTCTGCTGAGGGAATGTACAACTTAACATCACATATCGGTAACAATGATGGCCGAACATACATATTTTGTGGTCACACAGACGTCGTTCCTGCAGGCGACATTGAAAAATGGGACTTCCCTCCTTTTTCCGGCGAAGTAAAGGATGGCTGGTTACTCGGTAGAGGAGCGAGCGATATGAAAGCGGGATTAGGTGGCCTTATTTTTACATTCAGCCTGCTTAAACGTTTGAATATCGATTTACCTGGTCAATTAACTTTAGCCATTGTACCTGATGAAGAAACAGGTGGAGAGTACGGCGTTCCGTGGTTACTTGAAAACGATATCATTACAGGTGACGGTTGTTTAATAGCAGAACCTTCTTCTCCACGCAACCCAACGATTGGACAAAAAGGCGCACTCTGGTTCGAACTAGAAGTGTTTGGTACACCTGGACATGGCAGCCTCTCACCTCTGGCAGGTACGAATGCAATTACTGATATGATTCAAGCAATTGAAGAAATTCGTTCACTATTCGACCTTTCAATTGATACGCCTGATGAAGTGAAGCCGCTCATAGAAGTATCTAAAAAGTACATGCGCGAAGTTGAAACAGACCGGGAAAAGTACCAAGACATTTTAGAAAGTATCTCGGTAAACATCGGGACAATTAATGGTGGTACAGCTTCAAATGTTATACCTGAAAGCTGTAAAGTTGCTATTGACTGTCGTTTACCTTTTGGTATTATGCGAGATGACGTAAAACAAATAATTAAGGAAAAATTAGATCAGCTAGGGATCCGTTATACAATGAAGACGTTCGGCTTTAAAAGTAATGCTAATTACACAGATGCAAGCGACGACATTTGCCGTTCAATCGTCGATAACATTACGTACGTCACAAACGAGGACGCTTACGGGGTCATGCAATGGGCGTGTAGCGATGCTAGACATTTCAGACAACATAATATTCCCGTTTTACAATACGGACCAGCGTATTTACCGAGCATTCACGGCTATAATGAAAAAGTGTTAGTCGAACAAATCGTTACGTGTGCAAAGGTTTATATCGCCTCTGTCATAGATTATTTATATGAATAAATAAAAATACAAATCACCCAAGACATACAGCAACGTTTAATAATGAAGGGAGATTGACGAATGCTAAAAACGCTAACACTTGCATTAGATGTCCTCAAAATGTTTACGAAAGAAAAACAAACGTGGGGTGGAAGAGAATTAGCGAACGAACTACAACTAAACCATGCACGTATTTACCGCGTGCTAGAAACACTTACGACAAATGGCTTTCTTAAGAAGAACCCAGAAACTAAGAAATACTCTTTAGGATTTGCTATTTGGGAATTAGGTACAATTATGTATGACGGGTTAAACGTGAGACAATTAATCAAACCAGAGCTCGAACGTCTCTGCTCAAAAACAGGTGAATCTGTCTTTTTAACGATTCTTGACGGCAATGAAGGGGTGACGCTAGAAGTAGCAGAACCAGAAAATAAAGTGAAGTTCACTGTCACAAAAGGAAGCCGTGCACCTCTATACGTTGGTGCGTCTTACCGAGCTATATTAGCTTATGCAGATGAAGCTTTGATTCACTCAGTTATTCATGATGAACCACTCGTCAAATATACGAACAACACAATCGCATCTCCGTCAGAACTGGAAAAAGAATTAAAAATAATTCATCGAAATGGATGGTCGCTAAGTATTAGTGAATATTCAAAAGATATCGTTGCAATGGCTGCGCCCATTTTTAGAAACAACGAAGTCATCGGTTCAATTACATTGTCAGGTCCAACATATCGTATGCCAGATGAACGTGTGAATGAATACTTACCTTTACTGATGGAATCACGCGATAAAATTGAAAAGGTCATCATTGACTACGATTTACAACTCACTGAATAATCGGAAACGAAAGGTGAATAATATATGAATGAATACTTAACCGTTGCCAAAAACATTTTGCTAAACAACATATTTTTAAAGAAACAAGAATCAATCGCCATCATAACAGATGACTCTTTACAATCAATTGGTGAAATATTTTACGAAACGAGCGTTCCTTTAGCAGAAGAAGCGCTGTTACTAAAAATGAAAACGCGAGAAAAGTCTGGAGAAGAACCACCTAAACAAGTCGCAGAAGCGATGTTTATGAGTGATGTTGCTATATGTATCACTGAACATTCATTAACACATACAAAAGCGAGAAAGCGTGCATCAGAAAATGGAACGCGCGTCATTACGATGCCTGGTATATCATTAGATATGTTTAACAAAGGTGCCATTACAGCAGATTATAGTGACGTAGAGACTTTAACGAATGAATATTGCGATATTCTGCAATCAGGTGAACACGTAACGATTGAAAAAGACGGTCACGCCCTTTCCTTATCTATTAAAGGGAGAACGGCCATTGCTAGTACAGGTGTATTTAGACAAGCAGGTGACTCCGGTAACTTGCCTTCAGGTGAAAGCTTTATCGCGCCGCTTGAAACGGAAGCGAACGGTAAAATAGTCGTTGATGGAGCTATTTCAGGGATTGGCGTCTTAACAGAACCTACGACGTTAACGATTGAAAACGGCCGCCTCGTTGCCGCTACGGGTGACGCAGGTCGTGAACTTTTAAACATATTAGGGGATGGACTCGGCCGAACGATTGCTGAATTTGGAATCGGTACGAATAAGAGTGCCCGACTAACAGGTAATGTGTTAGAAGATGAGAAAGTGTACGGTACGATTCATATCGCTTTCGGTAGTAATAAATCATTTGGTGGACAAACAGACGCAGGGGTTCATATCGATTGCGTCGTCAAACATCCACGTGTCACAATTGACAGCCATCTATTATTTTAAGCAAATGCAAACAGTTTAAATGAAAGAAGGATTTAACGTGAATAACATTCATTTGAAGCGAATGAGTAGCAATGAAGCAAACAACACCCAATTAATGGAGAAGCTAGCGACGATCATTAATCGTGCATACAAAACGGCGGAGACCAGATTATGGAAAGAAGGTATGCAACGAACAGATGCCCAAGAGATGAGCGAAATCGCAGCTAGTGGCGAACTTATCGGGATGTATTTGGATGAAACGATCATCGGCTCTGTTAGACTTACCGATGTTTCACCATCTACCGGTAATATCGGGATGTTAGCTATTGATGAAAACTATCATGGACGCGGCTTCGGAAAGCAACTTTTGCAATTTGCCGAACACGAATGGAAGAAAAAAGGTATACCGACGATTCAAATCGAATTACTCGTCGCTAAGTCTGGCTCATATCCAGCAAAAGAACGGCTTGAACAGTGGTACGTAAGAATTGGCTATCAAGAAATCGAACGAAAAGAAGTTCAACAAATTTTCCCACCACTGACGAACATGTTAGCTGTTCCGTCTGAATTTATTATTTTTCATAAACGAACGAACACCATATAACATAAAAATAAAGTGTCTGTATGTTTTTCACACATGCAGACACTTTTTTTACATTAAATAACGACGAGATGTCCGAACAATGACACGAGTAAGAAGCTCACACAACCAATAGATACAGCTGCGATAAATCCAATATAAAACGGTTTTAAACCAATGCCTTTAAACATTTTAAAATCCGTTGATAAGCCAACCCCAGCCATCGCCATTCCGAGTAAATAATTCGTCCCGAAAGCACTTGTTGAATCATAAAACGATTGCCACGTATGTTCCGCTAGAAAACCGAAAGCTTCCCCACTATTCGTTAACGTAAAGTCCCCCACTGTACGGAGCAATGATAACAGTAAAAATCCGACAACGAATAGCGGAATAAACGTATACCATTTCGGCAGCACTTGCGTATTTTCTCCTGATCCTTCATTTTCTCGTTTAAAAAACATATAAGAAACGAGTGGAATAATGACGATAATAAATAAATTCCTCGTTAACTTAGTAACTGTTGCCACATTGACAACTTCTTCAGATTGAAATATTTGATCATAAATGAGTGCAGCTCCAGTTACTTGAGCCGTATCATGAATCGACGTTCCGAGAAACAATCCGGCTTTTATCGGATCGTCTGCAAAAAATGTATGAGCTAAGAATGGATAAAGTGCCATACCGACTAAACCGAATATCGTAATATTAGCAATCGCATATGATATTTCATTTTCTTTCGCCCGAATAACAGGTGACGTCGCCATAATAGCGGTCACTCCACAAATACCTGTTCCACAAGCAATTAATGTTCCTAACCGTTCAGACTGTTTCATTAAACGTGTTAAATAAATAGTTATTGAAAGACCGATAAAAATACAACAAATAATGAGCGGAATACCGAATGCGCCTAACTTTAACGCTTCGACTAAACTTAAACGAAGTCCTAATAAAATAATCCCTGCTCGTAACGCATATTTTACCGAAAAAGTAATACCTGACCGAAACATTCGTGACACGTCTGTCGTATTTTTAATAATAATTCCGAGTAAAATGGCGACAAAAATACTCGATATCGGCGTTTTACTCCCCGGCGATAATACGCCTAATGAAACAAGCATTTTCCCAAGAATGTCTGCCCCATAAATACCTATGACCATGACGAATATACTTAAAATAATACCTGGAACGAGATTCATAACGACATGTTGCTTCCTATTTTCCATTTTCATGTGCCACTTCCTATGCTGTTTATCTTTTGACGTTAATATCCTTTTAATATAACGAAAATAATAGAAAACATAAAGAGAAATTGTCAGAAAAATGAATAAGAATAACTTATCGAACAAATGTTTTTATATCATCTTAAAAACACCTATTCAAAGCCCATCCAATAGAACATCCTTGATTGACGTGTTATGATATTAAACAGTGTTTCTTATTTTATGTTGAGGAGGTCAAACTAACGTGTCAGATAAAAATAAAGGCATCCTTTTACTTCTCATATCTTCTCTTGGATTTTCGATGATGTCTGTGTTCGTCAAACTATCCGGAGATGTAAATGCCATTCAAAAAACTTTTATCCGTAACGGCGTATCAATGGTTATTGCCGCAGGATTTGTTTTATATTATAAAGAACGCTTTATCGGAAAAAAAGAAAATCAAAAATACTTACTTTTGCGATCAGTACTCGGATTAATTGGTGTCATTTTAAGTTTCTATGCGATTGATAATCTCGTGTTATCAGACGCTGATATGTTAAATAAAATGAGTCCATTTATAACGATTATGTGTGCTGCGATTTTCCTAAAAGAATATGTTAAACGATATCAGATCATTGCTATTATCGTAGCGTTTGTCGGTACGCTGTTCATTATTAAACCAGCACTTGATTTAGACGTCGTCTCATATGGAGCAGGGATATTTTCTGCCGTCTTCGCAGGGGCTGCCTACACTGTTTTACGCGTTCTCGGTAATCGTGAGCAATTTTATACCGTCGTCTTTTATTTCTCTGCTTTCTCAACACTCGTCTTGTTACCTTACGTTATATTCTTTTACGATCCGATGACGATGAAACAATTTATATATTTACTCGCAGCTGGCTTATTTGCAACGATTGGTCAATTCGGAATTACCGTTGCTTATAAATTCGCTCCACCAAAAGATATTTCAATCTTCTTTTATGCGACAGTCGTTTATTCGAGTATTTTAAGCATTATCATTTTCGGAGAATCACCAGATTTATTAAGTATCGTTGGCTACGTAACAATATTTGCAGCCTCCTATTATATGTTCATTCGTACAAACAAAGAGTTAAGCAATCCATCGAACGTGTGATTTAAATCAATGTTTTTTATTTTGATTCATTTATAATGAACTTAAATACATTTATGATAAGGAGCATAACTATGCATGAACCTAATTTGCGATCTATTTATGACGATATAGGACCAGAGAAAATAGAAGAATTAGTTAACGCATTTTATCCAAAAGTATATAGTGAACCGCTTTTAATCCCAATCTTTGATGGGGATATGAGTGAAATTATGTATAAACAACGTCTTTTCCTGACGCAATTTACTGGTGGACCACCTTTATTTAGTGAAGAATACGGCGCCCCGATGATGAAGCGACGCCATCTACCTTTTCAAATTACGCCGAAGCGCGCGAACGCTTGGCTACGATGCATGAAAGAAGCCTTTTTAGAAATTGGCTTAGACAAAGAGGAAAAAGGAAAATTCTTTTTCGAACGTTTGCAAGAAGTAGCTTCGATAATGGTTAATACCGATGACGCCGAAGTCCACGGTGAATAGGAAAAACACGACAACTTTTGTTGTCGTGTTTATTTATGAGGATGTGCGTATGAGATGAAGAATTACCCGACTGTATCTTCTGCGTAAAGACTTTTAAACGTTTCAATATATCCCTTTACTAAATCAACCCTTTCACGCCAACTTTCATGAAGCATATCTTCATATGTTTCACCTTTAACTTCTTTATAAAAATACCAAAAAGACCACATATAATTGAAAAATATTTTATTTAAGAGTAAACGTTTTAATTCATCTTCTGTTGGCTCTCTCTCAAAATAATGCGTAAGAAAGAACTTCTCTTCCTCTTCTGTTAGCTGCAACGATTGAAACAGTGTTGCTAAATCCCACATAGGATCAAATGAGCCGCTATATTCCCAGTCAATGAGATGAATAGCTTCTTGTCCATCTAACAAAATATTTTCTGCCACAGGATCTATGTGACACGGGACAATCTCTATAGAAGATGCCTCATATTGTTCACGAAGGTGTAAATAATCATTCCTTAATTGCTTGACGTCCTCGTGGATTTCAATACCTGTATCTTTAATTAATGATTCATAATATTTTATTTGTGTAAAAGGATTAAAAATATGTGTCATTTCGTTATTTGCCTGATGCAGTGTTTGAAACGTTTGAATTAACCGTTTCATAATTTTACCTTCACGGGCTTTTTCCGGGGTAAGCATTTGTGCATGCTCAATTTTTCGTGTGATTTTTATACCGGTTTGTGCATTAAAGTAGATTGTTTCGGGGTTTAATCCAATGGATGTTCCATAAATAAGACTTGCTTCCTCAGCTTTTCGGTCGACTAACTCTTCTGTTCCTGTTCCTGGTAAACGAACAATAAAGTCTTCGTCATTAATTGTGATAAAAAAGCTTTCATTCGTTATCCCAGCATTTGTAGCTACGATATTCTTAATCGCATCCCCAGGCACATCGAGTACACTTTGTACAACTCGTTTAATATGTTTTTCTTTCATCAACATGCCTCCATTCTATTTATATAACTAACTTCTATTTTAGCAAATTATTAGCTATTTTTAAATATACTTTTACTTTTTTATGTTGTTTTTGACAAACTAATGACAATGCTTATGATTAATACGTTTATTCTTTGCATACTCATTGTACTTTTTAGCAGCTTTTTCTATAATATAGTAATGAAGAAGGGATATGATGTTATGACAAAATATAATGCATCTACAAATAAACAACAAAAGAATTATACACCGTTTATTTGGGTACTATCTATTGTTGCTATCGCAATAATTTTAGGTGTTAATTATCTTCCGCGCAGTACAACCGGAATGATCTTCGGAGTTGAGCTTACAGTGCTTCCACTCATTAACGCCATTTTAAACGGAATAGCATTTATCTTTTTAATCGCAGCTCTCGTTGCTATTATAAACAAAAATATAAATGCTCATCGAAACTTTATTTTCGCAGCATTTTCAGCAACATTCTTATTTCTAATTAGTTATTTAACGTACCATGCACTCGCAGGATCAACGACGTTTGGTGGAACAGGATTTATTAAAAGCTTTTATTACTTTATTCTAATTACCCACATCGTTCTTGCAGCTGTTCTCTTACCTTTATCGCTTATTACACTCGGAAGAGGACTGAACATGGCCGTCGAAAAGCATAGAAAAATAGCGAGATGGACAATGCCAATCTGGTTATACGTATCGTTAACAGGCGTTCTCGTTTACATTTTAATTTCACCATACTACTAAATAGTATACACATAAGAAAAGAGTTGCAGATTATCTGCAACTCTTCTTTTATAGCTATCTATTATTTTATTTTTTAATAAAATGTTGCGCCCAGTATGTTCCTTGAAGACCTATACCGATATGTGTGTATGTTGTAGACATCATATTTGCTTTATGACCTGTTGAACCCATAAATCCACCAAAAATAGCTTCTGGATTACTTGACCCAACCGCAATGTTTTCTGCTGCTGATGAATAAGATATATTAAACTTCTTTATAATATTAGAAAATCTACCGTACGTCGGGCTATTATGGTCAAAGTAATTATTATCATACATATCTTCCGCTTTAAATTGTGCACTTTGCATTAATAAATGATCTTTTTTATACGGATAAATGCCTCGTCCTTGTCTCTCAATATTTACGAGCGTAAGCATCGCTTCTCTCGCTTCTATTTCAGGTTCAGGCTCACCACCGCCAATATCTGGAAATTGGTTAAAGTCATCTACTTTAAAATCGTCATTCATTGCTCGCGCAACCATAACCGAATATTCTGCACGACTAATATTTTGCCTCGGCAAAAACTTTCCGTCAGAGTTACCGACTGAAATTCCGTGATAAGCAAGATGAATAATTTCATCTTTTGCCCAACTGTTACTTATATCAGGAAATGGATTTTCACCTGTTTGAGTCAGTCCGTAAGCTTCAGTAATAATCTTAGCCATTTGCTCTCGTGTTAAAGGCTTTGTCGGGCCAAAGCTTCCATCCGGAAAACCAGATAAATAACCTGCTTTAACAGCCGCCTCAATTTCTGTAAAGTAATAGTCTTTTGTTTTTACATCGGGAAAGCTTGATTGACTAGGGATGTTACTTAAAGGTAAGTTTTTAGCGCGGGCTAACATAATCGCTGCGTCTCCTCGACGTATTTCATCATTAGACCCAAATGTGTCCTTAGATATGCCTTTGACGATACCGTTATCATACAAATAATTAATCTCGTCCTCTGCCCAGCTAGGTACATCGTTAAAAGCTTTTGCATCAACAGACATGCCACCTAAAAACAAAACAAATAAAAAGCTAACAAAAAAAGTTAATTGCTTATTCATCAATAACACGTCCCTTTATAAACATTTACTATACAAAAAGTGTACGTTTACTATACATTAAGTATATATGTATAAGGACTTTATTTCTATATAATTTTATAATATTTAAGTAATTATTCGCGAACGTTTGATGATACGTTATATTATGTATAGTTTTTTCGATATTTCTTTCATTATGAGCTGAGGAAAGGTAAAATGTATATATAAGAAAAAAGACATTTAAGGGGGCCATTACTCATGAACCTTTCTCTTTTTTTCACAGCTGACCATTCCATTTTTCACGTATACAAACAAGATGATGAATGGATGATTAATGAACATGCTTACAGATATACTTTCTACAGCTTAGCCATGGATAGACAAACGAACCGACTTTACGTAGGTACGTTCGACCACGGACTTTTTTACAGCGATGACTACGGCAAAACGTTACATCCCGTCGGTATCGGCATAACTTCCAACCGAATTATCTCCTTAGCAATAAGTGACCAACGTGGCGATGTCGATAGTTCTTATCAAACGATTTGGGCAGGCACTGAACCGAGCCAAATATTCCGTTCTGATGATGGCGGTTCAACGTGGCAAACATTTTCTTCTTTACAACATATCCCTTCAAAAAATACGTGGAGCTTTCCCCCACGACCTTATACACATCACGTGCGAACGATCCAACCAGACATTCATGACTCAAAAAGAATCTTTGTCGGTATTGAACTAGGCGGTGTTATGCGTAGCTTAGACAATGGACAGACTTGGGAAGACCGAAAAGAACATTCGCAACATGATTGTCATTCATTAACCATGCACCCAACAGAAAAAAATCGAATATATGAAGCAGCAGGCGGTGGATTTGCTGAAAGTAGTGACGGAGGAAAAACGTGGGAAACGAAAAATGATGGACTTGATCCTTATACGTATCTCGTAAGTGTTGCGGTTGACAGTAGTGACCCAGAAACGATTATCGCATCTGCAGCAAAAAATGCACGCACAGCTTACGTTCCTGAACGTGCACATACTGTTATTATGCGCCGGAAAAATGGTGAAGGCTGGAAAATACTATCAAATAACTTACCAGTTCCAGACGGATCTTCAGCTTTTTTACTCGCTTCTGACACCGAACGCGATAAAACATTTTATGCTGTTAATAACACAGGTTTGTATGAAACAGAAAATGGTGGAGATCACTGGAAAAAAATACCCGTTGAATGGCCTTCTTTTTTAAGACAAATGCGCATGCGTGCATTTATTTTAAGTCATTAAACAAAAAAAACGAGACAAAAGTAATTTAAAAAATAAGAACACGAACAATTAATAGAATAGAATTGTTTCAGAAATGTACGGTGCTTGCTCACGAAGAATTGAAGTGCTTCGTTAGCCTCCGTACATTTCTTTCGCTTTAGATATCTATCATTCGTGTTCTTATTAGTATGATTTAAATGGTCTCAACCTCTTGTTCTTATTCATCATATAAATGACACGCGACAAAATGGTCAGGTTTCACTTCTTGCGTCACCGGAATATCCGTTTTACACCGGTCCATGACGAATGGGCAGCGGGTATGAAAAATACAGCCAGACGGTGGATCCAGTGGTGACGGCAAGTCGCCGGTTAAAATGATCCGTTCTCTTTTAACTGCCGGATTCGGCAACGGGACAGCTGACAGAAGTGCTTGCGTATACGGATGGAGCGGCTCTTCAATGAGC
>DATGUM010000042.1:0-17952 GCA_035301345.1 Bacillota bacterium
ACGATATAAATCAACAACCATTTTTCTGAAATCATCATTATAACGCTTACCATTTTTTTGATTTGCCATTGGACACAGCCTCCTAGTAATAATTCTAAAGACTTAACTAAGTTGTGTCCATGAAACTATACTAGCATCATCGTTAATTTTTAAAAACAACTATCTATTATATGATTACTTGCGTATAATTAAATAAATATGTAAAAGCGCCATTGTTTTTTGCAGAAACGGGCGCTTATTTAAGTTTGAAGAAAAGAGTTGTATAATAGATAATAAATTAATGGATAAATTTATTGTTGCATTGTGTTATCTGTTATAAAATAAAACATACATTGTAAATAGTTGTGTCTTTTTATAAGATGAAATGGCACCCTAGATAATTGTGAAACGAAAGGGAGAATTTTTGTTTATGTTTAATCTTTCGCAAGATGTAGGGATTGATCTCGGAACGGCAAATACGCTCGTATACATAAAGAACAAAGGAATTGTTTTGCGAGAACCGTCTGTCGTTGCTGAAAATGAAGAAACAGGAAATATTGAAGCTGTTGGAGAAGATGCGCGTTTAATGATTGGACGAACGCCGAAAAATATCCGCGTCATTCGGCCGATGCATGAAGGTGTCATTGCTGATTATGATACGACAGCTGAGATGGTTAAATATTATATGAAAAAAGCGATGCAAAAGCGTTCTTTTTTTGCGAGTAAACCGAACGTTATTGTTTGTGTGCCTTCAGGTATTACAAAAGTAGAGGAACGTGCAGTTATTGATGCGACGATGTTAGCAGGCGCAAGAAAAGCTTATCCTATAGCTGAGCCATTTGCTGCTGCTATCGGTGCAGGCTTACCAGTTTGGGAGCCAACAGGGAGTATGATTGTTGATATTGGTGGTGGAACGACTGAAGTTGCCGTCGTATCTTTAGGTGGTATCGTTACGTGTCAGTCAATTAAGACTGCTGGAGACAATATGGATGCTGCGATTGTCGAATATATTCGACAAAAGCATAATTTACTTATTGGTGATCGTTCTGCAGAATCAGTGAAGATGGATATAGGTGCTGCGGGCCGAATAACTGAAAATAAAACAGTTGATGTTAGAGGAAGAGATTTAATATCAGGGCTGCCAAGAACGATTGGTGTTTCGGCAGAAGATGTTGGTGAAGCGTTGCAGAGCTCAGTCAACAATGTTATATCAGCCATTCGAGCAACTTTAGAAAAAACACCACCGGAATTAGCTGCTGATATTATTAATCGCGGCGTTGTTTTAGCGGGTGGAGGATCTTTATTAGAGAATTTAGATCGAGTAATCAGTGACGAAACGAATATTCCAGTCTTCAGGGCGGATGAGGCGTTAGATTGTGTAGCGATCGGAACAGGTAAGTCATTAGATTATATGGATCACTTTAAAAAGAATACGTCAGTTATTTCGCGTCATTATTTAGAATAAGCAGGTGTAATTATGGGCTTTTTTAATCGAAGACGATTATTTATATTTTTAATTAGTTTTATTTTATTCGTTACGCTTATTGGGCTTTCTTTAAATAGCCGTGATAATTTAAGTAAACCAGAACAAGCAATAAAGGATACTGTCGGATGGTCTCAACAATTAATTCATACGCCGATAAGTTCAATATCTAATTTTTTCTTAAACATTAAGGACTTTAAACGAACATTTGAAGAAAATAAAGAATTAAAAGAGAAGTTAGCTTCATATGAAGGAGTTGACTTTGAAATAGAGAAATTAAAAGATGACAATGAACAACTGAGACAAACGTTAGAAAAGACGGATGAAAATGTCATGGATTATCATCCGATTCAAGCAACGGTTATTTCTCGTTCACCAGAAAGATGGTTAGAACAAGTGACGATTAACCGTGGTGAAAAACATGGTGTAAAAGAAAATATGGCAGTAATAACTGCTGAAGGAATGGTAGGAAAGATAAGTACGACTTCAAAGCATACGTCTACTGTTCAGCTCTTAACAGGGTTCGATCAATTTAATCGAATTTCAGCAACTATTTATCATGGTGAAGGTAAAGAGACGATTGGACTTGTTGAAGAATATGATAAAGAAGAAGATGTTCTTTTATTTAGAATCATTGATGATTCTAGTGAACGAGTAAAGGAGGATGACCTCGTGTTGTCGTCAGGTATGGGTGGTGTATTCCCAACAGGACTCGTCATTGGAAAAGTTAAAGAAGTCGTTCCAGATCAATATGGTTTAACGAGTATGGCACTTATTAAACCGGTTGCTAATACGAATGATATTAATCACGTCATTGTCGTTGATCGATCATTAGAAACGACTGATGAACAGGGGGACGAGGCGTCATGAGTCGTCTTTACGTTATTCTCGTTCTCTTTATCATTTTTATTTTAGAAGGGGTAGCACTTGATCTGTTACCGACGAGACTTGTTTTAAGTAAACTTGTCTTCGTTCCCCACTGGGTATTAATGTTTCTTATTTTACAAGCGCTGTTTTTTGAAAAGAAAGGGTCGTATTATACGGTTATTTATGCAGCGGTTATTGGTCTGCTAATTGATGTTGTATATATAGAAATTCTTGGTATACATATGTTTACATACGCTCTTATCGTATATTTGGTACTCGAGGCAAAGGGGATTGTCCTAGAAAACTTTGCTGTTACGATTATTTTAGGTGTTTTAGCAGTAGGGCTTGCAGATATATTTATCTACTTTATTTATTTAGTAATCGGCATTGGAACTGTTTCGTGGCCATATTACTTTATTTACCGTATTGTACCGACAATTGTCGCAAACATTATCTTTTTATTAATGTTATACCCACTCGCGGCTCATTTTCTAGTGAAATGGCGCGATAGAAATGCAGAAAGCTTTTAATATATTTTTATAAATGGAATGGTTGAGGTGATTGAATCATGCCTGAGACAAATCAATTAATAGCGTTAAAAGGCACGAAGGAAGGCTTAACTTTATTTATTAATGAAAAGTGTTCATTAGAAGATGCGTATGTTGAGCTTGAACAAAAGTTAATCGAAGATAAGCCGAAAGGAAATGATCCAATCGTTCCTGTTATTGTTCAGTTCGGTCATCGATACGTCGACGAGGGTGAAAAGCATTTAATTAAAAATATGATAGAAAAGCACAACCGATTTTCTGTCGAATCGTTTGAATCACGTGTCGTATTAAAAGAGGAAGCATTAAGATGGAAAGAAGAAAGTGAAACGACAATTGTGCATCGTGTCATCCGTTCAGGGCAAGTACTAGATGTTGAAGGTGACGTTTTACTCATCGGAGACGTTAATCCAGGTGGTAAAATCGCCGCAACTGGTAACATTTATATTATGGGGAAATTGCATGGTGTTGCTCATTCTGGAACGAATGGAGATGAAGATTCTTTTATAGCAGCATCATATATGGAACCGAGTCAATTGAGGATAGCCCATTACATTAGCCGTGCACCTGATTATGAAACAGAAGGGGTTTATATGGAATGCGGGGTTATTGATAAAGAGCAAGATAAAATTGTCATTGATCATTTGAATGTATTAGCTAATAAAAACAGAAGAATAGGCACGTTTGAAAGGAGAATGAATCATGAGTAAAGCGATTGTCGTTACTTCAGGTAAAGGTGGCGTAGGGAAAACGACAACTACAGCTAACTTAGGTACAGCCCTAGCTTTGATGGATAAAAAAGTATGTTTGATTGATACAGATATTGGACTGCGTAACTTAGACGTTGTCATGGGCTTAGAAAACAGAATCATTTATGATTTAGTTGATGTTATTGAAGGTAGATGTCGCCTTAATCAAGCGCTCATTCGTGATAAACGCTTTGAGTTTTTATCACTTTTACCAGCTGCTCAAACGAGTGATAAGTCCGCTGTGACTGGTGAAGGTATGATTGAAATTATTAATGAATTAAAAGAAGATTATGATTATATCGTGATTGATTGTCCTGCTGGGATAGAACAAGGCTTTCAAAGTGCTGTTGCCGGAGCGGATGCAGCTATTGTCGTAACGACACCTGAACAGTCAAGTGTAAGAGATGCCGATAGAATTATTGGACTCCTTGAAAACGAAGCTATTGAGCGTCCGCAACTTGTCGTTAATCGTATTCGTAGTCATATGATGGATAGTGGTGACATGCTTGATATTGACGATATTATTCAAATATTATCAATCGATCTTCTCGGAATCGTCGTTGATGATGATGAAGTGATAAAGGCGTCGAATCGTGGAACGCCCGTCGTTTTAGAGCCAAGTAAAAAGTCATCGATCGCTTATCGTAACATCGCGCGACGAATCCTTGGCGAGTCTGTGCCATTGCAATCGTTGGAACAAGAGAAGGGCATTTTGTCAAAAGTTAAAAACTTTTTCCGGATGAATTAGTAAGTGTATCTTAAATGGGATTATGAAAACGTTTATTTCACTTGAAATATAATTTTAATTGAATTGACAACTGCTACTAGTCTGTGATAATATTTAAATGTTGTTTTAGTAGCACCAGTGCTACAACCGCTCAGAAAAGGTTATAAACTTTTACTTAAAAGTACCTTTATGGCGAGTCTTAGTTAATAGGAGGTGCAATTATGTACGCAATTATTGAAACAGGTGGCAAACAAATTAAAGTGACTGAAGGACAAGAAATTATTGTCGAGAAGATTGATGCAGACGCAGATGAATCTGTTACTTTTGATAAAGTACTTTTCGTTGGTGGATCTGATACAAAAGTAGGCTCACCATACGTTGAAAGTGCAACAGTAACAGCTAAAGTATCTGAGCACGGTCGTCAAAAGAAAATTAACGTCATTAAGTTTAAAGCGAAGAAAAACTACCATCGTAAACAAGGACATCGTCAACCATATACAAGATTAGTTATCGAAAAGATTAATGCATAATTGTCTGAAGGACTGATCACATGATTGAAGTATCTGTAACAAGACAAGATGATGGCTATATTAAATCTTTTACATTATCTGGACATGCTGAAAGTGGTCCAAAAGGATACGATCTCGTTTGTGCGGGTGTCTCAGCAATATCATTTGGAGCCGTTAATGCTGTGCTTACTTTATGTGAAGTAGAACTAGACATTGAGCAAGCGCAAGAAGGTGGTTATTTATCTGTAAATATACCTTCTCCTAGTAATGAGCAATTAAAGGATAATATAGAGCTTTTATTAAATGGTATGATCGTTTCTTTACGAACAATTGAACGCGAATATAGTGAACATATACAAATAGAAGATAACTGAAGGAGGTGCATGTCCAATGTTACGCTTAGATTTACAGTTTTTCGCACAGAAAAAAGGTGGCGGTAGTACGAAAAACGGACGTGATTCACACGCTAAACGCCTTGGCCAAAAGCGCAGCGATGGTCAAGTAGTTACAGGGGGATCAATCCTATTTCGTCAACGCGGAACATCGATTTATCCAGGTGAAAACGTAGGATGTGGTCGTGACCATACACTTTTTGCAAAAATTGATGGTGTTGTTAAGTATGAACGTTACGGACGCAATCGTAAAAAGGTTAGTGTTTACCCGGTTGCTGAATAAGATAATTAATAAACTCCAACCAGACGAATGGTTGGAGTTTTTATTTTACAAAGATTTGTCGTTAAGACGTATACGTTTGAGCAAATGAACAATTTGTAATAAAATATATGTACATATGTGTTTTTATAAGTAACAAAATAATAGAATATATCACAGATAAAATAATCGGCAAAGAGAGGTGAAACAAATGTTTATTGATGAGGTAAAAGTCTACGTAAAAGCGGGTGACGGTGGAAATGGGATTGTCGCATTTCGCCGAGAAAAGTTTGTTCCGCTCGGAGGACCAGCTGGCGGCGACGGGGGCTCTGGTGGAGATGTTATTTTTGAAGTAGATGAAGGGTTAAATACGTTGATCGACTTTCGGTACAATCGACATTTTAAAGCAGAACGTGGAGAAAATGGTATGAGTAAAAGTAAACACGGAAAAGATGCTCAACCACTCGTCGTTAGAGTACCACCAGGAACAGTTGTTTACGATGATGAGACGAACGAATTGATAGCAGACTTAACGACGCACGCGCAACAAGTAGTCATTGCTGAAGGTGGACGTGGCGGTAGAGGTAATAACCGCTTTGCTACACCGCGCAATCCTGCACCAAACATTTCAGAAAATGGTGAGCCAGGTCGGGAACGTCATTTAAAAGTAGAATTAAAGTTAATTGCTGACGTTGGGTTGATCGGATTTCCAAATGTTGGTAAATCAACGCTTTTATCAACTGTAACGGCGGCTAAACCTAAAATTGCTGATTATCATTTCACAACATTAGCGCCGAACTTAGGTGTTGTTGAAACGAGTGACCATAGGAGCTTTGTTATGGCAGATTTACCAGGGCTTATTGAGGGAGCACATGAAGGAATAGGGCTTGGTCATCAATTTTTAAGACACGTTGAACGGACACGCGTCCTCGTTCATGTGATAGATATGTCTGCTATGGAAGGTAGAGATCCGGTTGAAGATTATAAGCAAATCAATGAAGAACTTTCTGCTTATGATCAGTCGTTAATGGATAGACCGCAAATTATTGTTGCGAATAAAATGGATATGCCTGACGCTAAAGAACGTTTAAATGTATTTAAACAAGCTGTAGGCGATGAAGTAGTCGTTTATCCTATATCAGCGATTACGAGAGATGGTTTACAAGATGTGTTGTATGCTGTAGCTGATTTATTAGCAACGATTCCGAAAGAGCATACATCATTCAGTCAAGATGAGGAAGAAGTCGTTTATCGACATAAAGAGAAAGAACAACCATTTCACATTACTCGTGATTCAGATGGTGCATACGTCTTATCTGGTGAAGAAGTTGAGAAGCTTTTCCATATGACTGATTTTACGCAATATGAATCACAACAAAAGTTCGCTCGTCAATTGAGACGTTTAGGGGTCGACGATGCGCTGAGAGAACGAGGGATTCATGATGGAGATATCGTTCGTTTACTTGCCTTTGAATTTGAATTTATCGAGTAATTGTGTCATGTTTAAAGAGGGAGTTTAGATGGAAGAGAAGAAGTTTTACTTAGTCCGAAATGACGTTTTACCTGAAGCAATGGAAAAAACGATTAAAGTAAAAGAGATGCTTGAAGCAAGTGATGAGCTTACTATTTATGAGGCAGTTAAACAAGTAGGCTTATCTAGAAGTGCATATTATAAATATAAAGATACAGTTTATCCATTTAAAGCACTTGTAAAAGAAAGTATTATTACTTTGTTTTTCTATATTGAGGATCGTACAGGAACATTATCAAAGTTATTGAATAAAGTGGCAAAGGCAGGGTGTAATATTTTAACTATTCACCAGTCTATTCCGATTAAAGGGAAAGCAAACGTCACTCTATCGCTCGATGTGTCCATGATAAAGACAAATATAGAAAGTTTAATTAATACATTGCAACAATTAGAATTCGTTGATCAAGTGGATATGTTAAGTGCGGGCGAATAAGGAGGACATCACATTGAGTAAGAAAGTTGGATATTTAGGACCTAAAGGAACATTTACTAAAATTGCTGTTGATATGGCTTTTAACGGCGAGGAAACGATTAGTTATGATACGATTCCTGGATGTATTGATGCAGTAGCAAATGGTGAGATAGATATCGGTGTTGTGCCGTTAGAAAATGCGATTGAGGGAACGGTACATTTAACAATCGACTATCTCGTTCACCAAAAGCGGTTACCAATATTTTCTGAGATTGTCGTTCCAATTCAAATGCACTTACTGACGAACAGAGCATTTGATGGAGATCTTACAGATGTAGAAATCGTTTATTCACATAGTCACGCAATTGCTCAATGTCATCAATATATTCATAAACATTTGCCGAATGCTAAAATTAAATATACGACGTCGACAGGCAGGGCAGCTGAAATGGTTAGCGAATCGAATGAGCCCATTGTTGCTATAGGAAATGCTTTAGCGGCCAAAGAATATGGGTTACGTATGAGAGATAAAAACATTCACGATTTCCCAAATAACCATACGCGATTTGTCGTATTAGCTAAAAATAAAGAAACAGTCCATGTGAATCATGAGTCAAAAGGTGAGAAAACGACGATGCTCATCACTTTACCACGTGATAGGGCAGGGGCACTCCATCAAGTGTTATCAGCTTTTGCATGGAGAAAAATGAACTTATCTAAAATAGAATCACGTCCGATGAAGACAGGTTTAGGTAATTATTTTTTCTTAATTGATGTGAATCAACCATTCGATGACGTGTTATTCCCAGGTGTCCAAGGAGAGCTTGAGGCATTAGGGTGTGAAGTAGATATATTAGGCACGTACCCTGTCTATGAGATGGATATTCAATAAATTATTAGTTGAATAAGTGAATATTCAGGAAGGAGATTATGATGGAAAAACAAATAGATCAAATAGTCTCTTGGTTACAAGAAGAAACAGCATTAGCGAAGGCTAAAGGTTTAGTTGTCGGCGTGAGCGGGGGATTAGATTCTGCTGTCGTTGCTTACTTGATTAAACGGGCATTTCCAAGTGATTCATTAGGAGTCATTATGCCGCTTAAAAGTAATCCGGTAGATATAAAACATGCGCAAGTAGTTGTGGATACGTGCGAGATCAATTACCTTACGATTGATTTAACGGAAACACACGAATTGATGTATAAAGAAATTAAGGATGAAATAAGTGAGAGACATTCATTTAATGAAGCGTCAAATCAAATGGCTGACGCTAATCTACGGGCAAGACTTCGCATGAGTACGTTATATACGGTAGCAACAAATAGTAATTATTTAGTTGCAGGTACAGATAACCTTTCTGAGTGGCATACGGGATACTTTACAAAATACGGTGATGGTGGCGTTGATTTACAGCCTATTTTACCATTTACGAAAACAGAAGTATTTGAAATGGCTCGTCTTTTAGGTGTGCCAGAAGAAGTAATTAACAAGAAACCGAGTGCTGATTTATGGGAAGGTCAAACAGATGAAGAAGAGATGGGTGTATCATACGACTCAATTGATGCGTACTTACGCGGTGAAGACATCCCGAGTAAGGATAAAGAATTAATCGAAAGCATGCATGAACGTACAGAACATAAACGAAACGTACCAAATCATTATAAAATAGAAAAGTGAAAAACATTTATTGTTTAAAACCTCTTTTACATGATGATTCGTAAAGAGGTTTTTTAAAACTGTATGTATTTTCGTATTATTTATATAAAAAAATATCTTTGATATACTTTAAATGATGATTAAAGTGAGAGGAGTTTGTCACATGGCAGGACATTCGAAATGGAGTAACATTAAACGTAGAAAGGGAGCACAAGACGCAAAGCGAGGAAAAATTTTCATGCGTCATGCGAAAGATATATATACAGCAGCTAAAGAAGGTGGCGGTGACCCGGAAATGAATCCTGCGTTACGATTAGCTGTTGAAAAAGCACGAGATGCGAATATGCCAAAAGATAATATCGAACGAGCCATTAATAAAGCAACGGGGACACTTGACGGAGTAACGTTCGAAGAAGTGACATATGAAGGGTACGGTCCAGGTGGTATTGCAGTTATCGTTCAAGTGTTAACAGATAACCGAAATCGTTCAGCAGCCGAAATACGCCATGCGTTTAATAAAAATGATGGAAACTTAGGAACTTCAGGTAGCGTTTCTTATATGTTTGATCGTAAAGGATATATCGTTATCTTAAATGAAGATGGGTCGATTGATGACGATGAAATTACACTAGAAGCGATTGAAGCTGGGGCAGATGATATTGAGATTGAAGATCACGTCATAGAAATATATACGGAACCAGCAAGCTTTGTGGCTGTAAGAGATCATTTAAGTGAAAGTGGATTTACATTTGAGGAAGCAGAAGTAACACTGATTCCACAAAACTTCAGCCAATTAAGTAAAGAAGATGAAGAAAAAATGTTGAATTTAATTGATATGTTAGAAGACGAAGATGACGTTCAAGACGTTCACCATAATTTAGAAATTTCTTCATAACTATTAAAAACTTCCTGTTCTTATGATGATTTAAGAATTGGAAGTTTTATTATGGTTGTCAGATTTTATATGATAATATAAATGAAAGAAGAGGGGCGCTAAATCTATGTTTGCTTACATAAGAGGGGTATTAAAACAGATAACAGATGAAGCTGTTATTATAGATGTTGGTGGTGTTGGTTACGAAATTGTTTGTGCCAATCCATTTGTTTATCAACATAAAGAAAATACAGAAGTACTTATACATACATATCATCACGTAAGAGAAGATGCACAAATCTTATACGGCTTTGAAACGACTGAACAGAAAGATTTGTTCATCCAATTGATTTCAGTATCTGGTATTGGTCCTAAAAGCGGCATAAATATTTTAGGACAAGTAAACGTCGCTGACTTTGTAGCAGCGATTGAATCAGAAGATGAGAAATATTTAATGCAATTTCCAGGTGTTGGAAAAAAGACATCCAGACAAATTATATTAGATTTAAAAGGGAAGCTTACGCAGTTTAGTGCAGCAACGGGTGGTAATGAAAATCAAACAAAGAGCCAAGCAGGGGCAACTGTCATTTCAGAGACGAAAGAAGCATTAAAGTCTCTCGGTTATACAGAGCAAGAAATACGCTCGATTGTTCCTAAATTACAAGCGAGTGATGCGCAAACAGTTGATGAGTTAATCCCACAAGCACTATCTTTACTCGTGAAGTCTTAAGAAGAGGAGGAGACCAATGGATGAGCGAATGATTACTGGTGAACTACAAGATGAAGATACAGAAGTAGAATATAGCTTACGTCCGACGATGCTCAATCAATACATCGGGCAATCGAAAGTGAAGGAAAACTTGAGTATTTTCATACAAGCAGCAAAGATGAGAAACGAACCGTTAGATCATGTGTTGCTATATGGACCACCAGGATTAGGGAAAACAACGTTAGCAGCTATTATTGCAAATGAAATGGGTGTTCAATTTCGTTCAACGTCAGGCCCAGTCATTGAGCGTGCAGGTGATTTAGCAGCAATTTTATCTTCGCTTGAACCAGGAGATGTACTTTTTATTGATGAAATACATCGGTTACCTCGTGCGGTAGAAGAAGTGCTTTATCCTGCGATGGAAGATTTCTTTTTAGACATCGTTATTGGTACAGGCCCAAGCGCTCGGTCCGTTCGTGTTGATTTACCCCCATTTACACTCGTCGGTGCAACAACACGAGCCGGTCTTTTATCGGCTCCTTTACGTGATCGTTTCGGGGTTTTATCACGTCTAGAATATTATGAAACGAAAGATTTATGTGCCATTATTGAACGAACGGCAGAAATATTTGATACGAATATTACGAAAGAAGCGGCGATGGAAGTAGCTAAGCGTTCGCGGGGAACACCGAGAATAGCCAATCGTTTATTAAAGAGAATTCGTGATATTTCTCAAGTCCGTGAAGAAAAGGAAGTGTCACTTGATACAGTAAGCATCTCACTGAAGATGTTACAAGTAGATGATGCTGGGCTTGACCATATTGACCATAAGTTTTTAAAAGGAATTATTGAAGGGTTTAACGGGGGACCGGTTGGGCTTGAAACGATTTCTGCGACAATTGGTGAGGAATCACAAACGATTGAAGACGTTTATGAACCGTATTTATTGCAAATTGGCTTCTTACAACGAACGCCGCGTGGAAGAATCGTGACTCCACAAGCGTATAACCATTTCGGTATTCCACAAGTACCGGAGAAATAAATATGAACAAATTACTAATTGTCATTGGTATTGTATTTATAATAGTCGGTGTTTTATGGCAGACGATTGGAAGGTTGCCAGGAGATATTAGTTTTAAAAAAGGAAATGTATCCTTCTATTTTCCAATCATGACATCAGTAATTATTAGTATTATTTTATCAGTCATTATTTATTTTATTGGAAAGTTTAAGTAGAAGAGTTAGGAGTACAACGATGGATGTAGAACTATTTGATTTTCATTTGCCAGAAGAATTAATTGCACAAAAGCCACTAAGTGACCGGACAGCGTCCAAGTTACTCGTTTTAAATAAAGAAACAGAAGAAGTGAATCACCAGTCATTTACTGATTTTTTAACGTACTTAAAAGCAGGCGATTGCCTCGTTTTAAACGATACACGTGTCCTGCCTGCACGATTATTTGGAGAAAAAGCCGACACAGGGGCTAAACTAGAAGTGTTATTACTTAAAGAAAAAGAAACAGACGTATGGGAAACGTTAGTGAAGCGTGCGAAAAAAGTAAATGTCGGTACAGAGATTGTTTTCGGTGACGGTTCATTGACAGCGACGTGTATCGAGAAAAAGGATATGGGTGGATGTCTTTTGAAATTTAATTATGAAGGCATTTTTTTAGAACGTTTAGAAGCGCTAGGAGAAATGCCACTTCCGCCATATATTAAAGAACAATTGTCTGATAAAGAACGTTACCAGACGGTTTATGCGAAGGAAGAAGGTTCAGCAGCAGCACCAACTGCTGGACTGCACTTTACTGAGGAGCTTTTACAGAAAATTAAAGCAAAAGGTGTGTCTGTCGTTACTGTTACTTTACATGTTGGTTTAGGGACCTTTAGACCGGTAAACGTGGAACAAGTGACTGATCATAAAATGCACGCTGAATATTACGAGTTATCAGAGCAGACAGCTCAAACATTAAATGATACGCGTCAGAATGGCGGGAACATTATCGCGGTAGGAACGACGTCTGCTCGGACATTAGAAACAGTTGCGAGTCAAAATGATGGTACATTTAAGCCTTCGACGGGATGGACAGATATTTTCATTTATCCGCCTTATGAATTTCAAGGAATTGATGGTTTGTTAACGAACTTTCATCTACCAAAATCAACATTAGTTATGCTCGTTAGTGCATTTGCGAGTAAAAGTAGTATAATACGAGCATATGAAGAAGCTATCGCTCATAATTATCGCTTTTTTAGTTTTGGTGACGCAATGTTAATTATTTCTTAGGGAGAATAAAAAAATGCCAATCACATATGAATTAATAAAAACGTGTAAGCAATCAGGTGCAAGATTAGGAAAAGTTCATACGCCGCATGGATCGTTTGATACACCTATGTTTATGCCTGTCGGGACGCTTGCTACGGTTAAAACGATGAGTCCAGAAGACTTAAAAGAATTAAATGCGGAAATTATTTTATCAAATACGTATCATCTGTGGTTACGACCAGGAGAAGATATCGTCAAAGAAGCAGGTGGATTACACAAATTTATGAATTGGGATCGGCCGATTTTGACGGACTCTGGTGGATTTCAAGTATTTAGTTTGAGTAAAATGCGAGAAATTACTGAGGAAGGTGTTCATTTTCGTCATCATTTAAGTGGTGAAAAACTATTTTTCTCGCCGGAGAAAGCGATGCAAATTCAAAATGATTTAGGGCCCGATATTATGATGGTTCTTGATGAATGTCCGCCGTACCCAGCATCTCATGAATATATGAAAGCTTCAGTTGAGCGAACGTCGAGATGGGCAGAGAGATGTTTAGAAGCTCATCAGCGTAAGCATGATCAAGCGTTATTCGGTATTATTCAAGGAGGGGAATATGAAGATTTAAGAAAGCAAAGTGCACGCGACTTACTTTCATTAGACTTTCCTGGATATGCAATTGGTGGCCTGTCAGTCGGTGAGCCAAAAGAAGTGATGAACCGAGTGTTAGATTTCACGACACCACTTATGCCGGAAAACAAACCGAGATATTTAATGGGCGTAGGCTCTCCAGGGTCACTTGTTGACGGCGCTATTCGTGGCGTTGATATGTTTGATTGCGTGTTACCGACGCGAATTGCTCGTAATGGTACGTGTATGACGTCAGCAGGAAGGCTCGTCGTAAGAAATGCGAAATACGCTCGTGACATGCGTCCGATTGATGAGAATTGCGATTGCTATACGTGTAAAAATTATACGCGTGCTTACATTAGACATTTAATCAATTGTAATGAAACGTTTGGTTTTAGACTTACTACTTATCATAATTTACATTTTCTGTTAAAATTGATGGAGCAAGTTCGTCAAGCAATAATTGATGATTGCCTTCTCGATTTTAAGGAAGAATTTTTCGAGAAATATGGGTTAAATAAACCGAACGCAAAAAGCTTTTAATTATGTGTTGAACTTATAAGGAGGTGACAGCCAGATGGACTTACTCGTAACTTTTGCGCCATTAATCATATTAGTGATTGTATTTTACTTTTTCCTTATCCGACCGCAACAAAAGCGTCAGAAAGAAGTAAGAGAAATGCAAGGAGCGCTTCAAAAAGGTGATAAGATTGTAACTATTGGTGGACTGCACGGCGAAATTCATGCAGTTGATGAAGACCAGGTCGTTCTAAAAGTAGGAAATACAAACCTTACATATGACCGTGCTGCGATTAGAGATGTGACAAACAAATAAATATATATGAACACGTGCACTCTTTTTTAAAAAAATGAGTGCACTCTTTATTTAATACATAAATTTTAATATACACTTTTTTCGAAGTACTTGTCATTGAACTTAAATGTATAGTAAAATACAAAAAGGTGCTATGACTTATTATAGAAGGTTTAATAAAAACGGCCCCCATTCAGATTGTATTGGAGGCAATTTTTTTGAGTGTATATATAGTAGGTAACGATCCAGCTTCTCAAATGATATTGTTTCATATACAATTGTTTATAACGAAACGAATGTATAACTAAAGAGATATAAATAGAGAGTAAATTAATGAGAGAAGAGGCGTCGCTATGGAGATAAAACGTGTTTCTGAGTGGAAAGAAGCGGTACAACCTGCTTTACATAGTAAGCACATTGAATTTTCTTATATGGGCTATTCTAATGCAACGCCAGATGAAGTGTGGAAATGTTTAGTTGATCGCGTGTGGCAAGGAGACCCGGAGAAGAAATTACACCAAGTCGTGCAAGATATTTTACATTTAAGTTCGAGCACTTATATGAACTATTTAACATTACATACGTATCAAGATGATGATTTAATGGAATCTATCCGTGCCATAATGGAAGATTAATAAGCGGTTAGGTGCAATAGGGAGGCATTGTTTAAATGGTAAAGCGAAGTAGAATTATATCCTTCTTTATTATTGTTGTGACATTATTAACAATTGTTGGGACAACAGGTACACAAGTTAGTAAGGATATAAAGTTAGGTTTAGACTTACAAGGTGGCTTTGAAGTTCTCTTTGAAGTAGAACCTGTTGATGAAGAACAAGAAGTAAATAAGCAGTTACTTGAGGCAACTGTTCAAACACTTAACGATCGAGTGAATAGACTCGGTATTAGTGAAGCTGTCATTGAAATTGAAGGGGAAGATCGTGTACGTGTTCAATTAGCAGGTGTAGAAGATCAAAATGAAGCCCGTGAAATGTTAGCTACTTCAGCTATATTATCATTTCGAGATGTCAATGATGAAGAACGTTTATCAGGTTCAGATGTTAAGGAAGGAAGTGCACGGCAAGACTTCCACGCAGAAAACAATCAGCCAATCGTATCGCTTCAGTTAAAAGATGCTGATAAATTTGGTGACGTGACAGAAGATATTAAAAATATGGGTATAGGCAATAACTTACTCGTCATCTGGATGGATTTCCAAGAAGGAGATTCTTTTGAAGCAGAAGTGGATAAGGAAGAACCGAAATTCATTTCCGCTCCGAGTGTTGATCAAAGACTTCAGACAAACGATGTTATGATTACAGGGAATTTCTCTATTGAAGAAGCACAGCGCTTAGCAGACATTATTAATTCAGGTTCGCTACCTGTTCATATGAATGAAATTTACTCAACGTCTGTCGGGGCACAATTTGGTGAACAGGCACTTAATGAAACAGTGTTTGCTGGTATTGTCGGTGTGTCGTTAATCTTTATCTTTATGATTGCTTTTTACCGATTCCCAGGTGTAGTTGCTAGTATAAACTTAGCCATCTATATTTATATCATTTTATTAGTGTTTAAGCTGATGAACGGTGTTCTAACATTACCAGGAATTGCCGCACTAATTCTTGGTGTTGGTATGGCTGTAGACGCGAACGTTCTTACGTTTGAACGCTTTAGAGAAGAATTAAGAGTTGGAAAATCTGTTCGTTCAGCATTTAGAGCAGGTTCAAGAAACTCACTACGAACAATTATTGACGCGAATATTACGACGTTACTTGCAGCTGCTGTGCTATTTATTTTCGGAACGAGTTCTGTTAAAGGATTCGCTACGATGTTAATCGTTAGTATTTTAGTGAGCTTTTTAACAGCTGTATTCGGAACAAGATTGTTGCTAGGATTTTGGATTCAAAGCAATTTCTTAAACAAGAGAAAAGGCTGGTTTGGACTGAAGCCTTCAGAAATTCGTGATATAGCGGATGATGAATTTGTTGAGCCGACATTTTTAAATCGCTCGATCAATGTGATTAAACATCAGAAGAAAATATTTGTCATAACGAGTATAATCATTATTATCGGTGTGTTGTCACTGTCTATCTTCCGGTTAAATCCGGGCATTGATTTTACGAGTGGTTCAAGAATTGAAGTTCAGGCAGATAGTTCCTTTACAATGGAACAGATAGAAGCAGATTTAGAGACGTTAGGTTTAGAAGCTAAGTCGTTAAACTTATCAGGTGAAGATAATGATCTAGCTGTTATGAGGTACGATACAGTTCTTTCCGAAGATAAAATTAATGAGGTGAAAACGTACTTTGAAGATGAGTATGGCTTTACACCAAGTGTAAGTGTTGTTTCACCAATTGTCGGTCAAGAACTCGTCAAAAACGCTGTTTATGCCTTGTCAATTGCAGCTATTGGAATGATTTTATACGTAACATTCCGCTTCGAGTTTTACTTTGCTGTGACAGCTATTATTACGCTTCTGCATGACGTATTTCTGGCACTTATCGTCTTTAGTGTCTTACAAATAGAATTTGATATAACAATCGTCGCTGCAATTTTAACGATTGTCGGTTATACGATAAATAACACGATCGTTATATTTGACCGAATTAGAGAAAATATTCGATTAGAAGAACGGATCACGTCTTATGACGTATTAGCAAAAGTTGTTAACCGCAGTCTCATTCAATCATTCACGCGAAGTATTAATACGACGTTAACGACACTTATTGCTGTACTTTCATTCTTGTTCTTAGGATCAGATTCAATTTCAGGTTTCTCAATTGCTTTAGTCGTTGGACTTATTGCAGGGTTGTATTCATCACTATTCCTCGCTTCGCAGCTATGGCTCGTTTGGAGAGGAAGAAGTATTCAGGAAAAACCTTTAGACTTTAGAAAGAAAAAACGTGTCGAAGGACCACAAGTGTAATAAACGAAAGAACCAGGTCATGTTTATCATTAAAAAGGTAAACATGACCATTTTTTATCGGTCACTGCGAAACAGTCAAGTGCCCGCAAGATCATTCGCCCGATGGGTAGTGCCGAAGGAACGATGAGTGTTTTTGCGAAACGACTTAAGAATGGCCGAAGCTGGTGTAAAGAAGGCATTACTAAGTTTAGTAACGTTATGGTTGCATTAATGGACGGAAAAGATATCCAAACATTACAGGGAGATTAACGATCAGTCATCTAGATAACGCCCAAGAGAAGCCACCTAAACACTTTGTAGAACGACTTTCTAAACAAGTGACTGAATCAACGCGTGATAACATTTCATATCTGAACCAAACGGTTCGTCAATCCGTTGTTTATGCCTTAAAAGGTTTAAGAGGCTACTAATTATTAAACTTAGGTTTAAAAAGTC
Source organism: Bacillota bacterium (assembly GCA_035301345.1). Classification (GTDB taxonomy): domain Bacteria; phylum Bacillota; class Bacilli; order Bacillales; family Amphibacillaceae; genus CALAMD01. The sequence continues at coordinate 17,762 of DATGUM010000042.1, forward strand.
TCACGTTGACGTATTTATTTAAATGAGCAGGTGAAATATACGTAGACAGAAAAAAAACGACTAAAAGAAACACGCAAAGCTTTCAACAGCTCAAGTGAAAGACCTATACGAAGACGCCAGTGGGAAGGTAATGAGATAGGTGGTAACCTATTTCATTACACGTATCCGAAAATCCCTAGAACCGACATGAT
>DATGUM010000043.1:0-26645 GCA_035301345.1 Bacillota bacterium
CTGGGCCGTGTCTCAGTCCCAGTGTGGCCGATCACCCTCTCAGGTCGGCTACGCATCGTTGCCTTGGTAAGCTTTTATCCCACCAACTAGCTAATGCGCCACGGGCCCATCTGTAAGTGATAGCCGGAGCCATCTTTCATCAGTTAACCAGGAGGTTAACTGCTTTATCCGGTATTAGTTCATGTTTCCACGAGTTATCCCGATCTTACAGGCAGGTTGCCCACGTGTTACTCACCCATCCGCCGCTCGTTCCACAGATCGTCATCCCGAAGGAATCTGTTCTGCTTCCCGCGCACGACTTGCATGTATTAGGCATGCCGCCAGCGTTCGTCCTGAGCCAAGATCAAACTCTCCATCATAGAAAAAGTTTGTTGCTTAGCTTTGTTACAATTTGTAAAAAGAAATGAACATGGGATGTTCTTTTCTTGACATACTTGGTTGTTTATTCAGTTTTCAAAGAGCAAATGTGTGTCGCATCAATTTGGCGACTTTTTAAATATAACATCTCTCACTCAGGAAGTCAAACAATATTTTTAAATCGTTTTAGAAACACCTCCTAAACGAGAACAGAAATAAATATACCATATAAATCATCTGTCGACAAGGCGAACCTTAAACTTATTTCAAATAATTAAAAGAAACTCTGTTAAACAGCGTAACAATGCTGAATTAAATTATTTTACGTATGACTCTTTTAACATGTATTGCATACATTCTTGTTCACTTGCTACACGTTGGAAGAGATTAAAAATCACTTGATATCTTTTAATCATTGATTTTTTAACAGATTGATCAATCCGGTGATCATCTAAATCCATTAACATTTCTTCTAACTCTCTTTTTAAAACATATACCATCTCATCTTGTTCGCGTTCATTAATTAATAAACCTAGCATAGCACTCCACCTCTTGACTTTCTTTCTATGACAATACTTTTAAAAACAAATAAATATATACCCGAAAAGTATCTTAACATGATTTAACCGGTTACACACGCTAAATGCTTTCACGTTACTTATTATTCCCACACACTCTCTTAATAAACATGTAACGGGTTACATATTTAATCAATTAAATACAGTATACATTTAAAGTTACCCATAAAAAAACGAACGTTTCGTTACTGAAACGTTCGTTTGCTACACTTTATGCTTTCTTCGGTCGCTTTCTTTTTTTATTACCCTTCTTCTTCGGATGATGGTGCTTTTGCTTACTATTATTCAATTCTTCACGAGCCTTACTACCCGACAGCTTATGTAAGACGAGTAATTGATACGCGTTACACGCTACTAAAGTAAAGATCATTAACGTCGCGTAATCAGTTCCTTCTGTTTGTAAACCTGGCACCCACTCAATAGCTGTCATAACGACCATTAAAAAGAGCGCTGGTACAAATGCTCGGGGATGTGTTTGCTTTGCTTTGATTGTTGCAACGATTATACCAACCCCGAGAAGTGAAAAGGACATTAAAATCCACCAATACAGGGCGACTTCTCCTTGCGTTGCTTTATACGGGAAATAAATAAGGTCAAAAATAACAAAAGCGATTAAACCGATTTGCACCGTTGGCCAAAAATTACGGAAAAGCCCTAAACCGAACCTATGTATAAATAAATAGGCGAAAAAACCTGCCTGACTAACAATACTATAGAGCATACCGTAAACTGTATACCATAAAAATAAACCGATGAGTCCGACGGCATCAAATGGTTGTAAATTTTCAGAGTAAATGTGAGCATTCACAAAAAAGCTAGCTACTAAACTAACAAATGCTCCAAGAAATAATGTTTTAAAGAAAAGCCCGACTAACTTTCGACTATTCAAATATTTTTCCTCCTACGACAAGACATGCTAATTGTTCCGTAAATATCTCAGTCGTTATTTTAACATGAAACGGTCAATTTTGCCTTTAATTATAAACTTTATCTTCCTTTACTCTTAATGATGTTCTTTTTTAGCCACAAATGTAAAAAGCTGAAACATGTCATGTTCCAGCTTTTACCTTCATGAAAATGAAATTATTCTTTTTCAACTTTCGCATCGATCTTCTCGACAACTTTTTCGATGATTTCTTTATATACTTTACCGATTGGGTGTTCTTCTTGGTAAATACTCGGCGCGAAAATATCTTCCTCTTCATATGGTTGTGCTAATGGTAAGTTTCCTAAAACTTCAGTATCTAATACTTCCGCTAACTTATTTCCACCACCACGGCCGAAGACGTACTCTTTCTCGCCTGTTAATTCACTTTCAAAGTAAGACATGTTTTCAATAACACCTAAAATATCGTGCTCTGTTTTAATTGCCATTTGTCCCGCACGTGCTGCAACGAATGCTGCCGTTGGGTGTGGCGTCGTAACGATAATCTCACTACACTGCGGCAACAACTCATGAACGTCCATCGCAATGTCACCTGTTCCTGGTGGTAAGTCAAGCAGTAAGTAATCAAGTTCGCCCCAGTCAACTTCCTTGAAGAAACTCGTTAACATCTTTCCGAGCATTGGCCCACGCCAAATAATCGGTGAGTTATCCTCTACGAAGAAGCCCATAGAAATAACCTTAACACCGAAACGCTCAACCGGGATAATGCGTTTCGCACGCACAGCTGGCTTCTCTTCAATCCCCATCATGTCTGGCACACTGAAACCATAAATATCAGCGTCAATAATCCCAACTTTTTTACCGAGACGAGCTAAAGCAATCGCTAAGTTAACAGTTACTGTTGACTTACCAACGCCCCCCTTACCACTCGCTACTGCAATAAAGTGAGGTTTATTTTCTCCTTCTAAAATTGACGGACCTGCTGGCGCATCTTCTGCCCCAACTTCTGGTTGGAACTTTTGAATCGTTTCTGCAGGCAATTGCTCAAAACGAAGACCAACTGTTACAGCCCCGTGTTTCTTTAATACACCAACAATTTCTTGTTGTAGTTGCATTTGTTCTGCTGTTTGCGTCTTCCCAATAGCTAACTTAACACTGACGTGCTTTTTAGTTTCAATTATTTTAATTTCTACAATCGCATCCGTTTCCTCGAACGTTCTATGTAAAAATGGATCATTTATCGGATTTAATATTTCTATTACTTCTTCTTTCGTTAACAACTTTTTTCCACCTTTCTTATTAAAACCATTCTTTATACTACTTGCATTATAACATAGTTCACTCATTTTCTAAGTGATATCAATCACGTCGGTAAAATAGTAATTGTTCCTTCACACGGAAAGAACACAGACGTTGCAATTGAATTTTTTTCACCAATTTCCGTCGTCACTATCCCACCAGGTTGTTCAATGTGCAATGTTGAAAGATTTTTTGCTTCTTTCATGAGTAAAGCTAACGCATAACTGCCAGACCCACATGACCGCTCAAACACCTTCGTTCCTGACTCCTTCACCCAGACGAATGGTTTCATTGAAAATTGATTATGTCCTTTTTGGTCATAAGGAATAATTCCAACAGCTTTGTCATCTATCTTCTCTAAAATAAGGTCGAGAAGCGAATCATATGATTCTTCATTTAATGTATAGTCCGTTATAAAATGAGATATTCCTGATAGTTTCACGACTGTTCCGACAATTTCTTCGCCATTAAAATTAATTGTTAATGACTCAAGGATGTAGTCTTTCGGCATTTCACCTTTTGCCACGTATGAGCCATCGTCACGGCATTCTACTTCACAGCGCAACAAATGATCAACCCCTGATATTTCTAAATAAAAGGATGTTTCCGGTGTCAACTGCTCATATGAACAATACGCAGCAGCTGATAACAAACCATTCCCACAAAATTCTCCACCAGACATCTCTAGACGTAAAATCGCATCTTGACTATTCGGCTCGACTAAAAAGCCGACTTGTTCAGCACTTACATATTCATCTGTCATTAAGTAATTCGCGACACGTACGTAATCTTCTTTAGCAACTTTATTAGTAATAAATGCGGTCATATTTTTCGACGGACTCGCTTTTATAAATGAGAGTTTCATCGGACACTTCCTTTATATACACTTTATTTTTTTCACTAAAACATGAACAAAATCATGATGAAACAACTAAATATACGCTCTTTCTTATCCATTAACTTTACTTATATCATTAATATGTTGTATATTACAAGTAAGAAAATTTATTAAGAGCGTTCATTTTATTTTGATGGCGTCATTCGTACGTCATCTTTTCTCACGTTTAAAAACGAATATGTGAAATGAATGATTGACTGAGGAGTGAAGGATTTGTCAAGATTAGTCGGAACTGTTTCTCGAGGTATACGTTGTCCTATGATCCATAGTGGTGACAACATCGAACACATCGTCGTAGACAGCATACTAAAGGCTGCTGAATATGAAGGTTTTACTATCCAAGATCGCGACATTATTTCCATTACAGAATCAATCGTTGCACGGGCGCAAGGCAACTTTGCTACGATCGATCAAATGGCAAAGGATATTCATAATAAATTCGGAAAGACAACGATTGGCGTCGTTTTCCCAATCCTAAGTAGAAACCGTTTTTCTACTGTACTACAAAGCATTGCGAAGAGCGCTGAAAAAGTCGTTATTATGTTAAGCTATCCGTCAGATGAAGTTGGTAATCATTTAATTGATATTGATACGATGGAGGATAAAGGGATTAACCCGTGGAGTGACGTATTAACTGAGGAACAATTCAGAGAGCACTTCGGTCATTCTGTCCACCCTTTTACAGGTGTCGACTACATTTCTTACTACCGTTCACTCGTTGAAGAATATGGGATCGATTGTGAAATTGTTTTATCAAACGATCCGAAAACAATTTTAGACTATACGAAGAACATTATTACATGTGACGTTCATTCACGCGAAAGAACCCTTCGTATTTTAAGAGAAAATGGTGCGGAAAACGTCTATAATTTAGACGCATTGTTAACTGAACCTATTGATAATAGTGGATTTAATAAAGAGTACGGACTGCTCGGTTCAAATAAAGCGACTGATGACAGCGTGAAGCTTTTCCCACGTAATTGCCAACCAATCGTTGATAATATTCAAGCGATTATGAAGGAAAAAACAGGTAAAACAATTGAAGTGATGGTCTACGGTGACGGAGCATTCAAAGATCCTGTCGGCCGGATTTGGGAATTAGCAGATCCTGTCGTTTCCCCAGCTTTCACACTCGGTTTAATAGGTACGCCGAGTGAAATTAAACTGAAGTATTTAGCTGATAACAACTTCGCCCATTTAAAAGGTGAAGAATTACAACAGGCAATTCGTGATTTTATGAATGACCAGAAAGAAAATACACAAGATTCTGATGCCGCTCAAGGAACAACTCCGAGACAGCTCACAGATTTAATTGGGTCACTTTCTGACTTAACATCTGGTAGTGGTGATAAAGGTACACCTATCGTCTTCATCCAAGGGTACTTTGATAACTACTCAGCAACGAACTAAATGAAAAGAAAAAGCGAGTGAATCGTCGGTTAAGTATTGCACTTCATCCGACTGATTGACTCGCTTTTTTTATGATTAAAACGTTTTTTCATACCATACTTTCGCCGCTTCTACTTCTGTACGGGTTAATTGGTGTCCGTTACTTTCCCAGTGTGTCTCTACCGAAGCACCTGCTCCTTTTAATAAAGCTTCTAAGTCTTCAGACTCCTCTTTTGTACAAAGTGGGTCGTTAACGCCCGCTGCAATAAATGTATCGACATTCGATAAATCTGGTAACTCAATCCCCCGACGTGGCACCATTGGGTGGTGTAAAATCGCACCTTTTAGCACATTTTCATAATGGAAAAGTAGACTTGCTGCAATATTTGCACCATTAGAATAACCGATCGCAATCACGTGATCGCGGTCGAAGCCATACTTCTCAGCAGACTCATCAATAAATTTTCTCAAGTCTTCCGTCCGCTTAATTAAATCTTCTTCATCAAAAACGCCTTCTGCCAAACGTTTAAAGAAACGTGGCATACCATTCTCTTCAACATCACCTCTAACAGACAAAACGTGCGCATCTGGATTAACCATTTTCGCTAATGGTAATAAATCCTGCTCCGTTCCCCCTGTTCCGTGTAGTAAAAGCAATACATCTTTCGTCTGTCCGCTACCTTCATTATAAATATGTTTCATCATCCATCACACCTTCTTATAAATATTCTTTTTCGAACGTTTTCGTACTACGAACTGTATCAATTGGTCGAACATCCGCTTCAATTTGCTCTCGTTTATTTTCTAAAAATGGTGGCAACGATAATTTCTCACCTAGCGTTTCATACGGCTCATCTCCCATAAATCCTGGCCCATCAGTTGCCCACTCAAATAAAATACCTGGAGCTACACGTGCGTACAATGACTTGAAGAAGAAACGGTCAACAAATCCTGACGTTTGGAAGTTAAATGTTTCCAACTGCTTTTGCCAAGCATCTAACGCTGCACGATCTTCAACACGAAATGCCATATGGTGAACCGTTCCGAACCCTTGCATACCGTTTGGTAAATCTGTGTTATGTTCAACGATTAGTTGAGCGCCGTTTCCACCTTCGCCAACTTCAAATAAATGTAAATCCCCTTCATTTGCTACTTCACGGAAGAGAAGCACTTTTTCTAGCACTTCTTTAAAGTAATCAAATTCGGCCATACGAATATACGAAGGTCCAAGTCCAGTAATTGCGAACTCTAACGGTACAGGCCCATCTTGCCACGGTTTCCCTGATGCTACTCCTTCATTTTTTTCATCAGATACGAGCATATATTGTTGATCGTCAAAGTCTGTGAACTGGATGATTTGTTTACCGAAAAGTGTTTCAATCCCACCATGTTGAACATCATACTTATCAAAACGCTTCACCCAATATGCTAAAGCTTCATCTGAAGGCACACGAAATCCTGTTTTATAAATTTCATTCGTTCCGTGACTTCCTTTTGGAATACCGGGAAAATCAAAGAACGTCATATCCGTTCCTGGGTTCCCTTCATCATCAGCAAAAAATAAATGATACGTTTGAATGTCATCTTGGTTAACGGTCTTTTTCACAAGTCTCATCCCTAATGTATGCGTGAAAAAATTATAATTCTCCTCTGCACTACTCGTAATCGCAGTAACGTGGTGAATTCCTTTTAATTCATTCATCTATTCCACTCCTCTTTTTTCATATATATAATTAATTCAATTATTACTAATTCGAGATAATTATATATTATCATGAGTCATTCTTTTATGTCAACTATCGTGATTTCTACATATGTGCTATCTATCCATTCATTTATCTCATTAAAAAAATCACGTCTATCTCGAAAGATAAACGTGATTCAATTTACCAAATAGTACTTTCTAAAACGAGTCGTACTGCGACGATGACGATAATTATTCTTAGCAGCCATTCAAGCGTTCGACCTTTAAATAAATTACTCGCCCGCGCTCCAACAGACCCGCCAATATATGATCCAATAACGAAAAATATAACATATTTCCAAACGATATGTCCCATAATGACGTGTGTTGCTGCACTCATAATACTAATAAAGAAGATAATAAACATTGATGTTGCAACAGCAATTTGAATCGGCGTACCGAAGAATAAAATCATCGCTGGAACACTAATCGTTCCGCCACCAATACCGAATAGTCCTGATAAGAACCCAACAAAGAACGCTAAAATAAACGCCGTTGGAAACGTAATATTATATTGATGTGTCACACCGTGCACACGATATGTACGCGTATTTTCTGTTATTTCTAGTCGCTTATTTTTAAGTAATTTTTCACGGTCAATGAGCATCGCTACGAAAACAATGACCATCAAAATACCGAAATATAATGAGAAATCATCTGTATCGATGCGCCCATTTAACCACGAACCGATAATACTTCCCGGAATACTCGCGACTAAGAAGATTGTTCCCATTCTTAAGTCAACCCAGCGTTGGCGATAATACGTAATCGTTGATGATAGTCCAGTGAAAATCATCGTTACGAGTGAAATACCAACAATCGCTTGCGGGTTTGCCCATGAAAACAGGGAAAAGTTATCATATAAAAACAGCATTGCAGGAACAAAAATGATTCCTCCACCAAGTCCGACGAGACTCCCAACAAATGCTGATAGAAAACCAATAATTAATGAAACTAGTATAATCGTTACCATAATAACAAATCCTTTTACAATGCCTACTTTTAATAATATCAATATATGCTCTCATCGTACCATTACACATGTTGTATTTCTATCAATATCTATCATTGAACATACTTTTCCTTCACAAAAAGCGCAACGATGCATTATAATTTATTTTATAAACGATAGAAACAAGGTGATGACTATGCAATGTGGAGCTAAACGATTTATCGTTACTTTCTCTGATGAAGGAACAATCCGAAAGAAAAGCGTGATTGCCAGAACTCCCGCACTCGCAAGACGCGTCATTCGTTCCACATGTGGAGAACATGTAACCATTTCAACGGTTAAAAATGAAGACCGAAATAAATAAAAGCGATCTGCATCATTCAGATCGCTTTCTCGTCATTAATCAACAACTGCCGTCATATGAGCTTTCGTAACTGCCCAATGCGTCGCTGACCAATATCTTTCTTTATTTTTAATGTAAATAATTTGTGGAGACTCATGCTTTAAGCTTAAGTCTTCTTCAATTTGATTAGATACAGGACGTGATTCACGGACTTTCACCAATGTGTAATCTACATCTGCATTTGGCTTATCACCTAAATAGTCATTATACTCATCAAGCGCATTAAAGCTCACTGGACAAGTTGTACTATGTTTTAAAATTATTTGATCTTTCTCTGCTGACTTTTCTAAAATGTCATGCCATTCTTCTAATGTCGTAATCTCTTTCCACTCCACTTAAAAACACCCTCCTACAATAAGATACTTATATTTTACTCTAAGAAAGACTTTTTTCAAAAGAACGTGCTTCATCATTTATTGAGCACATGATAGCCCGTCCATCTAATCGTCCTTTTCACTTAACTTTTCCTTTATATGTTTGCGAGTAGAAGCGAGTCCTTCGATCATGCTCGTTTCCTTTGATTGTGACTCCCCTTCATAACTTTTCAACTGCCCATTGAACGTTATCCGCTCTCTTTCAGCGCATGTCACAAGTTCTTTTGGCTCCGAAGATTCGTAATTATTTTCTTCCCGCGGTGCGTAGCTATAATAAATAGATACGCCTTCCTCACGTTGTAAATATGAAACAATTGTATCTAATGACTCATAACCATCTGGATTTACAAGGTGCAAATACTCATTCTTACCGTTATCGTCATACTGAATATGCACACTTACGCGGTGATACATCTTATCATAAGCTCTCGTTTTTACCGTAACAAAGTTTCGATATTGCGTATTTAAAATAACTACTTGATGAATAGATGTTAAAAGGAATTTTCCCGATATGTACTTACTTTCATCTTCATTATAAACACGATAAATCATGTAGTCTTTGAGCAAGCCAATCGACCAATCTGGCTTGTCTTTCAGTCCATAAAAGCCCATCGCAAGAAAAAAGAATCCACCGATTGCAAACGGCGGCACTAATGCAATTAAAATAAATAAGTACATAAAAAGATTCCCGCCTGTTCGCTCATCAGTCAATAATCCATTGATGCCAACCCACCCTAAGTAAGCTGAAAAGAACAGTAAAAACGCACCAAATCCAAGAAATAAACATACGGCAAACCAATGTCCCGCTGTTTTAACACTTACTTGCTTTTGTTCTGTCGCTACTGCAATCACATGAGGATCTCCTCGTTTAATGTTCAATTGTTTATACGTTTTCTTCACAGTGAAACACCCCTTGTATTCGCCTACTTTCATGATTAAAGCTCTTTCAACACAATTATATCCAACAACGCTTCATCATTCATGAATGAAAAGACTTGTTTTTACGACCTTTTCTTAATAAATGACGAACATTAATAGTCATTAATACTCGCCCATTGAAACGATGATTATTTCGGATAAAACTATTCGTGACGCATAGACAGAAGTACAACACTCGTATAAAATTAATGCAACTCTTTTAAAATTCAAAAAACAGTTGCAGGTGACGTCAATGACAAATAAAAAAATAAATAAAACATACATATTCATTGTTATTGCTTTTGCGATCGTTTTATTCGGTCTCCGTTATGCGTGGCTGGAATATTTTAGCCACTCCAATGAAGTGAGCGTAGAAAATGGTGAAGTCTTTTTAACAGATTATGAACCGTCGAACGATCAACTACAATTAGTTGGGGATTGGGCATTTTACCCAAATAAGCTCATTGACGAACTACCAGAAAACAAAAATGATGATCGTCAGTTAGTACACGCCCCAGGACGTTGGGCAGATGGGTTTGACGGTGAAACGATTTACGGTTACGGAACATACCATTTACGTATTCATGTAAACCCTGATATATCAACTTCTTACAGTATGCGCATGTACAGTATTAGAAGTGCGTCCAACGTTATCGTCAACGGAAAATCTATCGGAAAATCAGGTGTAGTAAGTGATGACAAAAACACTTATACAGCGTTTAATAAACCGTATAACACGTCTTCTATGCACCCGGATGAGGACGGAATCATTGATGTTTTTGTTCAAGCTTCAAACTATACAGACCCACGATCTGGTGGAATCATTCGTTCTGTTTATTTTGGTAGTGAAGAAAGTATTGAATCTGCGACGTTTTTATCAAGTATTTTACAAATATTTGCTAGTACGATATTCACTTTCACTGCCATTCTGGCGCTCGTCATTTATTTTGTCGGTATTCGTAACACAGAAATTATTTTCTTCTCACTCGGTTTACATATGCTCTCTATGATGAGCTTAAACGCAGGTGATGAAAAAATAATCATGCAATTTATTAATATGGATTACGTTTTTTCTTATAAATTATCAATGATTACTTTATTCGTATTATCCTTATCAGTCATCCAAGCGTTACGAACGAATATCGAAAAAATTCATCGATGGATTGTTCCAACACATACTATTATACTGCTTGGTTTAATTGGCTGGAGCATCATTACGCCAATGGAAGATTTAGTATCTGCTGACGGGATTACGATGGGCGTCCTCTTATTAACGATGCTCCTTGCAACGATCGGATTAATTCACGTGAAGTCCCACTTTAGAAAACATATCGGACTTGTTTTAGCATCAGTTGCAATTATTAATCATCTCGTTTGGTACAGTTATGCACTCTCGCAAGGAACTAAAGTCATTTACTATCCATTTGACTTAGTCATTGCTGTTATCTGTTTCTCAACTGTTTGGTTTAAGCACTATTATGATATGAACGTAAAAAGTGAACAACAAGCAAAGCGTCTCGCAAAAGCAGACAAAGAAAAAGATTTATTTCTAGCAAATATTTCACATGAACTTAAGAATCCGCTCCACAGTATTTTAAATATGTCGAGCGCCGTTCTTAATCGTGAAGAACACCAACTACATGAAGAAAGCAAAACAGACTTAGAAATGGTTCTTTCAGTTAGTAGACGTATGTCGATGTTAGTGAATGATTTATTAGAATTGTCGATGCTTGATAACAGAAAGCCAAAGCTGTTCATCGAGGAAACATCGCTTCCAGGCGTCGTTGAAGGAACGATTCATATGAATGCTTATTTATTAGAAGGTAAAGACGTAACAATTATTAATAAAGTCTCTGATGATTTCCCGTACGTACTTGTGGATGAAAATCGTTTAACACAAATTTTATACAACTTGATTCATAACGCTGTGAAATTCACAGAACGAGGATCAATTACTATTGAGGCATATGAAGATGGGAATAGCGCTCACATTCATGTTATTGATACAGGTGTTGGTATTGATAAGTCCGTCATAAATGAATTATTCACCCCGTATCGTCAAGGTGAAGTTCCTTATCAAGTAAGTGACGCTGGTGGCCTTGGCTTAGGCTTGTACATTGCTAAACAATTGATTGAACATATGTCTGGAGAAATGGACGTTGAGTCTACCGTTAACAAAGGAACAACATTTACTTTCTCCATACCACTTGCTAATGAATCGACAATAACAGAGAGTAAGCCACTCATTAGTAACTTAGAAAGAGACGCAATTATGCGAGACGTACACCGTGATGAGCATATATTACAGCCTACTGAACAAACGTTAAAGGGAACACTTACACACGAAAGAACATCGAAAATCATCGTCATTGATGATGACCCGATAAATTTACACGTGATTGAATCTGTCCTTTTAAATGAACCATATGACATTGCGACAGCCCTTTCTGGAAAAGAAGCATTGCAGCTGCTTGCGAAAGATGACTATGACTTAATTATTTCTGACGTCATGATGCCTCATATGTCAGGGTTCGAGTTGACGAAACGAGTTCGTAGCCGCTTCACAATGTCAGAACTACCTATTTTATTAATTACGTCACGCGACCGAATTAACGATATTAAACATGGCTTTGATGTCGGAGCAAATGATTACGTCACAAAACCAATAGACACTGTAGAACTAAAAGCGCGCGTTCAAGCACTTGCCGACGTAAGACATGCAGCTCGAGAAAGCATCTATTTAGAAACAGCATTTTTACAAGCACAAATTCAGCCACATTTCATATTCAATGTTATTAATTCAATTATGGCTCTTTCAGAAATTGACATTCATCATATGCAAGAATTATTAGGCGCATTTAGTGACGTCCTTAGAAGTAAATTTCAATTTAAAGACATGAAACGATACGTTGATTTAAAAGAAGAACTAAAATTAGTAGATTCATACTTATATATTGAGCAAGTTCGCTTTGGCGACAGACTTAAAGTCATTAAAGAAATAGACGACATACCAGATGCGAACATACCACCAATTACGATTCAACCACTTGTCGAAAATGCGGTCTTACATGGCATTACATCCATTGCGACAGGCGGAACAGTCACACTTAAAGTTATCGACCGTGATAAATGCATTGAAGTAGTCGTCGCAGATAATGGAAAAGGCATGCCGAAACATATCTTAAAAAGCATCCAAAATGAAGAAAGAGTTGGCGACTCTGGCGTCGGGGTATATAATACGAACTTACGCCTAAAACGTGCCTTTGGTAAAGGTTTACACATTGAAAGTGAGGACGGGAAAGGAACGACAATCTCATTTAAAATACCGAAAACAACTAAACGACTGGAATAATAGATAATCACCCAGCTATTTCGAATAGAAGTAGTTGGGTGATTTCATTTAGACTATTTTTTCTAATAAATAATGATGTAATTTCGAATTAAGTGGCTCATACATATCCATATGCATTGTGACAACAGGAATATCTTTATTATTTTTGTCTTTCATTATTGTTTCTTCTACTGTCTTCTTTATGGGCTCCATTTCCCCTAAATAATAGAATCCTGTACCTTCATCATCATCCTTTTTAACGAATAAATGAAGGTCAATATCATTCTCACGTGCCTGAATAATCGTTTGCACTTCTTTTGATTTTAATGTTCTGTTCCCTCTCGTATACCACTTAAATACATCTGGACTTAAAAACTCATCTCCGTAATCAACGCTAGGTGAAATATCATCATCTTTATGATAAGTGACAAACACGGGACACGTCTGATATTTTGTTTTATATCCATATAACGTCGAACTTTCATCATCTTGCCAATTTAATAAACGACACGCATCTTTTCTCGTGTATTTTTTGTACAAAGTGAAAGGTTTGTTTGGTAAATAACGTTCACTCCGTCTCATAGCAGTTCGAACAATATCTTCCATCATTTCTTTGAAAAGGGCATTTGTTCGCAAACTTTCTTGTATATGCTCAGAGAAATGAAATTCATTTTGTTCATTTTTAACAATAATTGGCTCGTTACCGTACTTTTTTCGATTTGCTTCCGTAAAAAATCTTAAGTCAAATATTCTTTGAACAGAGTTTAAAACATTATCATCTACTATGCAATTCATCTGTTGCAAACACTTTTTATAATGAGACAAATGTATCTTTTTATTTTTTAACAATTGATCTAAAAGCACGATTTCATGCATTCTTTTCCCGTTCAACACTTCTAAAGAAAACATATTAAGTGCTTGCTGTTCAGCGTCGCGTAATAATGGTAAGTCTTCTTTCATTTTTAATAAAAAAGAATAATAATTATTATACTTCTGAACAATAACAAGTGGATCTACAGAATGGTGCACGATAAAGTCTTCTAATAAAGGCATACGGCCAATTCTATTTTTAAGCGCATTGTAAGCATCACGCAATATTTTAAGTGTCGTTAAATTATTCGTGTTAATTGACTCAAATATCTTCTCTTTCGCTATCTGCTCAAAATTTATCGTAGAAACACCTTTAATATAGTCTGTTTCTAACGTTCGGCGACGAATATTATCTTTATTTTGTGAATGGTCTCCTGACAAAGCGATCGGAATTAAATAGTTGTTTTTATAATTTCCAATGAAATCGATAATTGTAACAAAATCTTTAGATTCATGCTTTCTTAGCCCTCTACCTAATTGTTGAATAAAAATAATACTTGATTGAGTTTGTCTAAGCATGACGACTTGATTAACTCTCGGAATGTCTACACCTTCATTGAAAATATCAACGGTAATAATGTAGTCTAACAAACCATTTTCCAATTGTTCAATCGCTTCTAATCGTTCCTCTTGCTTATCGTCACCTGTTAAAGCTAGCGTTCTAAATCCACGTTCATTAAAAGCGTCCGATAACTTCTCTGCTTCCTCTTTACGACTGCAAAAAATTAATCCTGTTAATCGCTCACCAGCGTATCCGTAATAGTTTATTTTATCGATAATATGTTGCACACGCTCTTCTGTCACGAGCTGTGGAATGAGCGTATACTCATCAATAAGTTCTCCTTCATACTCAAAGTCAGTCACACCAAAGTAATGAAACGGACATAGCATATCTTCTTCCAATGCTTCTTGTAACCTTATTTCATAAGCGATATTGTAATCAAATAATTCATATATATTGAAGTCGTCCGTTCTTTCCGGTGTTGCCGTCATACCGAGTAAAAACTTCGGTTCAAAATATTCAATAACTTTTAAATAAGATGGTGCCCCAGCCTTATGGACTTCGTCAATAAGTATATATTCAAAGTCATCAGGATTAAAAGAATGTAGGACATCTTCTCGAGAAAGTGTTTGTATCGTCGTAAATAAATATTTCGCATCTAGATCTTTAGACGATCCTGATAAAAGTCCAAAGTCTGTTGGGATACCTCCTAGAACACGTTTGAAATCAGCCCTTGCTTGTAATAATATTTGTTCACGATGGACGATGAATAGCATTCGTTTCGGTCGATATCTACGAACGTCGAAAGCAGATAAATACGTCTTTCCTGTACCAGTTGCTGAGACGACTAACCCTTTGTTATTTCCTTCATCACGTACTGCTTGAATCTGTTCAAGAGCAACTGTTTGCATTTTATTCGGGTGAATCTCTAAAGCTTCTTTAACAGCATTCGTTTCATAATGATTAGGAAGTTCAAAGATATTTTTTGCATGATCCCACTCATCTGGCGAATGGATCATTTCATACGATTTAATCCAATCATCTGTTAATACACTCGCCTCATCCCACACTCTTGAAAACTGGTCATAAAAATGATTAATAATTGCACCATTTTCATGAGATGTTAAATGTATATTCCATTCATAATTCACTTTTAATGCTTGTGCCGTTAAATTCGAGCTTCCGACAATAAATGAGCTATATTCTCCATAATCAAAAATATACCCTTTTGAATGAAAGCCCTCAACATCTGTAAGGCGCACTTCCACATTTGTTAACTTTAATAATTCCTTAAACACTTTTGGTTGATTAAAGTGTAAAAACGTCGACGTTAGAATTTTCCCCGAAATACCACGACGATTCAAATCATGTAAAGCTGACTTTAAAGTCGCTAGGCCACTTTCAGTAATAAAAGCTACTGAAAAAATAAATGACTGACAATAAGTGAGTTCTTCTAGAATGACGGAAAGAACATCACGATTACTACGTTCATCATTTAAAATCATTTGCGCTTTATACCTTTCCGTACCAAAAGCTGTGCGATCAATAAAGCTTTTATGTAACGACGTTTGTAGAGCATTTGTAAATTGCTCCATATTATTTAACCATGCTTTCTTGAATCATTTCTATCGCCGGTATGTCAGCAGGGGCCCAATCATATGTATGTAATTCCTTTGGTTCCACCCACTCTGCCGCTTCATGTTCTAATAACTTCGGATCGCCATTTTCTAATGTGCAATAAAACGTCGTTAATTGAACAATCCCAAACGGGTACTCATATGTAGTTGTCGTAATTTTATTTCCAACAGAAATTGTACAATTCATTTCTTCATTTATTTCACGAACAAGCGCTTCTTCTTTCGTTTCATTTTTTTCAATCTTACCACCAGGAAACTCCCATAAATAAGGAAGTGTCCCTTCCCCACTTCGTTGAGCACATAAGATCTTACCTTCTTTAACGATAACTGCCCCAACGACATTTATTTGTTTTTTCGACAATATACTCGCCCCCTATTACAAGTAACATATAGAACATTATACCTGCAAACACGAATGAATATCAAAGACAGATTATTAAAAGGTGCGTGTAAAAGCGTTCTCCTTGTATCTTTTTTAAAATTCCCTTAAACTATTAACTGTACTGACCGTTCAGTATAGTATTTTCTAAGGAGGGTTTTTCAATCGATAAAAAAGAAGAGTTACTCATTAATACAGCTAATATTATTTATAAAGAAGGAATTCAAAAGTTAACGATTGATTATTTAGCGAAACAATCAGATATAACAAAGGGTGGGGTGCTTTATCATTTTAATAATAAAAGTAACCTCATTTTTCAAATGAATGTGCTAGCTATTGAGAAGTTTGAACGTTTGTTAAATCATTATATAAATACATTTACAGGGTCTTCTGTATTTACACGTGCATATGCGTACGCCATATTAGATTTCTTTAAAGGTCCAGATACGGCACTACTGCCAGCCGTTTTTATTTCTTCTTTAGAAGATGATCGTAGTTTTAAACTATGGGAGGAAACGTCAGAAAGATGGGATGAGAAGTTTGCAAATGATAGTGGCAATCGCGAAGAGAATTTAAAGTTACAGCTCATTTGTGACGGTTTATGGTTCTACATTTTATTTGATCCGAGCAACTCCTTGGATAAGCAAACGGAGCGACTTATTTTAAATATGTGTGAAAAACTCGGAAAGGAGAATGAATAAATGGGTGTCGTCTATTTATTAGGTGCTATTTTTTCAGAAGTGTTCGGTTCAACTATGTTAAAGTTAGCCGCTACTGCAAAAGGAAAGTTACCTATTATCGGGATAATCGCCGGGTATATCCTTTCCTTTTATTTATTATCTTTAGCTCTTTTATCGATTCCACTAAGTTTTGGCTACGCCGTATGGAGTGGGCTCGGAACAGCATTAACGGCTGTAGCTGGTGTCATGATTTTCAAAGAGAAGATGAGTAAAAAAGCTACGCTAGGCATTGGTGTTTTAATTATTGGCATCGTTATGATGCGACTATAATGAAGAGAGGTGTTCATCATGAGAGGTTATATGTATTTACTTTTATCCATCGTATTTGAAGTGGCTGGTTCTGCCTTTTTAAAATTGTCGGAAGGCTTTACAGTCGCTGTACCGAGTGTTCTTTTAATCATTTTTTACGGTTGCTCATTCGTTCTACTCGTACTAGCTCTAAAAACTATTTCACTTAGTATTAGTTATAGTATTTGGGCAGGACTTGGAACAGCAGGTGCTGCAATCGTCGGTTCATTTGTCTTTAACGAAAAAATGTCCACTTTAAATATGTTCGGATTACTCGTCATTATCACCGGCGTCGTATTAATGAACGTAGACAAGCGTGATGAGGCGGAGGAAGTTTCTTCACACGTTTAGTCATTGACAATACGCAACGTATTGTTATACTAGTTGATGTGAGGACGTGACCCCGTATGACAGAAAGAAAAAAAGGACCTAGAAGTGAACAAGAAATATTGCGTGCAACGATTGATTTGATCGACTTAAATGGCTATACAGATTTAACGATCGAAGCAATTGCCGCCCGTGCATCTGTTGGGAAAACGACTATTTATCGCTGGTGGACAAGTAAAGAAGAGCTAGTGCTAGATGCGTATTTAATGCAGATGGAAATTCAATTTGACTTTAATGCAAAAGAACCACTTCAACAAGGATTTCTCAACAATATGAAGAAGCTCACCTACGTACTTAACAGTAACTTAGGTCGAGCAGTTGCGATGATCGTGACAGAAGATGATGACATTGCAGATAAGTTTTATACAGAGTATTTAAAGCCTCGGCGAACGCAATCAAAAGATATACTAAGCTTAGCGGTTGAACGTGGCGACATTAAATCATCTGTCGATTTAGATATGATGTTAGACATGTTATACGGGCCAATTTATTTTCGCATTTTTATTTTCAAAGACATGCCTGACGCAGCGTACATAAAGGCATTAGTTTCAAAAGTTATTGGTCCATGGTTAACTAAATAGATTGGTCGTTCTTTTACTTCGCAGACGAGAATAGGTGAGTTCATGATAGTTTTACAAAATGTTCATAAAAACTTTGGCTCTTTTAAAGCGATAGAGTCAGCGAACATTCACGTGATGGCAGGAGACATTTATGGCATCGTCGGAACGAGTGGTGCTGGGAAGTCAACATTATTAAGATTGATGAACGCCCTTGATAAGCCAGATGAAGGCGATATCATTTTTGATGGCAAAAGCGTTCATACATTGACGAATAAACAGTTACGCCTCATGAGACAATCACTCGGCGTTATTTTTCAAAGCCATTATTTAATTCAAAATAAAACTGTTTATAACAACGTATCTGTACCACTTGAAATTGCAAAAGTACCCCGTGCTAAACACGAGCAGAAGATTTTAGAAAGTCTTCGCTTTGTTGGGCTGGAACATTTAAGGCAGCAATACCCGGCACAGTTAAGTGGTGGGCAGAAACAACGCGTCGCCATCGCCAGAGCTATCGTCAATGACCCGAAAGTTTTATTATGCGATGAACCGACGTCTTCACTTGATCCGCACACGACGATTGAAATATTAAAATTACTTAAAAGAGTAAACAAAGAGCTTAATATGACAATCGTTATCGTCAGTCATGAAATGAGCGTCATCAAAAGTTTATGTGAACGAGTCGCTGTCATTGATGATGGAAAAGTTTTCGATGTTTTAGACATTAAGCCTACAGGCATTGAGGAAATGAATCGCGGTGCAGCTGGACTTATTGAACAACTGAAAGATGGAGGTGGGTCTCATCTTTCCTAGTGTACTCGAAGAATACCAAGCAGAAATATGGTTATCCATTGGTGAAACAGCCATTATGGTTGGTAGTTCAATCATTGCTGCTTTACTTATTGGATTACCTGTCGGAACGTTTTTATTTTTGTGCCGAAACGGTCAATTACTAGAAAATAAGTTCGTTTTTTCAACACTTAATTTATTAGTAAACATTATTCGGTCGTTTCCATTTTTATTACTCGTTATCTTTATGATTCCCTTTACTCGGTTCGTCATTGGAACGGCGATTGGTACGCTTGCTGCAACGTTACCTATGGTCGTCATTGCGATTGCGCATTACTCACGTCTCGTCGAACAATCGCTCCTAGATGTGCCAAAAGGAATTATTGATGCTGCCGTTTCTATGGGGGCATCGGTAAAAGATATTATTTTCAAGTTTTTATATGTCGAATCAAGATCCGCTCTCGTCTTAAGTATGACGACTTCGACCATCAGCTTTATTTCTTATTCAACGATTATGGGTGTCGTTGGTGGTGGTGGTATTGGTGACTTCGCCATTCGGTACGGTTACATGCAATACCGATCAGACATTATGATTTATGTGATTATCATTATGATTATTTTCGTGCAACTGATTCAATTTTCAGGAATACAATTTGCAAAAAAAATTGATAACAGATAAAGGAAGGTTGAGATTAGATGAGAAAGTTATTTATGATTACAATTGTTACACTTATGGCACTATTAGCAGCATGTGGTTCAAGTGAGGAAGAACAAACAGAAGAAGCATCAGATGAGTCGAGTGAAGAAGTAGAAGAACAAGTGATTAAAGTGGCAGCTGTTGAATCGCCAATGACAGATGTTGTAGAAATTGCTGGAGACTTATTAGCAGAAGATGGTATTGAATTAGAACTCATTGAGATGAGTGATTATATCCAACCAAACGAAGCGTTAGCGAATGAAGAAGTTGATGCAACGTTCTCTCAGCACGTACCTTTTATGGAACAATTTAATGAAAATACAGGTTCATCTTTAGAAGATATCCAAGCGATTTACTTTGCAAACTTTGGCTTGTATGCAAATGATTATGATGATATTGCTGATTTACCAGATGATATAACGATTGGCATTGCGAATGACCCATCAAATATTGACCGTTCATTACGTTTATTAGAATCACACGGTTTAATTGAGTTTGAAGAAGATGGATTAGATGAGTATGGCTTTGATGACATTAAAGATGGCTCAAGCAACTATTCATTTGAAGAAGCAGGAATCGCTACATTATCACGATTATATGACGACGTTGATGCAGTTATTATGAACCCGACACACGCAAGTCACTTAGAATTAACACCAGCTGACGATGCACTCGTGACGGAAAAAGAAGATAACATGTTCGCGATCACATTAGTCGCTCGTGATGACAACGCAGATTCAGACCTTATCCAGAAGTTAAAAGAAGCAATGACAAGTGATGACGTTCGCGAATTCTTAGAAGGACGCGAAGGTGGATCAGCTGTACCAGCATTTGAATAAGTATTAAATAAACAGTTGGGATAAAAAAGGATACTAATAAGCACGAACAATGAATAGTCGATGACTGCTTCAGAAATATGCTATTCATTGTTCCTGCTAACATCCCCTATGTTGTCCCAACTGTTTTTCTTATGCCTGGATCGCTTTTTTCAACGATTGTTTCATCGTTTCCATAAAATGATTTCGTGTCTCTTCATTTAAGTCCAATAAAGATAAATACGGATTCAAATCTTCTAATTCAACTAACAACAGTTCTCCCGATTCGTTTCGACAAGCGTCTACCCGCTGAATCCCCCAATGAAGGTTATTCCATTCAAGTAACTTCTCAGCAAACGCTAAATCTTCTGCCGTCGGTTCATACACTTCCATGACCCATCTTTTATCCGGATCCGGCGCATATAAAGCGTACTGAAACTCTTGATCAATATAATAAAAAGAAACTTCATAAGAAAAATTAATAAGTGGTTGGATAAGTGTCTGCTCGTTAGACGCATCTACTTTAGTAAATAATTCGTCTTTATGAACGATTTCCATCCCGATAGAATCCGCTCCGTCCTTCGGTTTGATAATATATTTTTCAACGTCACCGAGCATTTGTAAGTTGTCCAGACAATCAATCGTCGGAATGACTGGGTAATGTTCATCTGTTAATTCAATTAAATATTCCTTTCCGTTCATATCTCCTTTTCCATTAAAAGAGTTATACGTGTTTAACTGCTTAGAAACAATTCTCTTCCTGAAAGCATCATATGCTTCAGCAAAATTCGTCGCTGGTCCCGCATTACGAAAAACGATTAAATCAACATCATCTTCAAATGCTTCAATATCTTTCGGATGACAAATCGCTAAGTCAAAGTCCTTTCGCAATTCAGCTGTTACATATAAATCTTCTTCGTAATAACTTCTTCCCTTTGCCTCATAATATAAATCTGTTACGAATAGTATTTTATTCACGACAATCCTCCTAGTCGTCTAAAGCGATTGTTCGCAGTGCCTCAGCATCATAAATAATTACTTTTCTATGCCCTTCTTGCTTAATCATGCCTTTTTCCTGCATTGTCGTCATTCGCCTGCTAATCGTTTCTTGCGTCGTTCCTAAATGTGACGCTAAATCACGCTTTGTCATCGGCAAATGAATCGTTTCAGTCGCTTGTTTACGCATCAATTCTAATAAGTAATTCGCAATACGCGTTTCTACATCTTTTACACTTAAATCACCGATTAATCGATCTGCTGCATCTAGTCGATTGCTAAATTGTTCTAATATTTTAAGCGCAATTGTCGGATGCTCTATCATTAATTGTTGCATATTATCTCGATGAATCATACATATATTCGTTTTTTCCAACGCTTCAGCGTATGTTTCTAACTTCTTTTCTGTAAAGAGGGCTAACTCTCCAAAAAATTCACCAGGTTCTAACAAACGTAATAGCTGTTCTTTACCCGATTCAAACAATTGATAAATTTTCACGCGGCCAATATGAACGATATACAAATATTCTAACGGATCGTGCGCATGGTATATAACTTCTCCTTTAGCAAACGTATGATGCTTACTTATATTTGCAATTTGTTTCATTTCTTCTGCTTCTAAATGATTAAAAAAAGGAACTTTTGCTACACATAATTGCGAAACTGCTCTTGGCATGTCTGTCAATTAACTCCCCCCTCATCTACACACATTATAACAAAAAACATTTGATAAATATTGACGCACGTCAACGATAGATTCGCCCACCCATCATATACTAAGGGTGCAATAAAGAAAGGGAGGAAACAAACATGAAAAACTTACAATTAAGATTAGAAACACTAAGCTGCCCATCATGCGTGAAACGCATTGAAGGTGCGTTGAACAAAACGAAAGGTATCGAGAAAGCACGCGTTTTATTTAATTCTAGTCAAGTAAAAGCACAATTTGACGAATCAATCATTCAAGCAGATGACGTTGCAGCAATCGTTGAAAAGTTAGGCTTTCTAGTCATTAACCAAAGAGTTGCCTAATGACTTATTAAACGGGCATCTTAGTTGGTGCCCGCACGTCTTTTAAAGAAAGGAAAGATTTATATGAAAAAAATTCATCTCGTTATTATCTCTGCTACGTTATTAATAGCAGCATTTATCGCTCATTTATTTGATTTTGCCACATTAAAAAATATCATGCTTCTCTCTGCTACAGTTATCGCTGGAACGACGACAGCAAAAACAGCGATTCAATCATCACGCATGCGCATGTTCAGCATTGAACTCCTCGTTACAATCGCCGTCGTCGGTGCTCTGTTCATCGGAGAATATGTAGAAGCTGCGGCTGTTACTTTTCTCTTTCTATTCGGTTCTTACCTAGAAGCACGTTCGCTAGAAAAAACACGTGCCTCACTACAAACGTTAATGGATATGAGTCCCCTTGAAGCGACAGTTATTAAAAATGGTGACAAAGTGACTCTCCCGATCGAAGAAATAAATAATGGTGACATCATAGCCGTTCAATCCGGCGAAAAAATTGCTATCGACGGAAAAATCATCTCAGGACGTGCAGCTATTAGTGAAGCAGCTATTACGGGAGAGTCTGTCCCAGCAAATAAACAGCAAGATGATTACGTGTTTAGTGGAACGATTATTGATGAAGGATATATTGAAGTGGAAGCCGAAAAAGTCGGCGATGACACGACATTTGCAAAAATTATTGAACTCATTGAAGAAGCACAAGAAAAGAAAGCACGTACACAGAAGTTTTTAGAACGATTCGCTAACGTCTATACACCGAGCATTATCATTTTATCGATGCTCATTTTCATTTTCTCACAGAACATTGAGCTAACATTAACATTTCTCGTCATTGCTTGTCCTGGTGCTCTAATCATTTCTGCCCCTGTTTCACTCGTCGCGGGCATTGGTAATGGCGCACGTCGCGGCATTTTAATGAAAGGTGGCGAAGTGATTGAAAACATGGCAAAAGTTGATATCGTCGTTTTTGATAAAACAGGCACACTGACAGAAGGAAAACCATCAGTCACAACGATTAAAACGTACAATATGGATAAACATGAGTTACTTAAAGTAGCCGCTGAAGCTGAAACGATTTCTGAACATCATCTCGGACGCACAATTGTCGAAGAAGCAAAAAAGAGACAACTAACACTCGACCATGAACCACATTCATTTGAAATCATCAAAGGACATGGTTTGCTCGCGCACATTCAGAATGATCACCTCATTATTGGTAATAAACAACTACTTGCTACAAATGGGATTGCTATTAACTCAATCGTTAAAAAAGATGCCATTCAATTAGAAAAAGCAGGCAATACAGCTATTTATGTCGTCATTAACGACCAAGTAAAAGGCATAATTGCGATAGCTGACAAAGTAAAAGATGAAGCTAAACGTGTCATTGAGCAACTAAAAAAGAATGGTATTAAAAAGACAATCATGTTAACAGGCGACAATAAGCATACAGCGAAAAAAGTTGCTGATCAATTGAACATTGATGTAGTTCATGCGGAAATGTTACCTAAAGATAAAGTCGATTACGTTAAACAACTGAAAGAACAAAGATATCGCGTAGCAATGGTTGGCGACGGAATTAATGATGCGCCAGCACTTGCATTAGCTGATATTGGCTTTGCCATGGGCGTTGCCGGAACAGATGTCGCGATGGAAACAGCAGATATTGTCCTCATGAACGATCATTTAGAAACGATTCCTTATGCACAATCCTTGGCAAAAGCGACCGTAAGAAACATGCAACAAAACATGTTTTTCGCCGTCGGAACTGTCGCTATTTTACTCGTCGGTGTATTACTCGGTAAAGTATTCTTAGCGTCAGGGATGCTCATTCACGAACTAAGTGTTTTAGCCGTTGTCGTTAATGCTTTACGACTCATTCGCTTTTCAGAAAAAAATCGACAAAACGTACGAAACAAACGATACACATATGACGCACAATTTACTGAATAAAAAATAAGCTATACCTCTCATCAATGAGGGTATAGCTTATTTGTATTATAATAATTATTCGAGTGACAGACGATCAACGACTTGAATAAATTCATCACGTACGTCTTCCATCGGACGAAACGATAAATCATACATCTCAACTAAAGCATCAGTTTTCTTCGGCGATCCATTGAGTAATTCACCGTGTTCATAATCAAGTAAACAATCATCCACTTGATTAATCAAAAGATGTTCTTCTTCTGATAAGTCAGCGAGCCCATACGCACGAAAAATTGTCTGTTGTAAACGACTCTCGACAGCTAAATATTCTTCTAACTCGCTTTTGACAGGGCGGATAATATCCGATATGTACGCTTCAGATGCATCATGTAATAAACAGCCTAATTGGACCCTTCTCGAATGCCCTCTCCCTGCTGCTTCGTGTGCACAATTCAAACTATGCTGTGCAACACTATAAAAATGACGACTATGTCCATTTGCGCGACACGTCATAGATAGCGCATGACTAATATCTTTTGTCTTTATTTCTTCAACCCGTGGATCTAACGGGTAAAACTTTACACCCGAATACGTGCTCATATAATTTCCAACACGCATAGTTAAAAACCTCCCTAACTCTTACTGCAAACACTAGAGCCAATACTATTCTAGCACATTTACTATATCGAGCCATACAAAAAAATCCCTTTAGTAGATTTTTCGCCTACTAAAGGGATGATAAATCCTTCTACTTTTAAACTTAGACTTTGATTATTCTTCCAAAGCCACAGTCATTTCTATTTCAACCGGAGTATTACGTGGCATAACTGCTGCCCCTACAGCTGAACGAGCATGAACACCTTTTTCCCCAAAGATATCTACTAGTAAGTCTGTCGCTCCATTCATTACTATTGCCTGTTTTGAAAAACCTGTAGCCGATGCTACAAATCCTGTCACTTTAACTATTTGCTTCACCTTATCCAATGAACCAATTTCTCCCTTTAAATTTGCAAGCATGTTTAAGACACAAATCTCAGCTAGCTTCTGCCCCTCTTCTATGCTCACTGTATCCCCGACCTTCCCTACCATTGGCAACTTACCATCTACAAATGGCAAGGTTCCACTTACATGTGCTGTCCCATCATAAACTAGCACTGTAGTGAATTTATATTTTGGTATTTGTGCTTCAGGTAATTTATATCCAAGTTCTTCAATTCTTTTTTCTATCATTATTTTTCCCTCCAAGTGAATATTGTTAAATCATTCACTATGTTTTAATATTTTTACGTTGTTGCATTAGATTTTTTACAACCGGATAAAGTAATGTTAATATTGTGACTATTAAAAATATCAAGCTAATTGGTCGTGTTAGAAAGATCATAATACCTTCGTCTGTTTGAATTAATGACCTTCTTAAGTTCGATTCTATGATTGGACCTAAAATCATACCTAAAATTAACGGTGGAAGTGGATAATTAAATTTCATCATAAAATATCCCAAAACTCCAAATGCCAAAGCGACCCATACATCAAATATATTATTCGAAATCGAAAAAGAACCTATAAAACAAAACACTACAATAATTGGGATTAAAACATTTTTAGGTACTGAAGCAATTTTCACAAGATACCTAATAAAAAACATACCCAAAATCAACATAAAGATATTTGCGATTATTAGCGTTCCAAAAAGCCCATGAACTACATCCAAATTTTCGGCGAATAAATCAGGTCCAGGTGTTAAGCCATGGATTAATAGTCCTCCAAATATTACGGCTGTAACAGAATCTCCTGGGATACCCAGCGTTAACAAAGGAACTAAAGTTCCACCAGTTGTTGCGTTATTTGAAGTTTCAGTGGCAATAACTCCTTCTGGAATTCCTTTACCATAT
>DATGUM010000044.1:0-10966 GCA_035301345.1 Bacillota bacterium
GGATAAAAGAAGCGAACCATACACCAACGATTCCAAAGAATACAAATTGAAAAACGAGGGATACATCACTCGCTCGAATTCGTTTCCCTCGTCTTTTAAAAGTTTTCATTATTTGTCTTTATTTGGACTAGATTTTGGAATGTTACTTGTCGATGCTGTCGCTTTTCCCTTTAAGATTAAATCATCTGCTTTAATGTACCAATCAACATCCGCTCCACGAAATGTTGCATTTGCAACTGTATCTGCGACGGGATTAATAATTTCTACTTCTGCATTATAATCAAATTCTTTTAAGGGAACAGAAGCAGGAATACTTACTTGAATCATGCGCCCTTGTTCCCTCGATTTTAAGTCATAGGTGCGTTCTTTAACTTCGGTTGATACTGTACCATCTTCGTTTTGCAGAAAAACTTCACGTCGTAATGCAGAAAACTTCAATAAACCAAAAGTTTTTTCTTTATCAATGACAATACCTTGTGCTAATCTCATACCTTTTTCCTCCTTATGCTTTTACCATGTCATCTGCATGTAAAATATAATTTGTGAAACCACGTTCTCCAATTTTATAACCCTCTGCGGTGATTCTTGCATTGACTAGTTTTATTTTTTCCTCATGTTCAAAGAACTTTTCTCCTGCTTCTTGGGGGAGAATCACCTCAACATCATCTGCACGTTGAATATCAGAATACAGATTATAGCTTCGAGAAAGAGTGGTCATGCGTCCATTAATCCGTCGCTGTTCAACTTTGCCTTCTCCTGCATATTCTAAATTTCCAAAAGTTTTTTCCATGTTTGGAATAACATATTTCAATTCCATTATATAAACCTCTTTTCTTGTTTTAATTTTTGGTTATCTATTCATATGGAAAGCAAGGGCAGAGGGGAGGGGAACGAGAAAAATACATCTTCATTTGTCAATCACTCCTATGATTCTTGTAGCCGATAATCCACACGTCCATAAATCACACACCAAAATACAACCATTGTTTCTCCATTTTCATCACGTATCAATTTCCCATAAGGAAAAAAAGGAAAGTCTTCAATCTCAATTTCATTCATAACAAAATGGTCCTCAATCCATTCCATCACCTTTGTTTCATTCTCTTCCAAAGAAACCACACTCCTTCATGGATGAAGCAATAAAAAAAGCATGACAGATAGAATTTGTCACACGTTAGTTTGTTTATCTATAAAACTTCCGCAATACCAGCCATAATATATGCCACACATGGTACAGCTATCGCATTTCCAAGCGCTTTGTATCTTGCATGATCACTAATTGCTTCATCTTTGTGTCCTAAAGCTGTCCAACCCTCTGGTAATCCCATCAAACGTTCACATTCTAATGGGGTAAGCTGACGAATAAATCCTTCTTTTTCTTCTCCTTCGTACCAAAATGAAAAATAATTTACAGAGCCTGCGAGCAAAGTGGGGAAAGGGTCATTTGTCCGTCCAAAACTTCCAATGAACCCTGATTTGTTTTTATCTTTTGCGGCACTTCGCATACGTCTTTCTTGAAAGGGTCGGACGATGGGTATTTTCCTCCTTGTTTTTTCAGTAAATCTTCGACTGGCAACGGAGGAGGGCAGCCTGCTTTCTCCGCAAGACGTAGGAAACGACTGCAAATCGCGGGTTTTAAATAGTATTTCTCTGGCACGTGTTCCTCCAAAATCTGCCACGAGGAAGATACGTCTTCTTCTTTGAGCAAGCGTGGGGATTTCCCAATATCGGGCGTCCAATAGTCGCCAACACACTTCAACATCCTTCCCTCGGACCATTCCAGCGTTTGCCCATTCTCCAGAAGCAGGCATTGGAACAGCGGTTTTTGTGAACGACTCCAACACGGCTTTAAAATCCAACCGGTTATTTGATGAAAAAGCTCCCATGACGTTTTCCCAAACAGCGATAACTGGATATGTTCCATTCGTTGCACACCTCATTTCTTCAATAATTCGGATTGCATGATAAAATAAACTAGATTGACTTCCTGCAAGACCTTCTCTTTTTCCGATATTTGATAAGTTCTGACAAGGTGAACCAAAAGTAATGATATGAACAGGCGGTATTTCTCCACCATCTATTTTTGTGATATCCCCGAGATGAAGCATGTTAGGGAAATGCCGTTTTGTAATAGATACAGGTGCTTTCTCTATCTCACTTGCCCATGTTGGTATAATTCCGTAACAAGAACCAGCTAGAGGAAATACCCCGATTCCATCAAATAAACTTCCCAATGTAATAACTGTCATAGGTAATCATCCTTTGGCGGAAAAATTTATAAATGACATTTATAAATGGAAATAATATTTTTAATTACTCCTCTCACTTTCTAATCATACATGTGCAAAAAATACTGATAAGCAGTGACTTCAAAAAATGAAGGAACAAAAAAAGAGATATTGCTTTTACACAACATCCCTCATTTTTCTCCGTTTCCTCTGGCGGAATCTTGGCGGAGAACCTATTCATTTTTGATTGTTTTATCCATTTTACGTACCATCAAAATGCAGTCAAATCAACGTTTTCACTTCAAATGCTCTTAGTGAATTACTCCCACTCAATCGTCGCTGGTGGTTTACTCGATATATCATAAACAACGCGGTTTACGTAATCGACTTCGTTCGTAATTCTTCGTGATATTTTATCAAGAACGTCATACGGAATGTGTGCCCATTCAGACGTCATGCCGTCGACAGAATGTACCGCGCGAATTCCGACTGTGTAATCGTATGAGCGTGCGTCATTTTTCACTCCGACACTACGGATGTCTGGTAGAACAGCGAAGTATTGCCAAATCTTGCGGTCAAGGCCTGCGTTTGCAATTTCTTCTCGTAAAACAGCGTCCGCTTCACGAACAATTTTAAGTTTATCTTCTGTCACTTCACCTAATACACGAATCCCTAGTCCTGGTCCTGGGAATGGTTGTCTCCAGACGATGTGGTCTGGCATACCGAGTGCTGTTCCTAGCTCTCTTACTTCATCTTTAAATAAGTAACTAATCGGCTCAATTAATGATAACTCCATATGTTCAGGTAAACCACCGACGTTATGGTGTGATTTAATCATTTCACCTGTGCCAACACCACTTTCAATGACGTCACTATAAAGTGTTCCTTGTGCTAAAAATTCAATATCAACGAGTTTTTCTGCTTCTGCGTCGAATACGTTAATAAATTCATTTCCGATAATTTTACGTTTTTCTTCTGGGTCATCTACGCCTGCAAGTTTTGATAAAAATTGTTCTTGAGCGTCAACTTTAATAACGTTGACGTGGAAATCTTCTTCAAATAATTTCATCACTTCATCTGCTTCATTTTTACGTAGCATGCCGTGATCAACGAATATACACGTTAATTGGTCACCAATCGCTTCGTGAAGCAACACTGCAACGACCGATGAATCAACGCCCCCACTTAAGCCACAAAGAACCTTTTTGTCACCAACTTCAGCTTTAATTTGCTCGACTTGGTAATCAATAAATCCTTTAATCGACCAATCACCTGAACAGTTACATACATCAAATAAAAAGTGTTTTAAAATGCTTGTCGTTCCTTCATTTAATGAATCACACGGAACGAACTGCAAA
This sequence comes from Bacillota bacterium, assembly GCA_035301345.1. Lineage (GTDB taxonomy): Bacteria > Bacillota > Bacilli > Bacillales > Amphibacillaceae > CALAMD01. The sequence goes on from DATGUM010000044.1 coordinate 3,587, forward strand.
CCATACCTATTATTCTCTTTGTTACTCACCGCAAGAACGTGTGACTGTTCATCAGTCGCTTCAATCGTAAATGATGGTCCGACTGTCATGACGTCATCTCCACCGTAAAAACTAACATCAGTGATTTGTTTTGCCTCTTCGAGTAAATTAGCTGACTCATTGATAGAGAGTCCTTTTGTTTCCTTTATACGTGTTGCCGATTTTGCCACGTCCCCACCATAATATGAGCACATATACGACATGCCGTAGCCGATGCCTAAAATCGGGATGTCAAGATCTAATAATGCTTCATCATAAGGGAGTTGCTCATCATCGTGAACACTTTTATTTCCACCTGAAAGGATAATGCCTTTCGGGTTCATTTCTTTTATCTCTTCAACAGATAGTTTGTAATTGTAAACTTCACTATAAACATTCAATTCTCTTATTTTTCTCGTCAGTAATTGATTATATTCACTGCCAAAATCGAGTACTAATACTTTTTCATTTTGCATATTGCCCGTCTCCTTCTTTCAATGTTCATCCATTCATTTATTATTTTTAATCACTTCATCACATAATTGTTTCCACTGATTAACGATTGTTTTAGTTAATTGTACGTTACTTCCTTTATTATACAACACTTGTTCATAAAACGTCGCTAACTTTTTCATCTTATTTCCTGCATATTTTTTATCAACGGTTACTGCATATTCTCGAAGTGTCATACTCTCTTCTTTAGTGAGTCCACGTTTTCTCAGTAATTTTAACAAGTAAGTAAATGCTTTTTCAAATGAAGCAATCGACTGTTCGCGCGTCATACGGTTATATAGTTGTTTCATCCGAATCTCTCGTCGCTTATAAACGAGATAAGCAGTTAATCCAGCAATGATTATCAATAAAGTGATGAGCAACCATTTTAAAATGGTACTCTTCCCTTGTTCATCCTTTTGTTCGATTGAATCTTGTTCATTTTCTTCAACGGATTCGTCTTCTTCTGATTCAATCTGTTCTTCATCTAACGATTCTTCATTCAAAGGATCTTCCGCTTCTTCCATATCATCTTCTGGCACAATTGGTTGGTCAGGTGTAAAGCCTTTCGTCGGTTCAAAAGGTACCCAGCCAACGCCTGCGAAATATACTTCTACCCATGAATGAGCGTGTTCATTCGTTATTTCATATGTGCTTTTATCGCTTTGTTCATTCGTTAAAACTTCATCTCCACCTGTAAATCCTTTCACCCAACGTGCTTCAATATCAAGTGCTCGTAATAAGACGACCATTGACGTTGAATAATTATCACAATACCCTTGCTGTGTTTCAAAAAGAAATTGATCGACGTAATCTTCATCTGCTTCTGGTACAGCAACATCTGTCGTTTCATAGACGAAATCTGTCGATGAAAAATGTGCTTCAACAGCTTGCGCTTTTTCTAGTGTATTCGTTGCACCTGCGTCTTCGACAATTTCTTCAGCCAATTCATGAATACGTTCTGGGAGTTCATCAGGTAATTGTGTGTATCGTGCTTGTTTATCTGCTTCATTCGTTTCGGACGTTGACAACTGCTCTTCAATATATGTTGGCTCGCGGTACGTTACATCGTACTGCTCAATAGATTCGCCATTCTCCACGTCACGCTTTTTTAACAGACTCGATGCTTGATTCACAAATATATAGTCATTTAAATCATAGCGAATCGCCGTCGTCCCGTACGGATAAGCGAATAAATCCATGTCAGCAAATGAATCTTCATACGTAATCATTGCTTCTTTTTCATCATTTTCTAACGGTTGATCAAACATACCTAACTTAATCGAATCATTCGCTTGTTTTTCGTAAATGATTTCTTCGGAACGTTCCCACCCTTTACCTGTATACAAGTCTTTCGTTTCTACTTTATAGTAATGTTTCGTATCTGAGTGAGAAGTAAATAATAGCGTATCATCCGTCTCAAACGGTCCGCCAAGCGTGTCGTCATTCGTTCCGTAACCTGACTTTTTCACTTGTTCTTCATCTGCTTCATTTTGGTTAAACATCGTTGCAAAAGGAACAGGATCTGGCCATGCAGGCTCGTCTTTCGGCACGATGTATCCAGCAATGACAGCAATCGATAAAATAGACCCCAGCAAAAGAACATACTTAATGATTGTTCTAACATATTTTTTTATCGGTAATTCTTTTTGCCACGTCGCTGAAAAGCGTACGCATGCGAAAGATAGTATCGCAAAAATAAACACACGAATAATTGGTATCGTTCCATCATAAACGGTAAATGTATCAAGTACAGTTATGTAAAAGAACGTTAGTAAAACAAACAACAAATTATTTTTCAGAACGATATACCAATAGAAAACTAAATAGCTAACGAGCCAAATAAGCGTAAAGAAAAGCATATTTTCAAATGGTTCAGTAATTAGGTGCCAATTACTTTTAGCAATAAATTGAGCATTTTCAATGATTTGCTCATACAGCGGCATCACTGAAAATAACTGTTTCGCCTGTATCGATACATTTATGACGATGATAAAGCCGACTGCTTTTAAAAGAAATGACAGCCACCAACGTAATTGTAAGTATGTCACGAGAAATGTATATATTAGAAAAACGATTAGTAACTGGACATTAGCTGATTCAAATAACGTTTCAATCGGATAAACCCACTCTAAAAATAAGAACAGTCCTAACGTATATATAATAAAGTGCTCAACATTTGCAGCGGTGTGTCGCATATTCATTCGCTCTTCACCTCTACTTGATCATTGATAAATGTTTTTTCTGTTATTAACTGTACGCGTACATGGTAGTTTTGTAAGTTTTTCAGTTCCTTTTTATCCTCGTCATTTAATGCTGTTGAATGAGAGAAATAGAGCAAGACAGCATCTTGATGGGGTGAATTTTTCTTTAATTCACTCATTAACTGTTCATTCATAGTCGTCGCTAAATAAACGAATGTCGTGTTCGGAGACGACTGAATCGTCTTTGTTTCATCAACCCGCTTTTCTTTCATTTGATGACTCAAAGTCGTTAATGAAAAAAGTAAGTTGCGTGAGTTGTTCTCACGAATAACTTGGTCGCTATCGTAATGAATCGATGCTTCTACTTCTATTTGTTCGTTTGTAAAGTGGTTAAATAATGCTGCACAATATTCAATAGCACTTTCTTGCGCTTGTTTACTAGCATTTTTCTCGTCATAAAATAAGGCGACTGAAATATGTGCTCTCTTTTCATCGTCAAACTGCTTCGTCATTAATTCGCCCTGCTTCGCAAATTGCTTCCAATGAATCGTTGAGAGTTTATCACCTGGTGAAAATTCTTTCACTGATGTACTCGTCACAGAATCTTGTTCAAATGACTTCGCTGTCGTTATGTAACCGTCTAATAAACGTCCTGCCCAATCGCTTGCTAACCGAACGTTTAACTGTCTCGGATAAATAATTAACTCATCATCAACTATGATATGACTTTCTTTTTTAAATAAGCCGAATATATCTGTCGTTACTAGTCGTATACTGCCGCCCGAATGAATCCCACGAGCAATATGTTCTAGCGCATAAGAAAAAGTCACGTCTCTTTTAAAAAATGGCGCTTTTTCAATGATAATGACGTCTCTCTTTTTTATTTGCGTTAATTGTTCCGTCAACAAACTAACGTACGGCGTTCTTAATGATTCAGCTAACTTCTCCTCATACAATAAATAATGGACGGGAAACGGGATCGCTCGTCTTAATGAAATATTTACATCGACTCGGTCGCCTGCATACACTTGCTTTTCACTAAACGAACGACTAACTGACCATCCTTTCATTGGGAACATATAAAATATCAGTTCATACAATAATAAAACCGAATAACTCGTTAATAAAAATGAACTGACGAATCCGCCTTGAAACTGCATATATGCATAAAGAACAGCAAAAATAACGAACAAGAGCAAGAGTACAAATCTATTTTTAAACGTCTGACTCATTGTTCCATTCCTTTGCTCATCGGTATGTCTATTTCGTTCAATATCTCTTGCATAATCGCGTCAATATCAATTGCTGAAAATGTCGCTTCATCCGTTAATATCATTCGGTGACCACAAATGTAGGGCATCAAATATTTTACATCATCTGGTAAAACGAAATCTCGTCCGTCAAGAAAAGCTCGTGCTTTAGCTGCTTGAGCGATTGCTTCAGAACCACGTGGACTGACACCTAAGTAAACCATCGGATGTGAGCGCGTGCGAGCAACGATTTGTACGATATAATTTAAAACATTATCCGCAATATGAACGTTTGCTACTTCTTTTTGACAAGCAAGTAAATCTGCTTGCGTCATAACTGGTGCAAGATGATCAATCGGATGGTCACCGTCTAATCGTTTTAACATCGCTACTTCTTCACTTTCACTCGGATAGTCCATCGTTAACTTAAATAAAAATCGATCGAGTTGAGCTTCTGGTAAAGGATACGTTCCCGCAAATTCAAGTGGATTTTGCGTTGCCATGACGAGAAATGGATCGTCTAAGTCATGCGTCTGGCCGTCAACAGTCACACTTCCTTCAGCCATTGCTTCTAATAAAGATGACTGCGTACGTGGAGACGTTCGATTAATTTCATCTGCTAAAACGACGTGACTTAGTAATGGTCCCGGATAAAATTCAAACGTATGATCCTGTGGTTGATAAATCGATACGCCTGTTATGTCTGACGGTAATAAGTCTGGCGTAAATTGAATCCGGCTAAATTCGCAATCAATCGATTGAGCGAGCGCCCGGACTAGCATCGTTTTCCCAACACCAGGAACACCTTCAAGTAAAACGTGCCCTTTTACGAGAAGTGCAACCAAACTTAACTCAATATCATGTTCTTTTCCAACAATCACGTGTCCAATATTTTCAGTCACTTTATTTATTTTTTCATTTAATGTATGATTCGTCATTTATGATAACCTACCTTCATTACGCAAATGTATTTACAATCTATCTTGCTTTCTTTTCGTATATGATTCATTATACATTAATGTCAACGATTGAAAAAAGCGAACGATTAAATAATGAGTCGTTGGGTATATAATTATATAGATAGAAAAGAGGGAATATGATGAATAAATTCATTCACTTTATTAAAGCTCTTATGGCGTCTTTTAAAAAGAATAACACGACGTTGTTAGGTGCTGCACAAGCGTATCATTATTTATTAATGATTGTGCCCCTACTTATCGTTAGTTTTGCTATCATACCTTATTTAAATTTAAACCCTGATGACGTATTAAAATTTATTGGGGAAATGATTCCAGAAGAACTTGCATCTATTTTTGAAAGTACAATTATTCATTTAGTTGAAACGCCAAAAGGTGGTCTATTAACATTCGGGATCATCGCTGCCTTATGGTCAGCTTCAAGTGGTTTAGTAGCGTTTATGAAGGCAACAAATACAGCGTATAACGTTGAAGAAACAAGATCTTTCTTAAAAGTTCGCTTAATTGCCACTGTATTAACAATCGGGATGATTTTATCCATTTTAGTCGCTTTCTTATTCGTCATTTTCGGTAACGTTATTATTGAGTGGGTACAATCATTTATTGACATCAGACAACCTATTTATACGATGATTCAAGTGACGAGATGGCTAGCGAGTGTTACTGTTATGACCGTTGTATTAATGATGATGTACCGGTTCGCACCGAATAAAAAGATTCCTTTTAAACATATTATTCCTGGAGCGGTGACGACGAGTCTTTTATGGATTATCGCTTCGCTAGGCTTTTCATTTTATATCGGAAACTTTGCAAACTTCTCTGCTACTTACGGAAGTTTAGGTGGGATGATTATTTTAATGATTTGGTTTTATTTAACAGGTATTTTATTAATGGTCGGAGCAGAAATTAACGTTATTTTACATGAGGAAAAACAAGTAGAAGAATAACAAATAAAATAAGGATGGACAAAGCAAAGAACACGAACAAGTTAGATGCTATTAACTGTTCGTGTTCTTAGTCTTTCTAATGACTTTGGTCCACCCTCATTTTTTAATGAATACTTACATTAAAAGAGCCAGTTGACTAAATAGTACATCGCTGTACCGATATAGTTACCGAGTACGTAACCGAGGACCCCAACGAGTAAGATGGGTACAATTAACTTGTTCCAACCTTTCGCAATAGCCATTGCTGCTGCGGTCGTTGGCCCACCTAAGTTCGCGTTACTGGCAAGCGTCATTTCCTCTAAAGTAAACTTGAATGCTTTACCGAGTAATAACGTCACGAGCAAGTTAATAACTGCGATAATTAACACGAAGACGAATAACATTGGTCCGTGTTTTAATATAACAATTAATGATGCTGGTGCACCAATAACGACGAAGAATAAATAAATTAAAAACGTTCCAATTTCTGTACTTCCGTTAATTTTCTCAAAGAATTTCGGGAAGCTTGTAACGATAATAATCGTCAATGTCGTAAGCATTAAATATTGATCACCGAAAAGTGCTCTTAACACATCGATAAACACACTTGAACTACCTAAGTTACCGAGCGCTTCATCAATGAAGTCTGCTAAACTAAATGAAATAGTAACAATTGCAAAGGCTACTGCTACGTTCGTTGCAATATCTTTTAAAGACATTTCTGTTTTGCCCCAGAAGCTAGCTGCTTGCGTTTGTCCTTCTTCTTTTAATTTATCTTGCCCATCACTTGAAGCCGCTTCTGCCTCAATTTCATCCATATATGGTGTTGCAAAACGTTTTCTGAAAAAATGGCTCGTAGGAATACCGATAAGAATAATGAAAAATACAGCCATTAACATGTTATCAGCAACAGTAACTGTAGAAATTAACTCCCCAGAAGCTTCAAACTTACTCGCCATTGCTGCTAAGTTTACACTACCACCTGTATATGACCCTGACATCATAGCTGTTACTTTATCTAATTCTTTAATAACTTTTCCTAAAGCTGCAAAGGCAACAATCGAACCAATAACTGTACCGAGCGCACTGATGAGGAATATGATTAAAATACGACCACTCTGTTTTAATATCTTTCTTAAATTACCTTGGAATAATAAGAGCGGAATTGCTAGTGGCACAACATAATCCCAGACGACATCGTACACTTCTGAATCAGTTGGAATAATATTTAAATTTGTTAAAATCATTGCACCGAGTAAAGCAATAACTGCACCAGAAATCGTTGACGCCCAGTTATATCTCTGTTCAAGATAAATACTGATAGCTGCCCAACCTGTTACAAACATCCAGAGAACCCATGTGTTATCTGGAGATATTAATGAAGTTTCCATGTTTTACACATCCTTTGTTAGTTTTCACTTCGTAACTGCTTGGATGAATCACATATTATTTCCATTAATGCTTACTCAAAGTCTGAATGATCACCACCTTTAATAGATTCATGTCTAAGTAT
>DATGUM010000045.1:0-14325 GCA_035301345.1 Bacillota bacterium
TCCCTAGAACCGACATGATAATGGAGGTTCTAGAAGTTGAGGTCGTCCCACGGCAAGCGTAGTATAGTTCTGAAACGATCACTCGCGAAAAATGAAGTATATATCACCTGAGGTGATTAAAGAGTCATTTAATAAAAATAATCTATACAAAAGATGGTATTTTGAACGTATATATTAAATACCCGCAAATAATTGACTTAATTATCATTATTCATACTATTGAATAAAAAGTCACAATAATGTAATATGTTCCTTAGGTATTTAGATTCAAATGCGTGACTTTATCATGAGAATAAATTGTTTAGATGGTGTTAAATCTATTGAACAGGGGATGGAACAATGAACAGATTAATTAAAGCACGAACGATAAGAATGAGAATTATCATCGGGTTCTCTTTTGTATTCCTACTTATTATCGGATTAGGTGCGTATAACTTTTTCGTTTTGAAAAATATTAATGAACGTTCAGAAAGTGTTATTGATGAGGACTTACCACTAATGATTGCGGATAGTCAGATTGAATCTTCACTTGCTAACCGCATAGGAACGATTCGGGGATATTTACTTTCAGGTGATGATTTTTATAAAGAATTGTTTGAGAACTATACTGAGATGGGTTATACATATATGGATATCGTCAAAGACGTTGATTTTAATGACGATTATCAAGCATTATTTCAACAAGTTGAGGACTGGGAATCATTCATTCGTTCAGACGTTTTCGGAGAATACGATAAAGGAAATGAAGATGTTGCTCTTGATAATTTGTTAGCAGCAAATGATGACTTCTCAGCGATGATTACACTGTTTCAAGAGAATGCTGTTGAACGAGAAGAAATGATTATTGCACAAGAGAAAGATACACTACAAAGTGGAGAACAGACGATATTTATCGGTCTTATCGTAACACTCGGTGTGATTATCTTAGGTTACGTCTCTGGGTCTGTAACAGCTAACTCGATTTCTAGACCACTTACAAAAGTGAAGAATAGAATGTCAGAGCTTGCTAAAGGTGATTTAACGCAACCAGAAATAACATTCAATTTTGATGATGAAATTAGCGAACTAATTGCAGCAACTAATGACATGCAAAGTAATATGAAAGATTTATTAGGAAAAATTTCCGACGTTTCAGAAACTGTTAAAGTGTCAAGTGCGGAATTATCAAGCTCAGCAGAAGAAGTTCGTATCGGGTCTGACGTTGTTGCACAAACGATGGAAGACTTAGCTTCAGGAACAGAATCACAAGCAACGAATATTAATGATTTGTCTAGTGCGATGTCAACATTTACTAGCCGCGTACAAAATGCTAATGAAAGCGGAGAGACGATTGAGTCGACGTCAGCGGATGTCCTTCATATGACAAAAGAAGGCGCACGCTTGATGTCAAGTTCATCGGATCAAATGAATATGATTGATCAAATTGTTCACGATGCTGTTCAAAAAGTTGAAGGACTAAACGTTCAAACACAGCAAATATCAGAATTAATTTCCGTGATTCATGATATTGCAGATCAGACGAACTTACTCGCACTTAATGCGGCAATTGAAGCAGCAAGAGCAGGAGAGCATGGGCAAGGGTTTGCAGTCGTTGCGGATGAAGTACGTAAATTAGCAGAACAAGTTTCAAGTTCAGTCGCAGATATTACGAACATCGTTAGTAATATTCAAACAGAATCAACGAATGTAACGGAGTCATTACAAACAGGATATACGGAAGTTGAACAAGGAACGAGCCAAATCGCTCAAACGGAAGAGACGTTTTCAAGCATTAGTCATGCAGTTACGAATATGGTAACGAACATTCAAGAGATTGCGACGAACTTAACGGATATCTCAGATAATAGTGAACGCATGAACGATTCGATTCAGGAAGTAGCAGCAGTGTCAGAAGAAACAGCGGCAGGCGTTGAACAAACATCTGCTCAAGCAGAAGAAGCGACGAGTACGATGGTTGAAATTTCTAATTACTCATCAAAGCTCAATAAATTATCGGATGAATTAAATGAATTACTTCAATCATTTAAGTTATAATAACGCTTTGCTAACTCGCTACCAATAGGTCTAAAGGCCATTGACATCCATTAGTGATTCATATATTCTATTAATAACTTTTTAATCAAATATCTTTTTGGACAGAATTGAATGAGGAGCCAACTATTTTCGGTCGAAGGATGATATATATGTCCTTTAGCCAATATAATTGGTTCCTTTCCTTCTGTTTTGTATATTTAAAAGATACGCAGCAGCGTTGGGAGAGACTTATCATGAAAAAAGGAAAGCGTTTAAGCACTGGAGATACGATTGGTATCGTTGCTCCCTCGAGCCCAGCAAAACGAGGGGAAGTAGAAAAAGCAAAAAGTGATTTAGAAGCACTTGGATTTAACGTATATTTAGGCAAGACATGTTTCAAAAAGCATGGTGGCTATTTAGCAGGTACGATCGAACAGCGCGTGAATGAGCTTCACGACATGTTTGTAGATGAAACGATTGATGGCATTATCTGTTTAAGAGGTGGTTATGGTACGCCTCAATTATTAAACGAAATCGACTTTGAACTGATTAAAAACAATCCTAAAGTATTTGTCGGATACAGTGATATTACTGCTTTACATATATCATTCCAGCAAAGAGCAAATCTATGTACGGTTCACGGACCGATGGCCTCCCGTGGTTTAAATTCATTACGAGAACAATCGAAAAAATATTTATTCCGCACGATTATGGAAAACAAACCGCTCGGTCAGATTGAAAATCCTCAAGAAGAACCGATTAAAACGTTAGTTCCGGGAATAGCACAAGGGAAAATCATCGGAGGAAACTTAACGTTAATTGCTTCAACAATGGGTACACCTTATGAAATTGATACACAAGGAAAATTATTATTTATTGAAGATGTAGGTGAAGAACCTTATCGCATTGATCGAATGCTTCATCAGCTAGCGTTAGCAGGCAAGTTTTCTGATGCTGCCGGAGTTATTATTGGTACTTGGTCAGGGTGTGAACCTAATAAATATGATGGGTGTTTTACGGTAGAACAACTCTTTGAACAAATAATAAAACCATTTAATAAACCGACCATTTATAACGTACAGTCAGGTCATGATGATTGGAACATGACACTCCCATTTGGAGTTGATACGACGTTAGATGCTACAAAAGGTATCATTCAAGTAAATGAAAGCGTTGTATTATAATGGGGCAGGTTTATCCACGTAGTTAATGATTGGAGTGTAAATATATGTTACGTTTTATCGTACAACGAGTCATCTTTTCAATCATATCATTATTTATTATCGTCAGTGCGACTTTCTTTTTAATGAAAGCAGTCCCTGGAAATCCGATATCGAATGAGAATGATGATATACCACAAGAAATTTTAGAAGCAATGTTAGATCATTATGGATTAAATGATCCGTTACATATTCAGTACGTAAATTATTTGAAATCTGTCGTTACATGGGATTTAGGACCGTCTTATACATATAAAGGTACAACTGTTAATGAAATCATTAATTCAGGTTTCCCTGTATCTTTCATTTTAGGGATGACTGCGCTCGTCATAGGTGTGAGTGGTGGACTCATTCTCGGTATCGTTTCAGCGCTAAATCATAATCGCATGCCCGATTATATGGCGATGATTGTTGCCGTCATTGGTATATCTGTGCCGAACTTTATTTTAGCAGCTTTGTTACAGTACGTTTTTGCAATAAAACTCGGCTGGTTACCGGTTGCTAAATGGGGATCACCTAATCAAATTATTTTACCTTCTTTAGCATTAGCAGCTTTACCTTTAGCATTTGTCGCCCGTTTGACACGCTCAAGTATGCTCGAAGTGCTCTCTGAAAATTATATTAAAACGGCGAAGTCTAAGGGAATTAAACAGTCAGTTATTACAGTTAAACATGCGTTAAGAAATGCTATTTTACCTGTTATTACGTATATAGGTCCATTAGCAGTTAGTATTTTAACCGGAACGTTTGTGATTGAAAAAATATTTGGTATTCCTGGACTAGGGAGCCACTTCGTCATGAGTATTATGAATAGAGATTACACCGTTATTATGGGAACAGCCGTCTTTTACAGTGTACTTTTATTAGGTGTTATCTTACTCGTGGACTTATCATACGGAATTATTGATCCACGGATAAAATTTTCAAATAAGAAGGAGAGATAGGCGATGAAGCAACAATTAAGTGAAGAAATGTTTCGGCCAGTAGATAAAGATGTTGCTCGTCACGATGAAGTAGCAGATGCTGAGCCTAGTCTTTCCTTTTGGCAAGATGCTTGGCGGCGTTTAAAACAAAATAAATTAGCGATGGCAGGCTTTTGGGCAATTATTTTATTAATAATTATGTCTATTGTCGGCCCGTGGATTAATGAATTTACATATGAACAACAAAATTTAGTGATGAAAAACATGGGGCCAAGCGCTGAGCATTGGTTCGGAACGGATAGTTTCGGTCGTGATTTATTTACGCGTACGTGGTATGGAGCACGAATTTCTCTTTTCATCGGAATAACAGCTGCACTCATTGACTTAATTATTGGTGTCATTTGGGGCGGTATAGCTGGTTATTACGGTGGAAAAGTAGACGAATTTATGATGCGTTTTTGTGATATTTTATACGGACTACCATATATGTTAGTCGTTGTTTTATTAATGGTCGTTTTAGGTCAAGGTATTTTTACGATTATTATTGCAATGACAATTACTGGTTGGGTCGGAATGGCGCGTATTGTTCGCGGAGAAGTCCTGCGCTTAAAAGAACAGGAATACGTTTTAGCGAGTCAGTCGCTAGGCGCAAAAACATCTCGCGTTCTCTTTAAGCATTTAATTCCAAATGCGCTCGGGCCAATCTTAGTAACATTAACGTTAACAATTCCAAATGCTATTTTTACAGAAGCATTTTTAAGTTTCCTCGGTCTCGGTGTTCAGGCACCGATTGCGAGTTGGGGAACGATGACGAATGATGGTTTAGAGTCATTAAGGTATTACCCGTGGTTACTATTTTTCCCAGCAACATTTATTAGTATTACGATGTTAGCATTTAACGTGTTAGGCGATGGATTGCGTGATGCATTAGATCCACGCTTACGTAAATAAGGTTTGCTTGTGAGGAGTGGACGGTAAATGAGTAAAGTATTAGAAGTCAATGATTTACACGTATCGTTTCAGACGTATAAAGGTGAAGTGAAAGCTGTAAGAGGCGTTGATTTCACTATAAATAAAGGTGAGTTTGTTGCTATTGTCGGTGAATCTGGTTGCGGTAAAACTGTCACATCAGAAACGATTATGGGTCTTTTACCAACTCCCCCTGGATTTATCAAACAAGGTGAAATAATTTTTCAAGGGGAAGACTTAGTCAAAAAATCAAATCGTGAGATGAATGCTATTCGTGGCCGTGATATTGGAATGATTTTTCAAGATCCAATGACTTCATTAAACCCAACGATGAAAATTGGCGAGCAAATTGCTGAAGGTTTGCGCAATCACCACCGATTATCAAAGAAAGAAGCGACAGGGCGTGCGTTAGAAGTATTAAAACTCGTAGGCATTCCGAATCCTGAAGAAAGACTTGAACAGTACCCCCATCAATTTAGTGGTGGTATGAGGCAGCGAGTGATGATTGCCATTGCGTTAGCTAGTGAACCAGCATTATTAATTGCTGATGAGCCGACGACTGCTCTAGATGTTACGATTCAAGCGCAGATTTTATCGTTGATGAAAGATTTACAAGAACGATTAGAAACGTCAACAATATTAATTACACATGACTTAGGTGTCGTTGCTGAAGTATGTGACAAAGTGATTGTTATGTATGCTGGTAAAGTCGTTGAAACAGGAACAGTCGATGAAGTGTTTTATGATCCACAACATCCGTATACGAAAGGGTTGTTAGAATCTGTTCCGAGACTTGATCAACAGGAGGAACTCATACCGATTCACGGAACGCCACCTGAATTGCTGCACCCGCCAAAAGGATGTAGTTTTGCAGATCGTTGTAAGTATGCCATGAACGTCTGTTTAGAACACGATGCTGAGCTGGAAGATATATCAAGTACACAGCGAGTTGCCTGTTGGTTACAACATCCATTTGCAAAAAAAGCTGAGTAAGTGTGAAAGGAGATGGCTTTCGTGCAAAAGAGTGAAAATATTATTGAGGTCAATCATTTAGTAAAGCATTTTGGAAGTGGTCAATCAGTCGTAAAAGCAGTTGATGATGTTAGTTTTACGATGGATTACGGTGAGACACTCGGTGTCGTCGGTGAATCTGGCTGTGGTAAATCAACACTCGGTCGAACGATGATGCGCTTATATGAAGCGACTGAAGGATCAGTTTATTTTGAAGGAAAAGATATTCATTCGATGTCACGGAAAGAATTACTCCCGTTACGGAGAGACATTCAAATGATCTTTCAAGATCCGTACGCATCACTAAATCCGCGTATGACTGTTGAAGAAATTATCGGCGAATCGATAGACATTCATCGGTTAGCACGTGGTAAAGAGAGAAAAGAACGTATTAAAGAGCTCCTTGAGCTTGTCGGACTAAGACCTAGTCATATGAATAGATACCCTCATGAGTTTAGTGGGGGCCAGTGTCAAAGAATTGGTATTGCTCGAGCGTTGGCAGTAGAGCCGAAAGTAATTATTTGTGATGAGCCAATCTCTGCTCTCGACGTATCCGTTCAAGCACAAGTCATTAATTTATTAGAAAAATTACAACGTGATATGGGACTTACATATTTATTTATTGCTCATGACTTATCGATGGTAAAACATATTAGTGATCGTGTGGCAGTTATGTATTTAGGTAAAGTGGCAGAGTTAGCGTCTAGTGAAGAACTGTATGAAAACCCGCTACATCCATATACGAAATCTTTATTATCATCTATTCCGATACCTGATCCAGAGGTGAATCGTACACGAGAAAAAGTCATTTTAAAAGGTGACGTTCCGAGCCCAATGGATCCACCATCAGGGTGTCGTTTTAGAACACGTTGTCCTGTTGCTATGGACATATGTGCAAAAGTAGAACCGAAGTGGCAAGAAGTAGAAAAAGACCATTTCGTTGCTTGTCATTTATATGAGACAACAGAAAAATAATCTGTTGCCTTTAATATAAAAACATTTTAAAGGGGAGAGTGTTTAAATGAGTAGAAAAGGTTTAACTTTACTTTTGTCACTCATCTTTACTGCGCTGATTCTTGCAGCTTGTGGTGGAGGAAGTGATGATGGCGAAGAAAGCAGCACATCAGAAGAAGGTTCTTCAAGTGAAGAGCAAGTATTACGAATGCATTTAGGAGATGACCCAACGACATTTGATCCGTCATTACATGAAGACTTCGTTACAGGTAGCATGACACGTCAAATTTTTGATGGACTCGTTCGTTTTGGTGAAGACGGGGAACCGACAGAATCGTTAGCAGAAAGCATTGATATTTCTGATGATGGATTGACGTATACATTCGAATTAAGAGAGTCTGAGTGGACGAATGGTGATCCAGTAACTGCAGATGATTTTGTATATTCTTGGACGCGTGTGTTAAGTGCTGAAACAGCTTCAGGAGCAGCGCATAATGCTTTCCTAATTAAGAATGGAGAAGATTACTTCAACGGTGACGCAGAAAAAGAAGACGTCGGTGTAAAAGCACTTGATGAATACACATTAGAAGTGGAACTTGAATATCCGGCACCTTACTTCTTAGAATTACTAACAGGAAGCCAATTCATGCCATTAAATGAAGAAGCAGTTGAAGGAAATGATGATTGGGCAGATGACCCTGAAACGTATGTAACGAATGGACCTTTCTCACTTGAGTCTTATAGTATTCAAGATGAAGTAGTTCTCGTTAAAAATGATACGTACTGGGATAAAGACAACGTTCAATTAGACAGAGTTGAATATATTTTAATTGAAGATGATAATACAGCTTTAGACATGTATGAAACGGGCGAATTAGACTGGGTAGGTTCACCTTTAGGGGCTATTCCAGGAGACGCTATTAAACCATTATTAGACGAAGGAACGTTACAAACAGAAGACCGTGCCCATATGACTGCAGCACGTTTCAACGTTGAAAAAGAACCGTTCCAAAACGAAAAAATACGTAAAGCATTTGCTTATGCGTTAAACCGCGCAGATATTACTGAGCACGTGACGCAAGCAGGAGAAAAACCAGCTTTAGGTTTCGTTCCATATACTGCGATTGTTAATCCAGATGGATACTTTGAAGATAACAACGTAGAAGAAGCACAGCAGTTACTTGAAGAAGGCATGGAAGAAGAAGGCTATGATGAATTGCCAAAAGTGACGTTCTTATACAATACGAACGATCGAAACCATCGCTTAGCACAAACGATTCAAGCACAGATTAAAGATGCATTAGATATTGATATTGATTTAGAACATAAAGAAGCGAAAGTATTCTTTGAACAACAAAACGAAGGTGACCATATGTTCTCAATTGCAGGACGTTCTGGTAGCTTCAATGATGGTGTTAACTTCTTACAAAACTACATGATTAAAGATAGTACGAGTAACAACACGAACTGGCACAATCCAGAATATAATGAGTTTTTAGAAGAAGCACGTGAAGAGGCAGATGCTGATGCGCGTGATGACTTATTAAGAAAAGCTGAAGAAGTGATGATGGATGATATGCCATTAACACCATTATTCAGTGGAGTAACAACATGGATTCAAGATGATAAAGTTAAAAATGTTCCGATGACTTCAATCGGTCATGTTGATTTAAAATACGCTCATATTGAGTAAAATAAAAGGTAATTCCCAGTAAAATGGGAATTACCTTTTCAGCTTTATTTAGCTTCTAAATCTTCAATTGAATCAATATCCATATACGAAGGAACTGTTAAACCAATTTTAGCACCAACTAAGTTTGGCCCTAAATCGTCTAAGTTATCCTTGTTTTCTTCATAGAAATCTTTATGTGTGTATGGTAACCATGCTGCTACAGTAGCGTCAGCGTCATTATTTGCAACAGATTCAAAAATGAGTGCTACGTCAATAGGTGTAACTGTAACATCAAATCCTTTCATCTCCATTGCTTCCTTTAAAACACTAGATGATGCACGTTCTGAGTCCCATGGTGTAGAAACGAGCTCAAACGGTTCCCCATCTACATCGTCAACACCGTCGATCCATTCATCAACTTTATCAGCATTATTTTCTACCCACTGTTTAGCGACAACTTCAATCTCTTCATCCGTTTCACTTGACTCATACATAATTTCTTCCATATCTTCTACTTCCCACTCAAACTGACTAATGAGTTGATAAGCTTCAGGCATATCATCTTCTAAGCCAAGTCTTGCAAGTGTATTAATACCTTCTTCACCACCGAAAATCTCTTGTGGATCGTCTAAGTATTTTAAATCAGGATGTTCAGCAAACATCCAGTGAGGATTCCATCCAGTCACGATAATTGGTTCTTCATTTTCGATAGCACTGTTTAACTCAGTCATCATTGCTGCTGTAGAAGATAATTCTACGTCCCAACCGTCTAGTTCGTCATACGATTCAATCGCTTTTTCTGTCGTAACAGAAATACCTGCACCAGGCTCAATACCAATAATCGTATGATCGACTGCCTCGCTATAGTTTGTTGATTCATCAGTCGAAGAATCATCTGTAGCATCGTCATCTGCACCACAAGCTGCAAGAACAATGAGTGCAATGACAGAAATAAGTAGTGTAAATTTCTTAAAGTGATTAATCATAAATCTTTACTCCTCCATGTGATAATAAATTATTTAAATATGGCCATTCGAATTAATATGTTACGGCGTTCTTTAGATGTATTCAACAGCTTGTTTTAAGCAAAAAAAGTACTAATTCATGTTGATTAGCTAAATAACTAACTAACGACTCACTTATCTTAGTTTACTTCCTCACTGCTACAGAAATCTTCCCCCACTTGATAGTTGACAACATTTATTTATGATTTTAAAAAATTAATCAAAACCATTTATTTATAGCTGAACATTGTGCTACATTAGACAGTAGTAAAGTGAAAAAAGATAGTAGGAGCGGTCAATATGAGAGAATATTTAAATCAACCGACAGAAAAACTTTCGAATAACTTCGTGAAGATTAAAGTTATTCGTGCGACTTTTTCTTTTTTAGTAACGATTGCTATATTAATTGCAGTTATGTACGGAAATCATTTATTTATACAAGCGTCATGGATTAATCCGACGATCTACATACTCATCGCTTTGACTTGTTTATACGCTGTTTGGTCAATTGCTTTAGAGCCACGTTTTCAGTATAAGAACTGGCGACATAGTGCTGATGAGGACTTTTTACAAATTAGATCGGGTGGAATTAACCGAACGTATGAGTTAGTTCCAATGACGAAGATTCAATCTGTAGCGACACACCAAGGGCCACTATTACGGAGATATCATGCGTATTCTTTAACAGTACAAACAATAGGTTCTATGCATACTATTCCTGCATTAGAAGCGGAAGCAGCTACAGCACTCCGTGAGCAAATAGCTCTTTTTGCAAAAGTAAAGGAAGTTGAATAAATTGTCGCTTAAAAGATATCATCCGTTCGTCATTATTTTAGAAATGGCTACTGTTTTGAAAGATAACATTTTTATTTTAATTATTTTATTCGTATTAAACTACAACTCAACATCAACAATTATGAAAATTGGTCGCTACGCGATTGTTGCTTATTTTATTTATAAACTGATTCAAATAATTGCTAAATGGTTTACACATAAATATAAAGTAAATGAACATTCCTTTTATTTATATGAAGGTATTTTTGTGAAAAAAGAACGAACGATTTCATTTAAGAACATCCAAAATATTCAACGAAAAACGACTGGTTTACATCGTATACTTCGATTAACATCGCTTTATTTAGATACAGGCGTTGGTCGTTCTGAGGAAGCAATTACATTTCCAGGCTTAACGATTGAAGAAGCTGAACGGATTGAGTATATGTTAGAGCAGTCAAAAGAGACAGTTGAACAGACGGTCATGGATGAAGATAGCATAAACAGTGAATATGAAGTTGAA
Source organism: Bacillota bacterium (assembly GCA_035301345.1). GTDB lineage: Bacteria > Bacillota > Bacilli > Bacillales > Amphibacillaceae > CALAMD01. The sequence continues at coordinate 11,064 of DATGUM010000045.1, forward strand.
GAGCGTGTAACGACGCATTTTACACCGACAAAAAAAGATACGATTAAAGCTTCTTTTACTTCATTAAGTTTTTTAATTGTTTTTCCTTTGCTCGCTTCACTTTATTCACAGCTTGATAATTTTATTGATATTGAAAATAGGGCCAAAGGAATGCTATTGCCCATTTTACAATCGAAAATAACAGTTGCCTTGATTATTCTTGCAATTACATTTATATCAATCGCATTTGGTTTTATATCGACATATTTAAAATACGGAAAATATGAAATTCGTTCTGATGAAGAGCGCATTTACATTACGCAAGGTGTTCTGAATGAAACGTCATTTTCAATCATTAAAAATAACGTACAAGCAATCGTCATAAAACAATCAATGATGAAACGAATACTCCGTTTAGCCGAAGTAAGACTTGTGAGTGTGAGCAGTCAGCAGGTGACTGAGACAGAAAGCGAAGTAAGCACGTTGTATCCATTTCTTCCTGTGGACCGAGCATACGATATGATTCAGGAATTATTACCAGCATACAAAGTCACTGAAAGTATGGAGCGTCTATCAAAACAATCGCTTATATACCGATTGTTAAAACCGAGTGGTATGTGGCTCATTGCTTCAGCGATACTTATTTACAATCGTCCACTATTTTTAGGTATGAAGCATTCTTGGTGGATGATGATTATTCTATTACTGTTAGCCATCTTATTGATGCGGATAATCGATTACGTGCAAACGCGGTATACATTTGACAAAGACCGTGTACAAATACGAACAGGAAGTTTACAAACATCACTTTTTATAACGAATCGCAAGAAAGTGATTGAGGCAGTAGTTACTGAGAATATATTGCAGCGCTATTTCAAATTGAGCACAGTTAAATTAGCGACAAGAGAAAACCCCGCTCATTATGCTTTTCTAGAAGATATATCAATCAATCGAGCAAATGATTTTTTTGCGTGGTATCGTGAACGGGTAACAGATGTTAACTATGATTCGAAAACAGATGGACGAGGAGATTATTACTATGAATAATGAACAATTAAAACGAGAATCAAATGATATAAAGCAATGGCTCATAGACGTTCGCCGGGATTTTCATAAACACCCAGAGTTAGGTATGGAAGAGTACCGTACACGCGATCAAATCATTCGTTACTTAGAAGAGATGGGCATACCTTATGAAAAAGATATCGCAAATACGGCTGTTGTTGGTTTAATTACGGGTGAAAAGGAAGGGAAAACAGTCGCTTTACGAGCAGATATTGATGCGTTGCCAATTACAGAAGCGAATGATGTGCCTTATAAATCAGTTCATAAAGGGAAAATGCACGCTTGTGGACATGATGCACATACGACGATGCTACTTGGTGCTGCTAAAGTGTTACAGCAAAATAGAGAACATATCCGTGGGCAAGTGAAGTTATTTTTCCAACCGGCTGAAGAGACAGTTGGTGGTGCAAAACCGATGATTGAAGAAGGCGTAATGGAACATCCGAAAGTAGAAGCAGTTTTCGGTATTCACGTGGCAACAGATTTGCCGACAGGGGAGGTCGCCGTTAAATACGGGCAAATGAACGCGTCGTCGGATACGATCCTGTTAACCGTAAAAGGCTCTCGTGGTCATGGGGCCTATCCACATAGTGGAAAAGATGCAATCGTTATGGCGGCACAAGTCATTACTCAACTACAAACGATTGTCAGTCGTAACGTTGATCCAAGGGAAGCGGCTGTCATTTCTATCGGGCAAATTGAAGGTGGTAAACAAAAAAATATTATTGCTGATGACGTGCACATGGTCGGTACTGTTCGTACGTTCCACCCAGATGTACGTGATTATGTGTTAAAGCGTATTGAAGAAGTGTTGAAATATACGACGAAAAGTATGGGGGGCGATTATGTATTTGAGCGAGGAACGGACGGTTATGCGGCCCTCATTAATGATGATCAGATGGTTGATATCGTTTATGAATCAGGGAAAGATTTACTCGGTGAAGACAACGTCAGCATTCGCAAATTGGCGAACATGGGTGTTGAGGACTTTGCTTACTTTGCTCAGGCAGCTCCAAGTGCTTTCTTTAATGTCGGATGTCGCAATGAAGAGAAGGGTATAGTGCACGGCGCACATACAGAAAAATTCGATATTGACGAAGATTGTTTGCCGATTGGTGCTATGATGCAAGTGAAAAATGTGTTAGCTTTTTTAAATAGAAAATAAAATAATACAGGTTCTCATCAATAACGAGAACCTGTTTTTTAATTTTATGAAGTTGTCGCAAAAAGAAGTTTCGCCTTTTTCAGTCGTTGGCGAACGAGAACGCCGATGGATGCAGCTAAATATGCTTTAATAAGTCCGACAATGAGAAAAGGTGCAAAGCCGCTCATAAAAGCAGCTCCCCAACTTAGTTGTGCGCTTATTTTTAACCACGTCATACCGAAACAGAGGGTAATAAACATACCTAAAACATTAGCGATTAGTGCATGGCCAATGGTGAATGATGTTTTTTCTAAATACAGTCCGATAATAAATGCTGTTGGAATAAATCCGACTAAAAATCCACCTGTCGGACCGACAACGACTCCTAGACCAGCGGAGAATTGCGCAAAAACTGGAATACCAATAGAACCGATAATAATATATAAAATAACTGCTGCTGTTCCGTTGCGCGATCCCATAATAGTTGCGGCCAGTCCGATGGCGAGTGTTTGACCAGTAATAGGAATCAAAGGTAATGGTATCGTTATTTGTGAAAAGACACCGATAATTGTTGCGAAAAGTGCGATTGTAATCATTAATTGTAGCTTTGATTGCTGATTCATTTGTTCACTTCCTAACGTTAACTTTTTTATAATGACGTTTACATTGTAAATAATAAAACAAAAAGATACGTTTGTCAACGTATCTTTTTTTAGGTTAACGTATATTAATGATAAGGGTTTATGTGTACGAGTACATCTTCAATTTCATGATGTGTTTCGAGCAGCGTATTACGTACGTCAACAGCAATATCATGACCTTTTTCAACGGTTATATATGGGTCGACACTAAGTTTAATATCAACAATGACGTAACTTCCGTGTGTTCTCGCTAAAATTTCATCGATACGTTCAACGCCTGGAACTTTTAAAACGGTATAAGTGAAGCCTTTCGTATCTTCTTTGCCGAGAACCTTTTCAAGCATAACTTCGGAAGATTCTTTCGCTAGATCATAACCGACTTTAATAACGATAAATGAAACGATAATTCCAGCGACAGGGTCAGCATATAGTA
>DATGUM010000046.1:0-21530 GCA_035301345.1 Bacillota bacterium
CTGTGGGAAGGTAATGAGATAGGTGGTAACCTATTTCATTACACGTATCCGAAAATCCCTAGAACCGACATGATAATGGAGGTTCTAGAAGTTGAGGTCGTCCCACGGCAAGCGTAGTATAGTTCTGAAACGATCACCCGCAAAAGTGAAGTATATATCACCTGAGGTGATTAACAAAAATAATAATCTATACAAAAGATGGTATGTTGAACGTATATATTAAATACCCACAAATACTTGACTCAATTGTAAAAGGTCATATAACAGACTGAATATAGAAAAGTATGCTACAATTAACAATAGAATTTTTTATGTTCTGATGGAGGGACACAGATGAGCATTGTTCGTACGAAAGAGTTAATAGAAAACTTTGACTTGAAAGTGGTAGCTGGAGAAAATGGTTTACAACGAGAAATCCATTCAAGTGAAATACATCGACCTGGTATTGAAGTAACAGGTTGTTTTAAATTCCATCCACAAGATCGCTTACAATTAATTGGGCAAACTGAAATGACATACTTAGAACAATTATCTATCACAGAACAAAAAGAAATATTTAACAAACTATGCGCAACGACGACTCCTTGTATCATCATTTCAAGGGGGATGAAAGTGCCTAAATATATGCTGACCATCGCAAATGAAAAAGACGTACCACTGCTCGCGACAAAACGAAAAACAACACGAGTCATTAGTCGATTAACAAACTACTTAGAGATAGCATTCTCACCTTCAACGGCTATTCACGGTGTGTTTGTTGAAATTTATGGAATTGGTGTTTTAATTACTGGACAAAGTGGCGTCGGTAAAAGTGAAGTGGCATTAGAACTGATTAAACGCGGGCACAGACTCGTCGCTGATGATAGTGTGGAAATTAGACAAAAAGATGGTGAAGAACTGATCGGAAGTTCACCACCACTCATTAAAAATTTATTAGAAATTAGAGGCATTGGTATTATTGATATCATGTCTTTATTTGGTGCAGGTGCTGTTTTAAGTGAGAAGAAAATTTCGCTCATTATTCATTTAGAATTATGGGAAGACGCTAAGCAGTATGATCGTTTAGGCATGGATGATGAAATGCACAAAATTATGGACGTAAACATACCTCGGTCGACGGTTCCGATACGTCCTGGAAGAAATTTAGCCATTATCGTTGAAGTAGCTGCCATGAATTTTCGTTTGAAGAAAATGGGCATGAATGCTGCGGAAGCTTTTTCTGATCGCTTATCACATACGATTGTTGAGCGAACAGATTTAGTAGACTAAGGAAGTAGGAGTGATTCGTTTGACGTGTGATGCACCGAACTTAGATAGAGTATTTTTACAATTAGGTCCAATACCGATTTATTGGTATGGCTTCATTATTGCAACAGGTGCGTTTTTAGGATTAATGCTTGCAACGAGAGAAGCTGATCGCTTACGTTTAAAGAAAGATTTAATGATTGATTTAGTCGTTTTTGCTATTCCAATTGCAATTATTTCTGCTCGTATTTATTACGTTATTTTCGAATGGCACCAATATAAAAATGGTCCGTGGACAGAAGTATTCGCCATTTGGAACGGTGGAATAGCTATCCACGGGGCACTGATTGGTTCAGTTTTAACAGCGATTATTTATGCACGTGTGAAAAACGTATCATTTTGGCAACTTGCTGATGTTGCAGCACCTTCATTAATTTTAGGGCAAGCAATCGGACGCTGGGGTAACTTTATGAACCAAGAAGCACACGGAGGACCAATTTCTGAAGCAACGTATAACAACTTTCATCAATATTTACCAGATTTTATTATGAATCAAATGTGTATTGACGGGACGATGTACCATCCAACATTTCTATATGAATCTGTCTGGAATTTCGGCGTGCTCGCTTTACTGCTCATGTTAAGACGTAAAAATCCATTACGCGGTGAAGTATTTTTGACGTACGTATTTACATATTCTATCGGCAGATTTTTCATCGAAGGACTACGTACGGATAGTTTATACATTATTGGGCAACTACGAACAGCACAATTTATTTCAGTAGCTCTCGTTATCGTTGCTATCGGGTTAATGATTTATCGTCGGAAAAATAAAATAGTTACACATGATTATGAGGGTAAGAAGCTCGGCAAACAGAAAAAACAAAAAGGTAAGAAGAAAAGATAACGAGCACTTTAGATAGAAGGGGAATAAAAATGGCGTACGAAACGATTTTGTTCGACTTAGACGGGACACTTGTTGATACGAATGAATTGATTCACGTGTCGTTTAAGCACACACTTTCAGAATATAATTATGATTTTACAGATGAAGAAATTATGTCGTTTAACGGACCACCATTAAGAAATACTTTTGAACAATTAAATCCAGATTTGGCCGAAGAAATGGTCCAAACGTATTTAAAACACAATCACGCGTTACATGAACAATACATTAAAGTTTTCCCGAACGTCATAGAAACATTACAAGCACTTAGAAAAAAGGGATTAAAACTCGGGCTTGTAACAGCGAAGATGAGGAATGGTGTTGAATTAGGCCTAGAAATCACTGGTCTTAAAAAGTACTTCGACACAATTGTAACGATTGATGACGTTGAACATGCTAAACCACATGAAGAACCTGTTTTAAAAGCGATGCAAGCTCTTAATGGAACGATTGAAAACACGCTGATGATTGGCGATAACTATCACGACATTTTATCAGGGCAAAACGCTGAAGTAGCAACTGCCGGTGTCGCTTGGACTGCAAAAGGAAGGTCGTTTTTAGAGCAATATGAACCGACGTATATGCTTGAAGATATGTTAGATCTACTTGAAGTCGTGGAGGGTTAACGATGAGGCGTACGAAACGATATCCCGTGCCATATAAAAATTCACTTTGGCACGTATATAAAACTGTGCCTTTTTTAAAAGTGATGAAAAATTTCATCGTCATTCAAATCGGACGTTATACGCCGTTTATGCGTTTGAAAAACTGGCTATATCGTACGTTTTTACGGATGAACATTGGCAAGCAGACGTCGCTTGCTTTAATGGTTATGCCTGATACGATGTTTCCAGAACACATTAAAATTGGTGATTACTCAATCATTGGTTACCAAACGACGATACTTGCTCACGAATATTTAATTGATGAATATCGGATTGGCGATGTCGTTATCGGAAATGAAGTAATGATTGGCGCGAATTCAACAATTTTACCAGGTATTTCAATCGGTGATGGAGCAATTGTTTCAGCGAGTACGCTCGTTCATAAAGACGTCCCACCAGGCGCTTTTGTTGGTGGAAACCCTATGCGAATCATTTTTACGAAAGAAGAGATGGAACAACGAAGTAAAAATCTATAAAAAATTATGGCATCAACTGATTTATATCGTGGTGTCTTTTTTTGAGCAGAAAACTAGAACGGTTATCATTAGTTTTATATAATGAAATGTGGGTAAAGGAAGTATTAAGTAAACAAAATAATTGTGAATAAAAAATGTATTATATAGAAAAAGAGGGATTTATATGTCAGAAGATCGTTTATATGATGTAATTATTGCCGGAGCAGGTCCAGCGGGAATGACCGCAGCTGTTTATGCCTCACGTGCGAATTTAGACACGTTAATGTTAGAAAGAGGCGTTCCAGGAGGGCAGATGGCAGATACGGAAGACATTGAGAACTATCCTGGTTACGAGCATATTTTAGGTGCTGACTTATCAAATAAGATGTTTGAACACGCGAAAAAATTCGGTGCAGAGTACGCTTATGGTGATATTAAAGGCGTCGTTGACCACGGCGATTATAAAGTTGTAACTGCAGGTGACAAAGAATTCCGTACGAAAGCTTTAATTATTACGACAGGCGCTCAGTACAAGAAGTTAGGGATCGAAGGAGAAGATACATTGACTGGACGAGGAGTTTCTTACTGTGCAGTTTGTGACGGTGCATTCTTCCGTGAGCGAGAGTTAATCGTCGTAGGTGGAGGAGACTCTGCGGTAGAAGAAGGTATGTATTTAACGCGCTTTGCAAAGAAAGTAACAGTCGTTCACCGTCGTGATGAGTTACGTGCACAAAAAATATTACAAGAACGTGCATTTGATAACGAAAAGATGGACTTTATTTGGGACACTGTTGCTGAAAAAGTGAACGAAGAAAACGGAAAAGTCGGTTCAATCACTTTACGCAACGTAAAAACGAACGAAACGTACGATCATAAAATAGACGGCGTATTCGTTTATATCGGTATGGACCCACTAAGTGAACCATTTGAATCGCTCGGTATTGTTGATGAAGAAGGATATATACCGACGAATGATAACATGGAAACGAATGTACCAGGCGTGTTTGCAGCAGGAGATATTCGTGTGAAAGACTTACGTCAAATTGTTACAGCGACAGGTGACGGAAGTATTGCGGCAGAGTCTGCTCAAAAGTTCATTGAAGAAATGGCGAGTAAGCAGAAGCAAACGAGCTAATCTGAATTAGTTAACAAGCTTTAACTTTTTTGTAACATGAAGGAAATAAAATACATGTATGATTAATATAACTAATTTAAGTGGATTTCACATCCCCTATTTATTGCTCAACGACTAACGGATAAACGTGTGTCGCTTAGTTAAAATTTCGTGAAATTCATTCAATTAACCCCCTTTTAATAATAAATTAGTTACTGCGCAAGTGCTTATTCATAGCACTTGCGATTTTTTTGCGAAAGAAATGTTAACAAAACACCATTATTTTACAAAACAAACAAAAGTTCATAGATACGTCTTAAATACTTAACAGTTGCTTATCGGAATAAGTATGTTTATTTGCTATAATAAGATAAAGAGTGAAACGGTTACATTCCTTCGTTTACCGTGTATAATGATATTCATTAAATAAATGAAACTTGTTATTTCTGTATTTTGTCAGTGAAGAAGGTGAATGATATGCAAAGAGTGACTAATAGTATTTTACGTCATGATGACCATATATTATTATTAAAAAAGCCACGGCGTGGATGGTACGCTTTTCCAGGTGGTAAAATGGAGCGAAATGAAACAATTAAAGAGTCTGCGATTCGTGAGTTCCAAGAAGAAACAGGATTAACGTTAATTGATCCAGACGTAGCAGGTATTTTTACTTTTACGATCTTTGAGGATGAATCATTCGTTCAAGAGTGGATGATGTTCACGTTCATATGTGAAACATTTACAGGCGAATTAACGGACCACTGTCTAGAAGGTGAGCTAGAGTGGGTTCCGATCAGTCAGTTGCATCAATTACCGATGGCTGCTGGCGATAAACAATTGTTAAATCATATCGTACATTCGAACGAAATATTGTACGGTTCATTTTCATATACGACAGATTACGATTTACTCGAATCACGATTAGATCCGTCGCGTCCATAAAGGAGTGATTGTTATGAGTAATAATGAAACGAAGCTAATAATTATAACTGGGATGTCTGGGGCAGGTAAGTCTGTAGCTGTTCGAAGTTTTGAGGACTTAGGCTACTATTGTGTTGATAACTTGCCACCGACGTTGTTACCTAAATTTTTAGAGCTAATGAAAGACTCGACAAATAACATTCAAAAAGTGGCACTCGTCATGGACTTAAGAGGACGAGAGTTTTTCGATTCTCTTTTTGAAGCGTTAGATACGTTGTATGAAAAAGATTGGCTTGATGAACATATTATATTTTTAGATGCAAAAGATGAGACACTCGTGAGCCGTTATAAAGAGACGCGTCGTTCACATCCGCTATCTGCTTCTGATATTCCACTGAATGGAATTGAAAAAGAAAGGCAGATTTTAGATGAATTAAGAGGACGTGCTAAACGGATCATTGATACAACGTCACTGTCGCCAAAACAATTAAGAGAAAAGATTGTTGATCTGTATGCAGACGACAAACAAGATGTTTTCTCAGTACACTTCGTCTCGTTCGGCTTTAAGTACGGCATTCTCATTGATGCAGATTTAGTATTTGACGTTCGTTTCTTACCGAATCCGCATTACGTCCCACATATGCAACCGCTCACAGGATTAAATCCTGAAGTGTCGTCATACGTCTTTAAATGGAAAGAAACACAAATATTTTGCGATAAATTACTTGATTTGCTGGAATTTATGTTACCTCAGTATAAAAAAGAAGGTAAATCACAACTCGTCATCGGTATCGGATGCACGGGTGGACAGCATCGCTCAGTTGCACTGACAGAATATTTTTCAAAACAATTAGCAAATAAATATATTACACATATTAATCACCGCGATATTGAGAAGAGAAAGGGCCAATAGGATGAGTAAAACACAATGGCCAAAAGTTGTCGTCGTCGGTGGTGGTACGGGAATGCCTGTGTTATTAAGTGGATTAAAGCATTTACCCGTTCATTTAACGTCACTTGTGAATGTTGTTGACGATGGGGGCAGTACCGGACGTTTACGAAAAGAACGTGAGATGCCAGCCCCGGGAGATGTTAGAAACGTTATTGCTGCACTATCAGAAGCTGAACCGACACTTTTAAAGCTTTTTCAACATCGCTTTAGTAATAATGAAGATTTAAATGGTCATTCGCTAGGAAACATGTTACTCGTTGCGTTATCAGAAGTGACAGGCGATTTTATGCAAGGCATTCAAGAAGTGTCTCGTGTATTTAACGTAAAAGGGAATATATATCCAATTTCAAATGAAAGTTTATCATTGCACGCTGAAATGGCTGATGGTACCATACTTTCGGGAGAATCGAACATTCCTTTAGCTGAAAAGAAAATTAAACGGGTGTATTTAGAACCGTCACATATTAAACCGCTATCAAATGCTATTCAATCGTTAAAAGAAGCGGATTTAATCGTTATTTCTCCTGGAAGTTTATATACGAGTATTTTACCGAATTTAATTATCCCAGATGTTTTTGAAACGATTAAACAATCGGATGCGAAGAAAGTATATGTTTGTAACGTAATGACACAAAATGGCGAAACGACAGGTTACACAGCTGCAGACCATTTGAAAGCTATCTATGATCATACAGAACAAGGTTGGATCGATACTGTCATCGTCCATAATGAACAAATCAATGAAGAAGTGCTTGCTCATTACCGCGAAGAAAAGGCGTATCCAGTCATTGTTGATGAAGATCGCTTGCAGGAGTTAGGCGTAAATATCGTATCAAAAAATATTATTCAGTACCAACAACATATCATTCGTCATAATAAGAAGAAAATTGCTCAACTGTTGTACGACCTTATCACGTGAGTGAATGATTACAAAGGAGGCGAAATCCTTGTCATTTGCATCAGAAATAAAAAAAGAATTAACGACGATTGACGTTGAACCGTGTTGTGCTGAGGCAGAGCTGTCAGCACTCATTCGAATGAACGGGACATTATCGCTTTCAAAACAGAAAGTAACGTTAGACGTTCAGACAGAAAATGCGGCAATTGCACGACGTACATTCTCATTACTTAAAATGATTTATGAACCACCCGTTGAATTGCTAGTCCGTAGAAAAATGAAACTTAAGAAAAATAACGTTTATATCGTACGTTTAGTGTCAGATGTTTTACCACTTTTACGAAAACTTGATATCGTTCATGAAGGAAATACGTTTAATCATACGATATCTAAGAAATATTTTAAAAAGTCATGTTGTAAACAATCGTATTTACGAGGGGCATTTTTAGCAGGTGGATCAGTGAATAACCCTGAAACGTCGTCATACCACTTGGAAATATTTAATGCTCATGAAGAACATAACCGTTCATTATGTATGCTTGTTAATAGCTTTGACCTTAAGTCGCGTGAGCTAAAGCGGCGGAGTGGTTATATTACGTATATTAAAGAAGCGGAAAAAATTACGGAGTTTTTAATTGTTATTGGCGCCCATAATGCGTTGTTTAAATTTGAAGATGTGCGTATCGTTCGCGACATGAGAAATTCTGTCAACCGTCTCGTAAATTGTGAAACAGCGAACTTAAATAAAACGATTGGTGCAGCATTTAGGCAAGTTGAGAGCATACGAATTATTGATGAAGCAATCGGTTTAGACGCACTACCAGAACGATTACAAGAAATTGCTAAACTTCGAATGAACAATCAAGAAGCGACACTCAATGAAATTGTCGGTATGATCAGTGGAGAAAAAATATCTAAGTCGGGCGTTAACCATCGCTTTAAAAGACTTGATAAAATAGCAGAAAAAATAAAAAATGGTGAAACTGTCCAGTAGTAAATTTGATACAGAAAGAAGAGGATGATAGTCATGGTAAAAGAAACAGTAACAATAGAAATTGATTCAGGATTACAAGCAAGAGTAGCAGCGCAGTTTGTCCAAGAAGCTAATCAATTTAATTCAGATTTATTTTTAGAAAAAGATGGTAAGGAAGTTAATGCTAAAAGTATTATGGGCTTGATGAGTTTAGCGATAAGTAAAGGGGAAACTGTTACATTTGTAGCTGAAGGAATTGATGAAGAAAAGGCACTGAGTCATTTAATCGACTTCGTTACGACACATGAATCGTAAACGCACGAAAGTTCACGGATGGAGTGGCTTTGTTTACGAAAGAAGAAAAAACAGACGAATCATATACGATTAAAAAAGGGATATTTATCAATTGATAAATATCCCTTTACGTTCATTTTTTAAACATTTTATTATTCATTATGTTCTAGAACTTTGTCAATTAGCCCGTAATCAAGCGCTCGTTCTGCTGACATAAAGTTATCACGATCAGTATCTTTTTGGATAACTTCTAGTGGTTGACCTGTACGATCAGAAAGAATTTTATTCAAGTTTTCACGCATTTCTAAAATACGCTTCGCATGAATTTCAATATCAGTCGCCTGGCCTTGTGTACCACCTAATGGTTGGTGAATCATTACTTCACTATTTGGAAGTGCGTAACGTTTACCTTTCTCTCCAGCAGCTAATAGGAAAGCACCCATCGAAGCAGCCATCCCGATACAAATTGTTGATACGTCTGCTTTAATAAACTGCATCGTATCATAAATAGCCATTCCAGCAGTAATTGAACCACCTGGTGAGTTAATATATAACGAGATGTCCTTCTCAGAATCCTCTGCTTCTAAAAATAATAGTTGAGCAACAATTGAGTTAGCTACGTTGTCATCAACAGGACTTCCTAACATAATAATTCTGTCACGAAGTAGGCGAGAGTAAATATCATACGCACGCTCTCCTCGATTTGTTTGTTCTACAACTGTAGGTATTAAATGCATAAACTTCATCCTCCCTTAAATGTTACATTTCCATCATTCATTAACTATCTTTATCATAACTAATAGGTCAAAAAAGGTCAAACAAATCAGCCTAACAATTTTATAAGCTATGTATACGTATATTTTATCATGATATACGTAATGAAGCACCTATTTACTTTATGATTATCAAGTAAATAAAAGAGGTATTTATTAATATAAATGTAAATGATAATTATTTACTTTTATGCATATATTTAATAAAATATTCAATAGTACGATGTAAAAAAGGAGTCGTTAAATGAGTGAATCGAAACGAGACTATTCCAGTGAACAACCATTTACAGAAGAGGAAATTAAAGAACTCATTAAAGGTAAAGTCCCGATAGAAATAAAGGACAACGTGATGCAAATTGATAAAAATCATCCTGATTATGATTTCTTGATAGAAGATTAAATGATGCGCCCGTAGCTCAGTTGGATAGAGCAGTAGTTTCCGGTACTACGAGCCAGGGGTTCGAATCCTCTCGGGCGCGGTTCTTGTAAGTTATGTGTATCAAGGGGTTTGAGCGTTTGTAGCGAAAGGATAAAAACCATTTTAAGCTGAATTTCTAACCAAACTTCTAACATGAGCGTTAGAAATGGCTATTTTTATTAAATGGAATGACATTAACCACTTCTTTATTCAAGCTTGTTTGTTCTTTCTTTTCTTCATTTGAATACAATGACTTTCCTATACTGAGTGCTGCTGCTTTTTGTATGCCTGGTACGACATGTGAATATGTGTCGAGAGTTATTTGTACAGATCCATGCCCTAATCTCTCTTGTACTATTTTAGGGTGCGCACTACCTGCCAATAAATTCGAAAGCAGGATTAGTTCCCAAAATAAAGAGAACAATTGATAGCAGTGCTGCTTGTGATTGGTGTAAAAATTTAGAAGGTATTTATGATTATGATAGGTTACTTAGTGATATTTACCGAAGGCATCGTTTTGTAGATGTACGGTTGAATATTATGGCACAGATGGCAGGGGAAAGGATGTACACACTAAAAAGTGGGTAGATCCTGAAAAGAATGCTAAAATAGAAGCAAGGAAGAAAATAGGGATTAAACAGAGTAAGAAGATTACAAAAACAAGACATAGTAGAATAAGGCAGAATCAAAGGAAAATTACTGATAAAGATATTAATACCGCATTAGATAATCCAATTCACAAGGAGCCCATTACTATGGATAACCTTGGGAGGAAAAGCCAAAAGGTTATTGGCGAATTCACAACGGTTGTTATTAATCCAGATACTAAGGTTGTTATCACTACTTATGACACTAAGAAAAGAATTAGAAATAAATATAGAAATAAAGAAGGTGATGAGTGATGTTTACGAAAAAACAAATAGATTTTATGAAGGATAGAGAGATTGATGTTGATTTTGATAAAAAATTAACGGATGATGATTATATCCTCATAGAAGACGAAGTATCGCACTTGTTGCAGATTGAAGGGTTTGATGAGAATTACGAACCTACGCACATTGGCATAACGTGTGAGGAAATAATTGATGCAATTGATTAACAAGCACCCACTGACAATTAAAATGTTGGTAGGTGCTATTTTTATACCCAAAATTAAAAGAGGATGGATCGAATGAAATACTTAAACTTGCTCACGATCGTCTTATTAGTATTGAAATTACTAAATATTATTGATATATCTTGGTTGATTGTATTTTTACCAACTAGTATATGGTTAGTCATCGTGCTCTTTATATTGTTCATATGGATTATAGTGTTTGTAATAACATTCACATTAACATTAGTAACAGAAAGGTGGTGGTAATTGTGAATGATAAACACGCAAAAGAGTTAGTGAGGGAAATAAAACTCATTAGAAAAGAATTAGAAAAACAAAACAAGTTATTACTTGAAAGGAAGTGATTTATTCATCTAATCCAACACGATTGAAAGGGGATTTGCATGACTACTGAAACAAAACTTGGTAATCAAAATCCTACTCAATCGGTAATTTTACCATACACTCATTCAAAATATCATGAAGCAGTTGAGATTTATGAAAAAACTGGTTTGAAATGTTACGAATGACAATTAAATTTGCTAGAACCAATGATACCCTTGGAGAGAGCTTTGATTTGTTAGTAATCAAATAGTAAAAACACTTACGTTTGTACCTTAATTAAAGCCTTTTGTTATTCACTGAAATGAGTTAAAATGAGCTTAAATGTTCTTCGTACTACGAGCCAGGGGTTCGAATCCTCTCGGGCGCGGTTAAAATGATAAGAAGAGGTGAAAAGGAATTCATGGATCATTTACAGTTTTATATCCGTCATCATGACAATTATTTACAGGAAAAAATGATTTTAGTTTTTAAAAGCGATGAAGCGAGAGACTGTATTAAACAGTCGCTAGAAGGCTGTCAGTTTGAAGTTCTTAACAGTGAACAAGCGCACCATGCTGCACGAATTGGTATAAACGGGAAAATTATTCCGTATGGCTATACGACTTTTTTAACGGAAGAAGAAATGGGCCAATTAAGTACGGCCAAATGGGAGCAAACGGCGGAGTTATTAGCTGAAGGTAATGAACGACTATATGAAAAAATTAAAAATAACCGATAAAAAACTTTCATAGCGAAATATCTATGAAAGTTTTTTATGACCTATTTATTTAAGATGAGACGTTAACGACGTGTGTTTCGTGTTCATGTAAATCTTCGTCATCTTCAACGTGAATTTGCACATTAAAGTCATCTGCTTGTTTAAATGTGTGAGTCGCTGAATATTCTCCGTTACTCACTTCTTCAGCTTCTACCCACTCATGAGCGTCGTCTTCACTATCCGACCATATTTCGAAGCGAACGTCAGCTTTTTCAAGTGGTTCATCATGTAGCTGCAGTTGAACAGATAATTCCACGGCTTCATCAACAGTTACTTGGTCTAATTCGTTAAATTGCATATCAAAGCCTTCAATATGCGCATGGTCGTCTGCATCATCTTCGGTTACTTCGGCGTCGCCAACAGCGATCAAACGTTTAGGCATCGTGTGTAAGTCTTTTGCTTGTGTATGAGCATAAACAGAGTAAACACCGTCATCTTCAAAAGAGACTTCTGCTGTATAAACACCATCGCCTTCATTTGTAGATTCAACCGTTATACTATTATCTTTATCATCGTCAAGCCAGTATTCAAAATCAACATATTCAGCATCATCAACAAGTTCATCGCCATAAGTAACAATCGCTTTTAGTTCAACAACTTCGTCGACATCAGCTGTTTCGACAGGATTAAAGTCAACTTCTAGAGGGACTAATTCATCAAGATCTTCTTCAACCTCATCCTCTGCACAAGCGACGAGTGCTGTTAGTGAAACTATGAGAAAAACTGTCATAAGTTTTCTAATCATCTTTTTTCCTCCAACGGGTACATTATGAATTCGTTACAATTTTTAAATCATCAATAATAAAGTCTAAGTCTTCTGACTCTGTACCACTATAATTTTTAATGACATTACCTTCTGGGTCAACTAAATAAAATCTCGTTCCGTGAGTAACTTGGTCATCTCCAGGCTCAGCTTCTTGTAAAAGTGAGCGGAAAGACTTCACTGATAATTCATGGATAGTATCAAAATCATAACCAGTTAAAAAGCTCCAATTGCTTAAATCTGCATCATATAAGTCGGCATATTCTTTAAGGACTTCTGGTGTGTCATAGTCAGGATCGACACTAAATGATACGAGATGAACGTCATCAATGCCTTCTTCAGCAAGTGAATCTTGTAGCTTTGACATATTCGTTGTCATCGGCAAACAAACAGTCGTACAGTTTGTAAAAATCATGTCAGCAATCCAGTATTGCCCTTTTAAATCATCAGAACTTAATGTTTCATCATCTTGTGTTGTAAATTCAAAGTCTAAAATTTTATCAGACATATTCGTCTCAATTTCTTCTTCTTCCTCGCCGCATGCAGCGAGTAATAATAACGGCATTAAAATAAATAAAACAGCCCATTTCTTCATGAGGTAAACTCTCCTTTGTTTCATTCATTCATTTTATGGTAAACAACATCTATCGCTTCGGTAAACGTGTAAACAGTGCCACCGAACCCTTTAACAAATTTATTGGCATCTGTTGCTAATTCAAATGCTAGCACTTGTGGTTGGCAACATCCAACATTTAAAGATGTATCCATAACATATGTTGCTTGTGAACTGTTAATTGTCGTATGTTTTAAAAAATCATGACAAATAGCATGTGTCGCTTTTTCACGTAATTGTCGGTGGCGCAAGAGTCCACAGTGAGCACAGCACGTAAATTCTACGTCATTGTTTGCTAAAATGATGCGGTAAGCTAAACGATCATTAATTGATCCATGACAATACGTACATTTATCATCTTTTGGATGTGCTTGTACTGATTCTTTAAGAGAAATACCGCCGAATGTTTTAATGATTTCTCCACCAGCAATGAGAGCCTTTAAATCACGATGGACAGTCATTTCAGACACTGATAGTATGGTGCTCAATTCAGATATTTTTATATTTTTTCTTTCTTTGACGAGCTCCATAATGCGATTTTGTCTCTCAACAGGAAGCAAAGCAAATCCTCCTTCCATTAGTGATGTTGTGATAGAACAAACTCAATCATATTGTAACATTTAAGTAGACTGGAAAACTGGATAGATTTGTATAAAGTGTGAAAGATTCATCTATGCAGATTGCTTTCTTTTTTCAAGCAGTTGCTCGAGTGTTCCAGTCCCTGCGACGACGCCGAATAAGATAAACAATAGCCCGATAAAGTGTTTTAAATAAATCGTTTCATTTAAAAATAATGCTGAACCGAGTAGGACAAAGAAAGTATTTAAGTTAATAAAAATAGTCGTTTCTGAAGGACCGACTTGCTTGATTGCTAAATTGTAAACCATATGTCCGAACGCTGTACATAAAACGGCACTAAAGAGAAAAACAAGACCGAGCTTCCAAGAAAATAATTTAGTTAGTTGATTCAGATTCGGATCAATAAACAATATGTTAAATATAAGAATACAGACTGCGCCAAGTAAAAGCATATACCCAGTGAGAAGACGCGGATCAAAGGAAGGATTCAGTTTACTAATAAGAATGAAACTAAGTGCTTGGCAAAAAATAGAAATAAATACGAATCCATCACCAATTGAAACAGTTGAAAATCCTGATGATCCAATAAGTGTTGTAATGGCAATGCCGATAAAACCAGAAATAAAACCGAGTGTTCTTAGGCGCGTGACGCGATCACGTAAGAAAATAACGGATAACATAATCGTGATTAACGGGGCAGTCCCTAAGATTAGTCCCGCATTAACGCCAGAAGTGCGCTCAAGGCCGAGTGCTAAAAACGTATGGTGGATAATTACGTTGAAAATAGTAATTAACCCAATTGTTTTCCATTCACTTTTTGTCGGTAAGCGAAAAATATTTAAAAAGACTGAAATAATAAGCACGCAAATACCAGCTGTACCAATACGCACAGCTGTTAACAATACTGGATCAATTGCGGAAACGAGGACCTTTAAAGCCGAGACATTAAATCCCCATAAAAGCATGACTGTAATAAGTAATATGTATGTTTTAATCATTGTTTCACCTATGTTTCTATTCTAATAACTTTAAACCGACAGCCCCAGCAATAATACAACTGAGGAAGAAAAGTCGCTTCCAACCAGCTGGTTCACTGAAGAATAAAATCCCAAATAACACAGCTCCAGCAGCGCCAAGTCCTGTCCAAACAGCGTATGCTGTACCTAATTGAATACTTTCCATCGCCATTGATAAAAAGACGAACCCTAATCCCATCGTTATAATAATGACTGATAACCATAGAAAGTTTCTTTTTCGTAAATAAACATTAATAGCCATAACCCCGAATATTTCTCCGAAGCTAGCGATGACTAGATAAACCCAAGCCAATAATATCTACTCCTTATCAAACATTTATCGCTCAATTTCAACAGTCGTCATTTTAATGCCAATGACACCAAAAATAATTAAGCCGATAAAGATAACTTTATTCATTGCAAAAGGTGCTTGTAAAAATGTAAAGTCAATGAGGGCAATAGCGGCAGCACCAGAACCTGTAAATACAGCATATACTGTACCTGCTGGCAGGCGTTCACACGCTTTTATAATAAAAGTGAAGCTCAAAATAATCATTAGAGCAGTCCCACTCCACTCGAGAATCGTTGAAGAATATTTGAGGCCGAGCACCCAAAAGATTTCAACGACTGCTGCAAAAAATACGTAAAGCCAAGGCACATAAATGACTCCCTTCCAAAATAAGATATACAACCATTTTAGCACACTTTATTTTTACCGTTTATTCATATGTTTATGTTGTATATGTGAGTCGTTCTATCTATTTATTTCCTAGGAAATAAAAATCATTCACTATTATGAAAAGATATGTTAGTATAACAAATGGACCAATCATCCTACAACTTTCATAGAGGAGATATTCGATATGATACGAAAAACAAATCGTCTGTCGTTAGTTGAACAAGTTGTTCAGCAAATTGAACAGTTGATTGAACATAAACAGTGGGCCGTTGGAGAGAAAATTCCTCCAGAAGCACAGTTAATGGAACAGTTTGATGTAAGTAGAAATACATTAAGAGAAGCGATTCGATCGCTCGTTCACGCAGGATTGCTAGAGACGAAGCAGGGGAGTGGAACAACCGTACGATCGACAAATGCACTAGAAGTTGCTTTCACCCGACATTTAGAACGAACGAACGTGTTTGAAACGTTAGAAGTACGCTCAGCCCTTGAGCAAGAAGGGGCTGCCTTAGCTGCGCGACGCCGGACAGATGAACAATTAAGTGAATTGAAAGAAGCTGTCGATAACTGTGTACGAGCAGCAGAAGCACGTGATCGTTTAAAGTTTGTACAAAAAGATTTACATTTTCATACGTTAGTTATTCAAGCAGCGAACAACTCTTTGTTACTCGAAATGTATGAACATATGATAGAAGCTTTATCTTCGTCTATTTTTGACGTCACGATGTCATCAGAAACGTTTGATTACGACGAAGAAATTCATAATGAGTTATTAACGGCGATTGAACAGCAAGATGCCGTGCGTGCACGACAAAGTGTTCAGCAATACATTGCTTTATTCACAAAACGTTTAAAGAAAATGAATATATAAATAAAGGAAGGGTAAACCGTGGGAGAAGAAACGATTAAATTAACAAATAAACATAAACAACAAACGGTTAATTGGCTCATATTTATTAGTGTTTTACTCGTAGCAACTAATTTACGTGTCCCATTAACATCTGTCGGACCATTAATTCCGACAATTCGTGAGGATTTATTAATCAATAATACATTAGCAGGATTTATTACGACAATCCCTTTACTCGCATTAGCATTTATTTCACCACTCGTACCGAAAGTGGCTAATCGTACAGGTATGGGGAAGGCTATTTTAATATCACTTATTATTTTAATTGCCGGATTTTTAATCCGCTCGTATACAGGTGTCGTCGGGTTATTTACCGGAACAATTATTATTGGTGTCGCGATTGCTTTTGGAAATGTTTTATTGCCTGGCTTTATTAAATTAAATTTCCCATTAAGGGTAGGACTAGTGACTGGTTTTTATTCAATATTTATGAACACAACGGGAGCCATTGGTTCGGGGCTGAGTGTCCCCTTGACTACGCTTGGTAATATCGGCTGGAATGGGTCACTCGCATTCTTCGTTATTTTAGCAATCATTGCTTTGATCAGCTGGAGCGTACTAATGACTAGAGCAGAAATAAAAGAAATTAATATTAGTAGTAGCCAAACGAAGCGCAAAACTAATATGTGGAAGTCAAAGTTAGCATGGTCAATTACATTATTCATGGGATTGCAATCACTTGTTTTTTACACACTTGTGACGTGGTTACCTGACTTATTGCTTCACCATGATTATAGTCAAAGCGAAGCAGGATGGATGCTATTCTTACTACAAATATCTTTATTTCCAACGACTTTTCTCGTGCCAATTTTTGCTGAGCGAATGAAAGACCAAAAAGCTTTAAGTATATTAGGTGCATCACTATTTCTCTTTGGAAGTTTAGGGTTATTGTTCGGTTCGGGCTTTTTAATTATTTTATCAGTTATGAGCTTCGGTCTCGGTAGTGGGGTAACGTTTAGTTTATCAATGATGTTTTTCACATTAAGAACGACTGATGCTCAGCAAGCAGCAGAAGTATCAGGTATGGCTCAATCAATCGGTTATTTGTTAGCGGCTATCGGGCCGGTTTTATTCGGTGCTTTATATGATTTAACGGGCACGTGGGTTGGTCCAATGAGTTTACTTATTATTAGTGCACTTGTTTTATTCGTTGTCGGTATCCAGTCAGGAAGAAAACACGTCATTGAATAAAATAAAAGTGACGATATGTCTAACTTTTCAAAAAATTGTGGCATGATTAAAAAATTCGTTTATAATAAGGTTAGGTAAAAATAAAGAGGAGACACATTCATGCGACAAAGTAAGTATGCTTTTCCATCATTTTGGAAACAAAAAATTGAAGAAAACGAGCCGTTTTGGGAAGGTTTATTTGAAAATAAGCCGATTACGCAGTCATCTGTTATATTAAATCCTGTCATTATGAACCCTTATAGTGACCAAGCAGAGAACAGTTGGATTGTTTATCCGAATCCACAAAGTGTGATTGGTTATTTAAAATATTTGTACTTACCAACAGCTTTTATCGGTTTAATAGAAGAAGAGATGGATAATCCATATTACTTTGTTGAAGATTTAATCGTGTTGCTCGATGAATTAAAAGAAGAAAATATTAATAAAATGAACGTTATTTCAATTATGGAACGTGACTATATTCAATTAGATGAGTTATGGGACATGTCAGAATCAGCTTGTTTAGAGAAGGTTGTTGAGTGGACAAGAAACTTTAATAAAACATGGAACTGGCACAATGTATCATTAAATGTTCATTTGTTTAGGTCGCCGAAAGAAGCGATGAATTATGTGATTAAAGCGTATGAGACTCAAGAATTAGGTATTGAACAACTGGAGAACGATCTCGGATTTACAGTGCAACAATTGAGAGAGATTTCTAGTGATGCTATATTCACGAATGAATTTATGAAACGAAAATTTATCGATTTACTCGATAATCGATTAGCAATTCATTACTGATTAATAAGCGATAAAGTCAATTGACTTTATCGCTTTTTTATTTTTGAACGGGATATGCATAGAGAACGTATCGATCGGGCGCGCTACCGACGAATGAGAATGGGTAACACGTTGAAACGGTTAACACTTCATCTTCTCGTTCCGGGTCAATAACAGTCGTATCATTTGCATCGACAATTTCATGTTCTTGTATTTCATAAATGAACGTTCCTTGTTTCATTTTAACGTGTAATTCATCACCGTGCTCAAGTTCTCCAAATTGCCGGAAAACGGTATCTCGATGCCCTGATAATAATATTTGTGTGTTTTCTCCTGGTAAGCCAGTATCAGCGTAATGGCCGACACCTTGAGCTAATTCTTCCTCATCTGTCCCTTCAATAATTGGTATTTCTCGATCAAGTCTTGGAACGTAAAAGACACCGATGACTTCTCCATGAGTGACATAATCATAGTTTAAAGAATCGACTTCAGACAAACTGTTAATCACTTTATTTGAAATAATTTCTGAACCTTCAGCTAATCGTTCGTTTTCATTTTGTTTCGATTGATACAGTTGGTATCCTCCAAAAGCAAGGAAACTTACTCCGATAATTATTAATAAAACCGAAAATTTCTTCACCACTATATTCACCTCATTTAACACGCTACTTACTATTATAAAAAAACAATGATGAATTTGCCAATGAATGAATTTATCATGTGATACATAAATTTGCCTAGACGCTTTGCTAGAATAAATATAGTGACATATGACTGAAAGAGGATAGACAATTTACTTCAGTGAAAACGTTAAAATTGGGTACATATTTCAGATGAATTTGGTATAATGTAGGTATATATACTTAATTTTATAGATATTCATAAGTATAAAGGCATAGAAGGTAGGGTTGACAGTGAGAGGGAAACTTTCATTAAGTCACTTAATATTATTCGTTGCTCTCCTTGCCATTATGTTTACTTTGATTAGTAGTACGTTGGCAGGGTACCGAGTTGAGCGTGAAACGTTAATTGATCATACGTTGGAGTCGAATACTGTTTATGCGCAAAAGCTAGCGAGCACGACAGATGTGCATGTTAACTCCATGATTCACACATTCCGTGAAGCAGCAGGACATCTTGATAAATTAATGATTGAAGACGTTAATCATAAAGAGTTAAACCGTGAAGCGGATCGGCTGCTGAATCAGACGCGATCATTTAATGCTGTCGTTATATCTTCAGCAGAAGGGAACATTTTAGCTTCATCATCCGTTCGCCCTGATTTACAAGGAAACATTATCGATTCTCCTGGAGGTAAAGGTGCTATTAACGCACGTTCACTATATATTTCAGATCCTTATGTAGGAATGACAGGAAGAACGATGATGCTTTTAACGTATCCAATTTTTGATCATAACCGCGACTATATTGGTTTTGTCGGTGGGGCTATTTATTTAACAGAAGAAAATATGCTCACTGATATTTTAGAAGAACATTTTTATGAAGACGGTTCGGCGGTTTTTGTATTAGATAGAGAAGGTAAGATTGTTTATAGCCAAGAAAAGGAATTACTCTCAGAAAATAATGAAAATTATTTAGTAGATAAGGAAGAGTTAGGCGACTCATCAGGTGCATACGTATTAGAAAATGAAACGGAAGACAGTATCGTCGGATACGCTTCTGTACTTTCTTTAGGATGGACGGTCGTCGTTGAAAAACCACTTGAGGAAGCGCTCGTTTCGGCGAGGAAAATTGTAAAAGAAGTATTTCTGTTCTCTTTACCTTTAATATTTTTATCGATTATACTCGTTTATGCTATTTCATTCTTAATTTCAACACCATTACGGAAAATCGCTTATTTCACAGAAACGTCTGCTAGTGAAAATGAGAACCGTTTTGACGATATTCATGCGTGGTATTACGAAGCGATTCAGTTGAAAAATACGTTAGCGAGTAGCTTTGATTTAATGCACAATCGTTCGAAATTATATTTGCAACAGTCGACAACGGATGCATTGACTCAACTTGTTAATCGGCGTGGACTCGACGTCATCATTGAGCAGTGGATTAAGGAAAAGGAGAAGTTCTCTATTATTTTATTTGATATTGACCATTTTAAACGTGTGAATGATGAATATGGACATATTAAAGGGGACGAAGTGTTACAATTTTTATCGCGCTTATTACAAGATGTCGTTCATGAAAAAGATGTGTGCAGTCGTTATGGGGGAGAAGAATTTATTATATTATTACCAGATATTGATACAGACGAAGCTTTTTTAATCGCGGAAAAATTCAGGTACATATTATCGACAACGAATAGTCCAATCGGTCGACCGATAACAGTTTCTTCAGGTGTAGCAACATTCCCTCAACATGCGGCAAGTGCACTCGCTTTAATTGATAAAGCAGACGAATCATTGTATGAAGCGAAAGCATCTGGAAGAAATCAAACGATCGTTACGAAAGCAAAGCAGTCAGGGTAATGAGTAGGCAAAAATTAGCGAGCGTTATTTTTCTCACATAGATAGACGAATGTTGCTGTATTTTAGGTGTTTAAAGATAATTGATTCAATCAAAAGTGCTAATCAAGTTGCATTTAAAAACATTATATGTAAAACTAGCATATAATTCATTTTAATATTCTGAATAGCAACAAAAGAATAACATCTTATAGGAGGTAACAAATGATTAAAGAATTTAATGTACCACCTCGAATTTTAATGGGTCCAGGACCGAGTGATGTTGATCCGAGCGTACTAAGAGCTATGGCGACACCAATGATCGGTCATATGGACGGAGAGTTCATGAAGATTATGGATGAAGTTATGCAAATGTTACGTGACGTTTTTGAAACGAAAAATGAATTAACTGTTGCGATGTCTGGAACAGGAAGTTCAGGGATGGAGACGGTATTTGTTAATTTACTTGATCCAGGTGATGAAGTAATTGTAGGTGTTAATGGTTTATTTGGTCAGCGTATGGTTGACGTCGTTGAGCGTTGTGGCGCAAAAGCTATAACGATTGAAGCGGCTTGGGGGGATGTTTTCCAACCAGAACAAATCGAACAAGCACTAAAAGAAAATAGTGAGGCAAAATTTGTCGCGCTTGTGCATGCAGAGACATCAACTGGTGCTCTTCAACCGCTAGAAGATATAGCGAAAATTG
>DATGUM010000047.1:0-30961 GCA_035301345.1 Bacillota bacterium
TATTCATGATCAATTCATTCTCGTGTTAACTGTTTTATGATACAATCATTACAACGATTGTACCTATTTTAGAATAGGTGAAAAAAGGGTGCATTATAAGATGTGGAAGCAAATGGTTAATGTTTTTAAACAATTGTTTTCAAGCAAACAAGAAGAACAAACGAATGAACGAGTAAAAGATAAAATATATAGAGAAGAAAATGATGTACGAGCTAAAGTAACGTATGAATATCCTAAAACACCTTTTCGTTTCCCGATTGATATGCCAGAGAAACGAACACAACCAAGGGAACAACGAAAAAGCAAAAGAAATAATGCAAGGCCTATCCAGCCACTTCATAAACAGAGAGAAGTCGTTAAGCAGCGGCCGACTATAGATCGTCAAGTAATGACGGTAGAAAAAAAGTTTACACCGACAGACGTGCCATCGCCTATTTATGGCTATCAAACGCGTAACAAACAGCGAGCGATAGAAGAAGAACCGGCATTTGTTCGGAAAAAAGAAGATAGAAAAGAAGAGCGTAGAGAGTCTGTTACACGCCCGGTAAAAACAGTCAATGACGCTTCTTTAAAAAAGAAAGCTATATACGAAGAACCAGCTTTCGTTCGGAAACAAAAGCGTGCTGAGATGCCAGTTACACAAGTAGAAAAATTCCAAACAGATATCACTAAACAAAAAAGTGAGAATGACCGATTGTCTAGCAAGGACGCGCTACGAGCACGTCGTTTAAAAAAACGCCAAGAAAAAAGGTTACATATTTTACAAGAAGATCACGTGATTGCAGATGTTTCTGTAGGTAATATTGAGCAGAGCAAGAAAGAAGAAAATCAATTGGCTATTGAATGGACAGATAGTGCTTATGACGTGCCGCTTCATTTGTTAAACGATGAGCAACAAAAGTCTCCAGAAAATAAACGGTGGGTCATCGAGCAGCAAGAGCTACTTGAACAAACACTGAATCACTTTAACGTTTCAGCAAAAGTTGTTCATGCGTCTCAAGGACCTTCAGTCACTCGGTTTGAGATTCAGCCAGAAATTGGTGTGAAAGTAAGTAAAATTCGTAATTTAACCGATGATATAAAAATGAATATGGCGGCAAAAGATATTCGAATGGAAGCGCCTATTCCTGGCAAAAATACGATTGGGATTGAGATTCCGAACGAATCGCCACGTATGGTCAGTTTACAAGAAGTGTTAGAAGATGATGCATTTGTAGCAGATGAATCACCATTAACAGTCGGTTTAGGTGTGAATGTTGAAGGAGAACCAGTGCTTACTGATATTGGCGATATGCCTCACGGACTTATTGCAGGGGCGACAGGTTCAGGAAAAAGTGTCTGCATTAATACGATCCTGCTAAGCATTATATATAAATCAAGTTATGAAGACGTTAAATTAATGCTTATTGACCCAAAAATGGTTGAATTATCTCCTTACAATGGTATTCCACATCTTGTGTCACCAGTTATTACAGATGTGAAAGCAGCAACAGCAGCACTTAAGTGGGCCGTTCAAGAGATGGAAGATCGCTATGAACGATTCGTTAATGAAGGCGTGCGAAACATTAGTCGTTATAATGAAAAAGCTTCACGAGAAAATAGCGAAAAAATGTCGTACTTAGTCATTGTCATCGATGAATTAGCGGATTTAATGATGATTGCACCGCAAGACGTCGAAGATTCTATTTGCCGGATTGCACAGAAAGCTCGTGCTTGTGGGATTCATTTATTAATTGCGACGCAACGTCCGTCAGTAGATGTTATTACTGGACTTATTAAAGCAAACATTCCGAGTCGTATCGCTTTTAGCGTGTCATCACAAGTTGATTCACGAACAATTATTGATACGAATGGTGCTGAGCGATTACTCGGTAGAGGTGACATGCTCCTGTTAGAAAATGGATCCGGCAAGACGGTTCGTTTACAAGGTGCTTTCGTTTCAGATGATGAAATTGAACGTATTACGAGTTACGTGAGAAAGTTAGCAGAACCGAACTATTTATTTGAACAAGAACAATTACTTAAGCAAGTCGTTGAAGAAGAGGAAGTTGATGAGCTATTTAACGAAGCGATGGAGTTTGTCTTTACGCAAAACGGAATAAGCACATCACTTTTACAAAGGCAGTTTAGAATTGGCTACAACCGAGCGGCGCGATTAATTGATTCACTTGAAGCAAAAGGAATCATTTCAGGACCGAACGGTAGTAAACCGAGAGAGTTGCTATTGACGCGAAGCCAATTTGAAGACATCGCTAATCTATAATCTTCTGCCACGACACTTGAATAGTAAGTGGAGATTTTATATGATAGTAAAGATGAAAAAATTGAATTGTAAAACATAATAAACGAGGAGAAAACGATGAAAGAAATTGAAAAGAAGCTCGCAGGTGACAGTGAGCGTTTAACGAATAAAACGTTTAAATTTGACGAACGAATTAAAGATGGTTGGTTTTCAGCGGTATATTTTTTAAAAACAAAAGAAATTGCTGAAAAATTTATGCCAGACAATTATGTAACAATGCAATTTTTTCAAAAAGAAGAGGCAGTATTGTGTGGGACAGATGAATCGATTGCTTTGTTGCATACATTTGCTGATGATCCTGAATCATTAGAGATTCATTCATTAAAAGATGGTGATAAAGTGTCACCATTTGAAACAGTGTTAACAGTTACTGGTCCTTACCAAAACTTCGGATATTTAGAAGGGGTTATAGATGGTATATTAGCTAGAAGGACGTCTGTTGCGACAAATGTATATAATGTGATGAAAGCAGCTAGATATGCTGGTAAACAAAAACCGGTCTTTTTTATGGCTGATCGTAACGACCACTTCACGCAACAAGCTGGTGATGGCTATTCCGCATTTATCGGTGGAACGACAGCACAAGCGACACATGCAATGAATGAGTGGTGGGGCAAAGCAGGTATGGGAACGATGCCTCATGCGATGATTCAGATGTTTAAAGGAGACGTCGTTGCTGCATCAAAGGCATATGTTGAGATGTATCCTGAAGATGATTTAGTAACGCTCGTTGATTATAATAATGATGTCATTAATGACTCGCTAAAATTAGCTAGAGAGTTTGGAACTGTATTAAAAGGGGTACGAATTGATACGTCACGTACACTCGTCGATAAATATTTTTTCCGAAATGAACATGTCATGGGTTCATTTGATCCACGTGGTGTCAATCCAGAATTAATCTTCGCTTTACGAAAAGCGCTAGATGATGAAGGGTTTAATCACGTTGAAATTGTCGCAAGTGGTGGATTTGATGAGGAACGGATTTTAGAGTATGAACGCTTAGGCGTACCAGTTGATATGTATGGTGTCGGAACAAGTCTTCTTAATGTTCACATAGGCTTTACTGGCGACAATGTGCTTATTAACGGAGAAGCGGAAGCGAAAATGGGAAGAAAGTATCGCCCAAATCCGCGTTTAGAAAAAGTGACATTAAATAACGACTAACGATTGTATACATTTATGATGGAGGTTCATTCTTATGAGTAATTACCATTTTATTGGTATAAAAGGAACAGGTATGAGTGCACTTGCACAAATTCTTCATGATGCTGGAGAAAATGTGCAAGGATCAGATATTGATAAGCACGTTTTTACCCAAGATGCTTTAGAGCAAAAAGATATTAAAATATTACCATTTTCAAAGGACAACATACGAGAAGGTATGATTGTCATCGCTGGAAATGCTTTTACTGATGATCATATTGAAGTGAAAGAAGCAAAGGAAAAAGGTGTGACATTTTATCGTTATCACGACTTTTTAGGCCATTGGTTAGATCATTATACGAGCATTGCAGTGACGGGAGCACACGGTAAAACATCAACGACAGGGTTACTTGCACACGTCTTAAATGAAAACTTTCCAATCTCTTATTTAATTGGCGATGGAACAGGTAAAGGGCATGCAGACGGTGACTATTTTGTGTTTGAAGCGTGTGAATATCGTCGTCACTTTTTAAAGTATAAGCCAGATTACGCGATTATGACGAATATTGACTTTGATCATCCTGACTACTTTAAAAATATTGAGGATGTTTTCGATGCCTTCCAGTCAATGGCAGACAATGTTAAAAAAGGAATTATCGCGTGTGGCGATGATGAACAATTGCAAAAAATCCAAGCAAAAGTACCGGTTATTTATTATGGGTTTGCTGATACGAATGACTTTCAAGCTCAAAATGTGCAATTAGTAGACGGCGGAACGACTTTTGACGTGTTTGTTCGTAACACGTATTATGATACATTTTTCATACCATTGTTCGGGAATCATCATATTTTAAATGCACTTTCAGTCATCGCTATTTGTCATTATGAAAATATCCCGGCTGAAGATATTAAACATTTAAAGAGCTTTAGTGGTGTTAAAAGACGTTTTACAGAAAAAACGTTTGGTGATCAAATAATCATTGACGATTATGCGCATCATCCAATTGAAATTGAAGCGACGATTGAATCAGCGAAAAAGAAATATCCAGATAAACAAGTGATTGCTATTTTCCAACCACATACTTTTACACGGACAAAAATGTTCTTAGATGAATTTGCAGAAAGTTTGCGAATGGCGGATTACGTGTATTTATGTGATATATTTGGCTCACTAAGAGAAAGTGATCATTCATTATCGATACAAGATTTAATGGATAAAATAGAAAACAGTGAATTGTTAACGTTAGAAAACACAAATGTTTTAAGTGAGTATCGTAATAGTGTTCTCGTATTTATGGGAGCTGGAGACATTCAGAAGTTTCAACGAGCATATGAAGAAGCAGCTGTGTGATAGGGAATTAAATATGTTCTCTTGATTGTTGTTTATAAACAGTGCTAAAATAGAAGAAATATTAAAAAATCGTTTGTTTAACAAACGATTTTTGTTTATGTACCGTTTTTAAGTAAACATTTCATTCAATCGTAAAAAGAATAACTTTATCGGTACATTCATGTTTATACATAAATATATTGGGTATGTTGAATGATATAGAAGGACTTTGTCGTTTTATGTCATTGACATGAACATTAAAGGAGTGGAACTAACAAATGAATTCAGTACTATCGATTGCAGCACTAATAGCAGCCATTTCGTTCGCCGTATTAGTTGTTTATTTAGCAATGACATTGAAAGCTACATCAAGAACGTTGAATAATGTTGCTGATACGTTAGAAGGTGTAGAGAAGCAAATGGAAGGTATTACGACTGAAACGACGTTACTTCTAAATAAAACGAATCGTTTAGCGGAAGATATTAATCAAAAGTCAGATAAATTAAACACGGTTTTTGATAGTGTCGAAGAAGTAGGAGAGACGATGCAACGTTTTAATCAGTCGATGCGCGATTTATCTTCAAGTTTGACAAAAGTTGCTACTGAAGACAGCGATAAAACTTCACAAGCAGTAAAATGGGGAACAGCGCTCATTGATTTATGGAAAAAAAGTAGAAAATAATTGAAAGAGGGAATAAAACATGAGTGAAAACAACATAAACAGTAAAGATTTTTTAATTGGATCATTAATTGGTGGAATGGTAGGAGCAGGTTTAGCTCTAATTTTAGCGCCAAAATCAGGCCGTGAATTAAGAGAAGATATTAACCAAGGTGCTTCACAAGTGATCGAACGTGCAAATGAATGGAAAGATACGGCACAAGATAAAGGTTCAGAATGGAAAGACAAAGCATTAGAATCTACGAACCAATTAACGAAAAATGTGACGGATAAAGCGCAGGACTTAACGAAGACTGTTCAGACTAAAATTGATGACTTAAAATCAACGACATCTGATAAAGTGAAAGATGCAGCAGATAAAGCAGAAGAAGTTGCAGAAGATGCTAAAGATAAAGTTGTAGAAAAAGCGGAAGACGTTAAAGAAAAAGCAGATAAATAAAATGTTATAA
Organism: Bacillota bacterium; assembly: GCA_035301345.1. Taxonomy (GTDB): domain Bacteria; phylum Bacillota; class Bacilli; order Bacillales; family Amphibacillaceae; genus CALAMD01. The sequence continues at coordinate 5,908 of DATGUM010000047.1, forward strand.
AAAAGTTTTCGAGATTAGATAATCAATCTCGAAAACTTTTTTTCGTTTAATAACTAAAAAGAATAGGGGATGTTAGCAATCTTTTTATCTGATGCATCCCATTTTATATATAAATAATCTCCGTGTTCAATCGGTTCAAAAAATGTTGCTTGTTGATCATTTTTATATAATGTGAAGCTTCCTTTTCCTGTCGTTAAATCTAAATCAACGAATCGAAAGATATCTTGAAAAATAAACGGTTTTTCATCAGTTTTTGTTAAAGTAATCTCATCATCTATCGATAACTCATCATCTAAAGTTATTTCTTCAAAATTGCGCATCACTTTGTAAGATGCGTTTTCTAATGTCACTTCCTCATCATTAAAGTGCACAGTTATTTCTTTCGTTAATGATATATCTCGTGTGTTTATTAAATCTTGTAAAGTAGGCTTATTTGCATGTTTTAAAGTGAGTCGACTGTTATTCGTAATAACATCAGTTAAATCGGCTTTTTTATCGTTCAAATAGATCGTTGTTCGCACATTTGGTAAAAAAGTTGTCTCTTCATTGACGATTACGTGAAATGGTTCAAATGCCGTCTGATTAACGTCCTGACGTTCTAAAAATTGCTCAATCGTTATTTCTTTATTAACGATAATATTGTCTTTATCTTGTACGATATAATTCGAGGATTCAGATTTATTGTTAACGAATATTTGTAGTGGTACTGTATGCTGTTCTTTATTCCAGTACACTGTCATTGACTGGGCATCATCTAATAAATCACCGATTGTTGCCGAAGCTGGAGTACCTTTATCTCCTTCATTAATCGTTATAGTATCCCCATCTTGAATGAGCGCATCTGAATCTACTTTGTGCCCATTTACGTAAATGTACGGTAATCCACCGAGTTTACCCGGAACAGTAATTGACTGATCGTTTAACGTTATGACTGAAGCAAGTCCTGGACTTCCGTAAAACTTTCTAATTTCTATACCTGACTGAATAAGAGCGTCGCTGACAGTTAAGTTATTCATATGTAGTAACCGGTATGGCTGATCGTTAATTGTCAAATGGATATAATAAACAGGATTTTGTCGCGCAGCAATAGCGATTCCAATTGGTGTAATAAAATCTGGCCCACTAGGAAATGATTCAGGGACAGTTAACTGAGGAATCGCATCTACACGACGAACAGCTACACGGTCTTCAGGTAATTGTAGTTTTTCAGCAATTCTTTTACATATGTTTGGCGTTAAACTACCCCCACCAATAAGCATAACTGCACGAGGAGGTTTATTATTTAAACGTAGCAATTCCGTCGTTACTTTTGTCGTTAGTTGATCAATCGTTTCATCCACTTGCTCGATTAGCTCGCCTTTTGTTACAGCCATATCCATACCTAGAATATCTTGAACCATTGCTTCTCCTTCAGATATCGCCTCTCGTTTAAACTGTTCTGCTACTTTAAAGTCAAGTAAATAATAATCACTTATTGCTTCCGTAATTTCATCACCTGCTGATGGCACCATGCCGTAACCGACAATCGTCTCATTGTCAGTAATAGCAATATCACTCGTTCCCGCACCTATATCTATAAGAGCGATATTTAACCGTCTCATAGATTCAGGAATAAGAATTTGAATAGCTGCAATCGGTTCAAGTGTTAAAGCTTCCATTTCTAAATGTACACGATCTAAAACGGCTAACAATGATTCAACAATTATTTTCGGTAAAAATGTTGCAATGACATGAACTGAAGCGTTTTCACCTTTTTGATCGATTAATGAACGGATTTTTTCTCCGTCGAGTTCGTAGTGTAAAACAGAGTAACCGACACAATGGTAACTGTCGTACGTATTGTTTATATCATCAGTTATTAATTGCTTCTGAGCGTTTTGTACGGCACTTAATTCTAAATGCTTCACCATCTGCTCGTTACTAATCATCTGTTGTTGAATAGGTATTGTTGCACTTTCTTGAGACGTTTTTAATGCACGGCCAGCAGCGGCAACACACACTTTTGTTAAAGGACCACTCGTTTCTTCAAGTGTATCTTTCACCTCTTGAATAACATCGGCTACTGCGACAATGTCGTGAATTTGACCATCGAGCATGGCACGTTCTTTATGTTCTTTCGTATAAGAGTCTATGACTTCATAAGTATCATCTTTTTTTGTCAGTATAATTCCAGTAATTGAGCGCGTTCCGATATCGAGCGCAAAAATCTTATCGTTCATGATTCGCTTCATCCTTTCAACATTTTAAGGAAGATTTACATTCATTATATACATATTAATGACAAAAGGAAGAATATTCGCTATAATGTTACGAAACACAGCATGAAAATAAGTTTAAAGGAGTATTGGAATGAGTCAAAATAATATGGAGTCATTAAGAAATGAACTAGATGGTATCAACCTCGAATTACTTGAGTTGATAAATAAACGAGCAAAAGTGGTACAAGAGATTGGGCAAGTAAAAGGAAAGCAAAGTGCGACTAAAAGATTTGACCCAGTAAGAGAACGAGATATGCTTGATAAAATTATCGATGCTAACTCAGGGCCTTTTGTTCATTCAACGATTGAGCACATTTTCAAAGAAATTTTTAAAGCAGGTCTTGAGTTACAGAAAGATGATCATAGAAAAGCTTTATTAGTGTCACGTAAGAAAAAGCCAGAAGATACAGTTATTGATATTAAAGGTGTCCCGTTCGGTGGAGAGCAAGCACAATTTATTATTGGACCGTGCGCAGTAGAAAACTACGAACAAGTGGAAGCGGTAGGAAAAGCAATTAAAGACCGTGGTTTAAGATTGTTACGTGGTGGAGCATTTAAGCCGAGAACTTCACCTTATGATTTCCAAGGACTAGGCATTGAAGGTTTGCAAATTTTAAAACGTGTAGCGGATGAGCATGATTTAGCAGTCATCAGTGAGATTGTAAACCCTGCAGATTTAGATGAAGCAGCTGATTATTTAGATGTTATTCAAATCGGTGCACGAAATATGCAGAACTTTGAGTTATTAAAAGCAGCAGGTGAGTTAAACAAGCCTGTATTATTAAAACGCGGATTATCAGCGACGATTTCTGAATTTATTAATGCAGCGGAATACATTAACTCACGTGGTAACGGAAATATTATTTTATGTGAGCGTGGTATTAGAACGTACGAAACAGCGACACGTAACACGTTAGATATTTCTGCTGTACCTATTTTAAAGCAAGAGACACACTTACCAGTGATGGTAGACGTGACTCACTCAACAGGCCGCCGTGATTTATTATTACCGACAGCGAAAGCTGCTTTAGCAATTGGAGCAGATGGTGTCATGGCAGAAGTTCACCCAGATCCATCAGTAGCACTTTCAGATGCAGCACAACAAATGGATATTCCTTCATTTAATGAATTTATGGATGCATTAGAATCATTTACAAAATCACATAAACTATAAAGTTATTCGACTTAACGATTGAAAAGTCGTTTACTAATAAGCGAGAAGATATAACTCTTTAAAGAACAATTATTATGAGAGAAATTTCATTTTAACTCATATGTGTTCTTTAAAAAAGGCGTATATTTTCTCGCTTGTTTACTTTTAGGGGAACATAAAAGCTATAAAAGTTGTCTGTTTGCTTTTGAAATTTCATTACCGGTAGCGTATGATAGAAATAAAGTTATTTTATCCGTGTAAGAGGAGGTTTTTTAGATAATGAGTAATATTACAATTTACGACGTTGCTCGTGAAGCGAACGTTTCAATGGCAACGGTATCACGTGTTATTAATAGAAATCCAAATGTTAAGCCGTCCACGAGGAAAAAAGTGCTTGATACGATTGAGCGACTCGGCTATCGTCCAAACGCTGTTGCACGTGGGCTAGCAAGTAAAAAGACGACAACTGTAGGAGCGATTATTCCAGATATATCTGGTATATTTTTTGCAGAGGTTGCACGAGGAATCGAAGATATTGCTACGATGTATAAATATAACGTTATTTTAAGTAACTCTGATCAAAATAAAGATAAAGAGCTACAGCTCATTGATACGATGTTAGAAAAACAAGTTGACGGTATTATTTTTATGGGTGGAAATATTACAAAAGACTTTGTTAATCAACTATCAAATACGAACGTACCTGTCGTATTAGCGGCAACGTATGATGAGTCAGAAACATTTCCTTCAGTGAATATTGATCACGAACTAGCAGCATATGAAGCGACGCAATTTTTAATTAAACAGCACAATAGTCAACCAGCTTTTATTTATGGTCAAGAAGATACGAAGAAGAGAAATGAATTTAAGTATGACGGTTATATCCGAGCGATTAAAGATGCAGGGATTGAATTGAATGAATCGTTTGTTATTAAGGCAGGCTACTCTTATCAGTCGGGAATTGACGGTATTAATGAGTTGTTAGCTTTAGATACTTTGCCGAAAACAGTGTTCGTTGCATCTGACGAGATGGCATTAGGAGTTATCCACGGTGCGCAAGATAAAGGATATCGTGTTCCAGAAGATATCGAAGTGTTTGGTTTTAACAATACACGTTTATCGACAATGGTTCGACCGACATTATCGACAATTGTTCAACCAATGTATGATATTGGAGCAGTAGCGATGCGTTTATTAACAAAATATATGAACAAAGAAGAAGTGGAAGAAACGGAAGTTATCTTACCACACCGCATCATTGAACGAGATTCAACGAAATAATGAATAATTGAGTAGAAATTTAGTACGAGTTATCGACAAATATAAAAAATAGCCACATGATTGAATATTTACTACTATTTATGATTAGAAAATGTTAATATTATTTCCATAAAGTAGTAATAAACAATCATTTTTATTAAAAAACATAGGGGTTTGGTAATGACATGAGAAAACGTGATATTTTAACACCCATTGGAATTACTTTTGGATTTATAATGATCATGATGGCTATCGTTTCAAAAGAAGGCGTTGATGGTGTGACGGCTTTTTTTGACGTTGCATCGATTTTTATCGTTATTGGGGGATTACTCGCTTCCTTGTTCATTAACTTTAAAAGAGAACAAATGATGCTTGCGACGCGCGTTATTCAAGAATCTTTTTATAAAAATGAACAGCGTATTCCTCAATTAATTGCACTTTTCATTCAGTTGTCAGAACGGGCTAGACGAGATGGAATTTTAGCACTTGAAAATGAAGCTGAAAAAGTTGACGATGAATTTACGCGGAAAGGAATTTTGTTAGCTGTAGATGGCATTGAGCCAGAAGTCATTAATGATATTATGAACGCAGAGATTGTAGCGATGGAAGAAAGACATGCGAAAGGTCGAGTGATCATTGAGAAAGCGGGAGAATATGCTCCTGCTTGGGGAATGATTGGTACTTTGATCGGTCTCGTTCTTATGTTAGGAAGCTTACAAGACCCAACGACATTAGGTCCGAATATGGCTGTTGCATTATTGACAACGTTATATGGAACTGTATTAGCTAACTTAGTATTTATCCCAATGGCAAGTAAACTGGCAAATAAGACGGAAGAAGAAATTTTTTATCGACAAATAATTATCGAAGGCGTTATCGGTGTACAATCAGGACAAAACCCACGTATTTTAGAAGAAAAATTAAGTGCTTTCTTATCATATGATGGAGCACATAAAAATGAAGTAAATCAAGTATTGGAACAATCAAAAGTAGTAGAGGGTAATGTAAATGAGGCGTAGAAGAAATAAAGATAAACATGATAAAGGTTCACCAAGATGGATGGTTACATACTCTGATATGGTGACGCTTATTCTCGTGTTTTTTATCTTACTTTTTTCAATGTCACAACTTGATTTAGTTAAATTTGAAGCAATCTCCGATTCATTTAAAAATCGAGAAATATTAGATTTTTTACCATCAGCCGTAGAACTAGATGAAAATGGTCAAAATGGATCGTCATTTAATGATGGAATGGATGATGAAGATTCATCAGGAATAGATGATGAGAGCTTCGGTGAAGGGGATTCCTTAGAGAAATTATTAACAGATGTGAATCGCTTTCTCGATGAAAATGCACTAAACGATGTTATTTCTGCGGACCGAACGGAACGGGGGGTTGTACTCGTTCTCCAAGAAAGTATTTTATTTGATTCAGCAGAAGCAGAAATACTCAATCGAGGAAAACCATTTTTAGAAAAGATAGGCACGTTACTCGTTGAATTACCGAACTATGTGAAAGTTGAAGGACATACAGATAGTCGACCGATTTCAAACTATCGTTATCCATCAAACTGGGAATTAAGTGGAGCGAGAGCAAGTAGCGTTATTCGTTATTTGATTGATGAAAATGATTTTAAAGAAGATCGTTTTTCAGCAGTTGGTTATTCAGATACTCGACCAGCTGTTCCAAATACGAACAATCAAAATCTCGGTAAGAATCGTCGTGTAGAAATCGTTATATTAGAAGACGGGCAATCTGAAGGTATGAAAGAATAAAAAATCCTCTCATGAAAGCGTTAGTGATAACCACTGAATGCTTTATGAGAGGCTTTTTATTGTTTATTTATTATTCATCAGGCTCATCAGGTTGTTCATCTTCGTCATTTGAATCATTGTCACCGGATTCGCCATCTGAATCATTTTCATCTTCATTCGTATTAGAATCATCGTCATCATTATCGTCTTTTTCCGGCTTTTCTTCTTCGTCTTTATCATCATCGTCATCTTCTTCATCTTCTTTTTCCCCGAGTAATAGTATATCAGAAGGAGCAGATTCACGTCCGAAATAATCAACCGCTTTTATATGAACGTATCCCGTTTTCTTTGAAATACTCAGTGAAGCATCTGTATTATGACCGATTTTAGTAAAGGAACCGTCTTCTGATTCAGACCAAAACACACGATACCCGACGACATTTTTACTACCAGAAGCCGACCAACTTAATTTACTACCACTTATACTAAGAGAACTTGGCGGATCTGGTGCTTTTCCTGTATCTTCTACTTCAGTATCAGAGTCAGAGGTTCCTTCAGCTGTACCGATTTTTTCCCAAAGTTCACGATTCTTTCTTGGGAACAATAATGAAAGGTCACCGAGTGTGTCATAATTATTTTCTTTTAAGAATTCCGGATTAAACGCAAGACCAAATCCTTCACCAGATGTAAACTCTTCAGGTGTATCAGGTCCAGCTGGAACTTCTTTACCATTAACGACGACTAATCGATGAGATTCACCGTCAATTAAACTATTGTCTTCTTTTTTCGGGACAAATTTTGCATTAAAGATATCGGATTGAACGAGCCCAGCTTTTTCACATAACTCTGTCGGAATTAGACCCGATGTTGCACAGAAGCTACGATGGACGATACCTTCTGGTTGGCTAAATCGTTCGCTCGGTGCAATAAGTTCTTTATCAACATCTCCGGCAGCATTAATGAGTTGTCCCCATAAATTTTGTGTCCGTTGACTATAACTTAACCCACAATTTGAACAAAAAATGGATGCAGGGTTATCATAACCAATCCATGTCGCTAATGATACGTTCGGATTTAATCCAACGAACCAAGCGTCATGATAGTCTGTTGACGTACCTGTTTTACCAGCCCAGTCAACGCCGCCATATTTTAAACGCGTATTAACATATTTTCCTGTACCTGAGCTAAGCACATCACGCATCATATCAATCGTTAAATATGCTGTTTGTGGTGAGAATATTTCAACTTCCTCTGCTTCGTGCTCATAAATTGTCTCTCCTGATGAGTCAGTAATTTTTTCAATCATATAACCGTCGACGAACTTACCGTTGTTCGCTAATGTCGTAAACGCGTTAATATTTTCTTCAACAGTAATTCCGTGTTTCATACCACCAAGTGCTAAAGCTAAGTTATGCTCATCACTTTCATCTAAAGACGTAATACCCATTTTTCGTAAATACTTATCAACGGGGTTTTGATCAATGATTTTTTGGTACGTTTTATAAGCGGGCACGTTGTATGAATTTGCTAACGCATCACGTGCAGTAATTAATCCGTAGTTTCCACCGCCATAGTTCTTCGGATAACTCATTGGCAAGTCAGCAATGATAGAACCTGGCTGAACAACACCTAATTCCATCGCAGGCGCATAGACGGCAATTGGTTTTGACGTACTACCGACAGATCGTTTTGCTTGTGTGGCGTGATTGTATTCTGAATCGAAATTACTTCGCCCACCGACAAAACTTAAAATTTTACCCGATTTATTTTCGCGTAGGACAGCACCTGCTTGTACAGGTTCATCTGTTCCTGGACGATTCGGACCGTAATGTTCATAGTTATCGGCAATTTCTTGGAAACGGTCGTACATTTCTTTGTTGATTGTTGAATGAATGTTATAACCTTGTGTACGTAATTCTCGTTCTGCTTTTATGACGTACTTTTCATTCAGTTGACTATTCTCTTCAACTTCTTCCAAATCTAAATCATCCGCAATGATTAATTGCTCTTTAATAATTTCTGTCGCACGTTGCTCTAATTCATCAATTAAATAACGGTATTTTTCTTTTGGTGCTTTCTTTTCGATAATAAAATCGTCTTTAATATCGTAAGCAAGTGCTTCTTCATATTCACCTTCAGAAATATATTTCGCTTGATACATTCTGTTTAAAACAGATTGCATACGCTTTTTCCCGTGTTCTAAATCTTCATCTTCCTTTAATCCGCCACCTGACACATAAGGCGTGTAAACTGATGGACTTTGTGGCAATCCAGCTAAAAATGCAGCTTGTGGTAAGTTTAAATCTTTCGCATCAATACCGAAAACACCTGTAGCTGCTGTTTGGATACCAGCGATATTTTCCCCTGTTGATTTACGGCCGTAAGGAATAATATTTAAATAAGCTTCTAATATCTCATCTTTACTAAAGAAATGCTCAATGCGCATCGCAAGTAAAATTTCCTTCGCTTTACGCTCGAATGAAACTTCGTTCGTTAACACTTGGTTTTTAATTAATTGCTGCGTAAGTGTACTACCACCTGTTTTTCTATCGGCATTCGTTACTTCTTGCAGCATCGCACGTACGATTGCTTTCGGGACGACACCGTTATGTTCGTTGAAGTTTTCGTCCTCTGTAGCAATCACTGCTTGAATAAGTGTTTCTGAAATATCATCGAGTGAAACTTTCTCTCGATGAATGTCAGAGCGAATATCCGCGATATATTCTTCGTTATCAAAATACATCTTAGATGTTTCTTCATAATTATAAATATCCTTCTCCATACTCTCGTAACTTCGAACGTCTTCGTCTTTAACGAGAGAGGCAAAATAACCCGCACCGACTCCTAACGCGAAGAACATACCTATAAAAGAAAGTATAAGAAAAGTAAGGACAATATTCCAAACGACATCGTATGTTATCCGCGAGGAGCGCTGTATTTTACCAGCTTCCCAATTCTTTTTTATTTTGTTCATAAAAATATTTAATTTATCATTGTTTTTCACACGAATTAACCTCCTACACATAGAATTAATTATACCATAGCTCGTTTTAACTCGTACATATTTATCCCTTTTATTTGCAAATTATGTGTAAATATGTAAAGATAATAAGGAAAATTAATACGTATGCGTTGAAAAGTTGCAGTAGCGAATAAATCACTGTTACAGAGAGCTAGTGGTCGGTGAAAACTAGTACATATTTATAAGTGAATTACGGCTTGGAGCAATCTCCACTTGACTGGAGACGGTGTATGTTTACATCGTTAGCAAAAAAGTTGATATACCTAAATGTATATAACAAGGGTGGTAACGCGAATAACCTCGTCCCTTTCCAGGGAGGAGGATTTTTTTGTTTTAAATGACATATAAATACTATGAATGAGGTGTTGAAGTGGATATTTTAGCAGATTTACAAAACAGAGGTTTGCTACATCAAGCAACAGATTTAGAAGGTTTAGAAGAACATTTAAAAAATAATGAAGTGACGCTTTACTGTGGATTTGATCCGACAGCTGATAGTTTACATATTGGCCACTTGTTACCAGTAACAATTCTTAAACGATTCCAGCGTGCGGGGCACAAACCAATTGCTCTTATCGGTGGAGGAACAGGTATGATTGGTGACCCGAGTGGGAGAAATACAGAACGATCGCTAAATACGACAGATACTGTTCACCATTTTGCAAATAGCTTACGTGACCAATTAGCGACGATGTTAGATTTTGATGAAGGATCTAACGCTGCTCGTGCACGTAATAACCACGATTGGTTAGCTAATTTAACATTCATTGAGTTTTTACGAGATATCGGGAAACACTTTACTGTCAATTATATGCTAGCAAAAGATGCAGTATCATCGCGTATCGAAGACGGTATTTCATACACAGAATTTAGTTATATGCTCATGCAGTCATATGACTTTAGAAAGTTATACGAAGAGGAAAACTGTACGTTACAAATTGGTGGAAGTGACCAGTGGGGTAACATTACAGCAGGGATGGAATACATTCGCCGTACACGTCCAGATGCTGAGGAAGATATTGATGTATTTGGTTTAACAGTACCACTGATTACGAAAGCTGACGGAACGAAATTCGGTAAAACAGCAGGTGGAGCTGTTTGGTTAGACCCAGAAAAGACGAGTCCTTATGAGTTTTACCAGTTCTGGTACAACACAGATGACCGTGACGTCATTAAATTTATTAAATACTTCACGTTTTTAGAAGATGATGAAATCACATCTTTAGAAAAGGCAACGGAAGAAGATCCAGGAAGGCGCGCGGCACAAAAGCGTCTTGCTGAAGAAGTGACGACATTTGTTCACGGAAGGGAAGCACTCGATCAAGCGATTAAGATTTCTGAAGCTCTGTTTAGCGGAGACGTCAAACAATTAACAACAGATGAAATCGAACAAGGATTTAAAGACGTGCCAAACTATACAGTAGCACGTGAAGATATTCAATTAATTGACTTGCTCGTTCAAGCGAATATTTCTTCATCGAAACGTCAAGCGCGTGAAGACATTTCAAACGGTGCGATTTACTTAAATGGTGATCGTAACCAGGATTTACAACATACAGTTACGAGTGAAGACTTACTTGAAGATACATTTTTAGTCGTACGTCGCGGACGAAGAAAGTACTTTTTAATTCATTTTGAATAAAGATGCGCAACACCTTACGATCGATAACATGTTAGATTGTAAGGTGTTTTTTTGTGTTAATGATAGTCATTATAAAATGTAACAATTTTGACATATATGCACAATTACTTTATAATAGTACATATATTGACTATCTAAGGAGGTTATACACAATGGGAGCAAAATGGATTAAAATTGGTGTTCTTTATTTCATTATAGGTATTGCTATTGGATTATTTATGTCTGCAACGATTGATTTAAGATGGGGTGCTGCACATGCACACGTAAACGTCGTCGGCTGGTTATCAACTGTACTCATCGGAGTCGTCTACTCTGTGTATCCTAAAGCAGGAAATAGCTCATTAGGAAAAGGGGCATTTTGGTTATACAATATTGGTTTACCATTTTTACTAGCAAGCATGTTTATGGTACAAATCGCTAGTGTTCGCGGAATCGCGCACTACTTCACATTTACAGCAGGTGCCGCAGTAACGCTTGGAGTTATACTATTTATTATTACTGTTTATACACATGTGCACGAAGATGAAGCAGTGACGAGACAGTAAGAAAAGATTTGTTTTGAACAGAAGAAACGAATATGTGTTTGTTAAACGAGACACCCTTGGAGTGAGGCGTATGTTATCTTGCTTTTGAGGGTGTTTAGTTGATTTATTAAATTTATTTTACAAAGAACAGTTAAACATATTTATTTTAGTCATACGGAAGCTTATGGATGGGAAAGAGGGGACAGACATGGAGACAGAGAAAGATAAATAAATAGGTGCTGTCGTATTAGAAATTGTAAGGGCAGCTAATTTATTAGAACGTTTAGGTGGACAGTACGCATCAACCGTTGGATTAGGAAGCGTGCAGCAATATATGTTACTTTCTATGTTAAATAAGCAAGATACACTGTCCATGTCCGATTTAAGAGAGAACACACTTGTCACTAAACAAGCGATTACAGGTTTAATTGATCGAATGAAAAAACAAGGGTACATAGAGACGAGGAAAGACAAGAAAGACGGGAGAAAAACGATTGTGCAAATGACTGATGAAGGACGAGAACGTTTAGAAGCGATTCATCCACATCGAATAGAAGGTAATCGCGAAGCGTTTGACGTTATTTCAAATGAAGAGCTTAATCAGCTACAAGATATTTTAGAAAAGCTTATTAAACATCTTAATTAATAGGAAGAGGTCGAGCATCAGTTCAATATTTTGTATATTCGCCTGAGAATGATTATCATAGATGATGCAAGCTTATTTTTTACAGAATAGGATGATCATATATGTCAAAACATATACCATTAAGTGTATTAGATTTAGTAGGGATTGCGGAAAATCAATCAGTAAAAGAAGCAATAGATGTCTCGATGGATCATGCGAAGCTTATTGATGAATTAGGTTATAAACGATTATGGTATGCTGAACACCATAATACAGATGGTTTAGCAGCAGTTGCAACGCCATTACTTATTGGCCGTGCGGCGGCAGAAACAGAGCGTATTCGAGTAGGTTCAGGTGGGATTATGTTACCGAATCATTCACATTTTCGCGTAGCAGAAGAATTTGGTACGTTAGGTCAAATGTATCCCGATCGAATTGATTTAGGATTAGGGCGTGCACCGGGAACTGACGGTAGAACAGCACAACTAATTACACGTTCAACAGCAGAGCCACAAGAATTTGCTAATCAAATTTTCGATATGCAAAACTGGCTCGGCAAAGAAGGGAAAACACCACGAGTGCCAGGTGTTACGACAGGTGTTGGAACGAATTCAAACGTGCCAATTTGGGTCCTTGGATCGAGTATGAATGGGGCGACAATTGCTGGGAATCTAGGATTGCCATATTCAATTGCGACACATTTTATGCCTGATGGCTTTAAAGAAAAGTTAAACGTGTATCGTGAAGCGTTTGACGCGAATGCTCCAACAGCATCATTGTCAGAGCCTTACGCAATGGCTGCGATTAATGTCGTTGTTGCTCCGACGGATGAAGAAGCAGAGCGTATATTTACGACGACAGAGAGAATGTTTATTAACATTCACACAGGTAAGCGAGAGAAAATTCAACCACCAGTTGATCCGAGTGAATTAGACAATCGACACATAGCAGAACATGCACTGAGTGTTCGTGCTGTCGGTTCACCAGAAACGGTTAAACAAAAGCTAGAAGAGTTTGCTGAAGCGTCAGGTGTTGATGAGCTAATCATCGTTACTTATACGTATGACCCAGAAGACCGTAAACGCTCACTCGAGCTTTTAGCAGACGTTTGGTTTGAATAAAACTTATTTTATACATGAATAGTAGCCTTAGCTTTTTAGCCTTTGACTCAGTCTTGAGAATGATTTTGTCGATGTAGCTAATCTTGCTAAGGCTCTTTTAATGTTATTATTTGGTTACTCATCATTTGGTGTGAGGAATATTGTTTAAAAGTAGTTAATAATCGAGGGTTTAGTAGCTTTTTAATGTTTGACATGTTAAGCACGTTGCTTTATTTTAAAAAGTTCTCTATCGTGTTCAGTAATTTTTTTATCAAAGTATGCTAAATCTTCTTTTGTCGCTAAGTTTTCAAAGTTAGCCATTGTCTCAGAATGGTACTCGGTTAATTTTCCTGTTTGTTCATGCATAATCGTTTGTTTCGATTCGATAGCTGCGAGCCGCTCATTCGTTGTTTGTTGTTCTGATTTTAACGCTGCAACGTCAGATTTAATGCTAGTAACTTCGGTTTTCAGTTCTTTCATATCGCTATTCATCGTTTGCATTTCACCTAGAATTTGGTGTAAGACTTTATTGTCCATTAGCTTCAATCCTCCTCTCTTTTTTATAATCATACCATTATTTTGTTAAAATAAAAGGTGTTTAGTAACGTCGATTGAGTCAAGTATTTGTGGGTACCTAATAAATATGTTTAAAATACCATCTTTTGTATAGATTATTTTTATTAAATGACTATTTTAATCACTACTGGTGATATATACTTCACTTTTTGCGGGTGATCGTTTCAGAACTATACTACGCTTGCCCACGAAGAATTGAAGTGCATTCTTCGCACCATCAACTTCTAGAACCTCCATTATCATGTCGGTTCTAGGGATTTTCGGATACGTGTAATGAAATAGGTTACCACCTATCTCATTACCTTCCCACAGGCGTCTTTCGTATATTTCTTTCACTTGATCTGTATGTGTCATGTATGCTTTTCTGATTTAATAAGTTTATATTATTCTTCGTGGACAAGCGAAGCACATTTCTGAAGTGTAAACTTTACACAACAAGTAGGGCATAGTCCCACAAACATTTTACTCAATCAGTAACGTCATTTATGAAATAAAAAAATCCTCACAATCTCTCGGATAAAAAGATTGTAAGGATTTGCATATATTTGTTCGTAACGAAATCTTAGTGACGTGAGTAGAACTCAACGATAAGTGATTCGTTAATTTCTGCAGGTAATTCAGAACGTTCAGGTAAACGGTTGAATATACCTGTTAAAGTATCTTCGTTAAATGATAAGTACTCAGGTACGAAGTTGTTTAACTCAATTGCTTCTTTAATAAGGTCAATATTTTTCGAACGTTCACGAACGCTAATTTCTTGACCAGGTTTTACGCGGAATGATGGAATATCAACGCGCTTACCATCTACAAGAATGTGGCCGTGGTTCACGAGCTGACGTGATTGTCTACGGCTGCGTGCAAGTCCTAAACGATAAACTAAGTTGTCTAAACGACACTCTAGTAAAATCATGAAGTTCTCACCGTGAATTCCTTGCATTTTTCCAGCTTCGTTAAAGAGTGTGCGGTACTGACGCTCATTTAAACCGTACATATAACGGAGCTTTTGCTTTTCTTGTTGCTGTAAACCATACTCAGAAATTTTTCTTCGTTGGTTTGCACCGTGTTGACCTGGTGCATAAGGTCTTTTTTCTAATTCTTTACCTGTTCCTGTTAATGAAATGCCTAGACGACGGGACTTTTTCCAAAGTGATCCTGTAAAACGTGCCATGTGACATTCTCCTTTATATAAAATTTTCGCATAAAATAAATGAGTGTATACCTTCCTGATGGCTATTTTATTTTCATGTACCATCGCTCCAGCAGCTAAGAGTTACGCGATACACCTCATTATTGAGGAATAAAATAGTGGCAAGCATTTGGTTTACATAGGCTACTATTATTTTACACAACCGTCATTATATAATTTAAACGAGACAAAGTCAATCTTTTTTACATTCACATCTATTAAAATAAAAGATTATATTGTCGATTTGTAAATATAAATGTATATTTTCATGTTTTTTCAATTTTTATAGGAAAAAAATGAACGAACGTGTTAAGATAAATAGTATATGAGACATTTAATCAAGATGAATGATAAAGAAGGGTTATATTTCCCGTGAAAGATATATTGTTCGGTAAGGGGGCAACTGTTGGATGGCCATTGCTATTGGAATACTATTAGTAATTGTGACGATTGTTATTGTAGGTTTGATTTACAGAAAAAGAGTTTATGAACAAGTTGATCAATATGAATCGTGGAAGTTAGACATTATGAACCGTAACGTTGCTAGCCAACTAGCGAAAATAAAGTCTCTCAATTTATCAGGAGAAGCACAACGTAAGTTCGATTCATGGAAAGAACGCTGGGATAATATTTTAACGAAAGATTTACCAGATGTTGAAGAATTATTATTCGATGCTGAAGCGTTTGCTGATAAGTACCGCTTTTCTAAAGCGAGAGATGTACTGGCAACTATTGAACAAGAATTAAATGAGTCAGAAAGTACGATTGAAAGTATGTTAGCAGAATTAGATGACTTGTTAACGTCTGCTGAAAAAAGTGAAGAAGAAGTTGGTGAGTTACAACCACTCTTAAAAGTATTGGAAAGAAAAGTAACTGAAAATCGTTCTAATTTTGGAGAGTCAAGCACGTATTTCCTCGAGGAATTAAAAACACTCGATGAGTCATTACATACATATTTTGAAATGATTGAAGCAGGGAATTATATGGAAGCTCAATCACTCGTTGATGATTTAAAGCCACGTGTTTATGCTGTTGAAAAAGAAATTGAAAAAACACCAAAGCTTTACGTTGCATGTGAGAATACAATTCCGAAAGAGTTGAACACAATTTCTAGTGGTTTAGAAGAGATGGAAGAGCAAGGTTACTACCTCGGTCATTTGTCGTTTGAAAAAGATATTGAGCGGTATAAACTTCGCTTAGAAGATTGTATAAAATCGCTCGATAAAGGTGTTACAGCGGAAGTTGAGGAAGCAGTAGAAACTTTAGAACAAAAAATTCAAGAGATGTACGACACGTTAGAAAAAGAAGCTTTATCAAAAACGTACGTAGAGGATCATATTAATGCATACGGGGAAAAGCTTTTAACATACGATGCATACTTAAAAGAAACGAAAGCAGATATCGAACGACTTAAGCCGAGCTATCGTTTCGATGACTATGATTTGCAAACATTTAGTACGCTTGAGAAGACGTTAAATAAATTAATGAAACAAAAAGAAGAGTCACTTACATTTGATGAAAATGAAGAGAAAATGGAACAATCATATGCGTTCATGAAAGAAGAAATTGAAAAAGGGTATAAAGACCTTGAACAATTAGATGAAGATTATGAAGCTTTTATTGAGTTAATTGAACGTTTAAGTAAAGATGAAGTAAAAGCAAATGAACAGTTAGAAGAGATTCGTGAAGAGTGGTTAGAAGCTCGTAGGAAGTTGCATAAGAGTAATTTACCAGGCATACCAACATTCATTAAGACGATTATGGAGACGGTTGTTGAAAAATACAAATTTACAGAAGATACGCTAAGTAAGCAACCGTTAGATATGAATAATGTGAAAGCAGCGCTTGAAGAAGCGCGAAAGTCAATGGATCATTTAAATGAACAGACAGAACTAATTATTGATCAAGCGTATTTAACGGAGCGTGTGATTCAGTATAGTAATCGCTATAGAAGTCAAAATGAAGCGCTAGCTGAACAACTTGAAGAATCAGAAAGACTGTTTCGAGCATATGAATATGAATTAGCATTAGAACAAGCGGCAACTGCTATCGAAGCGGTTGAGCCAGGAGCATTAAAACGTATTGAATCATTACAATAAATGTTTTTTTATATGAGAGGCTGTCTTACGAGGAGTATGTGATATACCATCTATTCGTAAGTCAGCCTTTCCAATGTTAACGAGGAATTAAAGGAGTTAAAAATGATTTATTTAGATAATAGTGCAACGACAAAAGTTGACCAGTCAGTGAGTGAGAGCTTTAATTACGTAGCAACAAAGCTCTTTGCCAATCCATCATCTATTCACAATTTAGGTGGGGAAGTCGAGCAATTATTAAGGCAATCGCGTGAACAAATCGCTCAATTACTTCATGTTGATCAATCGGAAGTTATTTTTACGTCGGGTGGTACAGAAGGGAATAATTTATCGATTAAAGGGATTGCGTTAGAGCATCAACAGAGAGGAAAGCATATTATAACGACAACGACTGAGCATCCGTCCGTTTACGATGCTTGTCAGTCGTTAGAAGCTCTTGGCTTTAATATAACGTACTTAGCTGTTGATCAAGCGGGTCTTATCGATATTGATGAATTAAAAGAAGCAATGACGTCAGAAACAATTTTAGTCTCAATTATGCACGTCAATAATGAAACAGGTGCGATGCAGCCGATTAAGCAGATTGGAGAAATTGTTGCTGATTATCCGAAAGCCTATTTCCACGTTGATTACGTGCAAGGGGCGGGTAAAGTACCACTCGATATAAAGGGTTCTCATATTGATTTATGTACATTTTCTGGACATAAGATTCACGGGCTCAAAGGAACGGGTATTTTATACGTCAAAAACGGAACAACTTTGTATCCACTTTTTCATGGTGGCTCCCAGGAGTACGGTGTTCGTTCAGGAACAGAAAACGTTGCTGGAGCAGTGTCATTTGCACGTGCTTTACGGTTAATTTATGAAAAGATGGAAAATAACGAGCAACCATTGACTAAGCTATCTAACCATTTACGACAAGAACTATCAAAGGTTGATCGGGTAATTATTAATAGTCCTGAAAATAATTCAGCACCGCATATTTTAAACGTATCTCTTCCGGGCATTAAATCAGAAGTGATGATTCATGAATTAGAAGCACATCATATTTATATATCGACAAAGTCAGCCTGTTCGTCAAAACAGTCAGAGGATAGTCGTGTATTAGTTGCAATGAATGTTGATAAAGAGATTGCCCAATCAGCTCTGAGAATTAGTCTTTCATACGATAATACAGAAGAAGAAATTAACATATTTGTTAGACGTTTAAAAGAGTCGTTAACTGAATTAAGCAAAGTTATGTAAAAAAGATATAAAGAAAGGATAAATAAGAATGAAGTATGATCATATTTTAATACGGTACGGAGAACTCGGTTTAAAAGGGAAGAACATGAAGATGTTTATTTCGCGACTAAAACAAAATATTGAAGAAAAGTTGCGAAGTTTTTCAAACGTATCTGTTCAATCAACGCGTTCTAGAATATTTATTATGTTAAACGGAGAAGCACCAGAGCCTATCATTGAAAAGTGTCAGCAAGTATTCGGTATATACAGTATGAGTTTAGCGATAAAAGTAGAGAATACGCAAGAAGCGATTGAAGCAGGAGCGCTTTTTGCCCTAGAAAATAGTGACGCAAAAACATTTAAAGTCGTTACGAAAAGAGCAAACAAGCAGTATCCTACACGATCACAGGAAATGAATCAGTTACTCGGTGCTCACTTACTTCGCTCAACAGAAGGTATTACGGTAGATGTTCATGAACCGGATGTCGAAGTGAAAGTTGAAATAAGAAATAATGCGACATACATTATGTCTGATGTCGTTAAAGGGCTCGGTGGTTTACCTGTAAAAACAGCAGGCAAGTCATTATTACTACTTTCGGGAGGAATTGATAGTCCAGTTGCAGGTTATTTAGCGATGAAGCGTGGTGTTGAAATTGAAGCTGTTCATTTTCATTCACCACCGTTTACGAGTGAGCGAGCGAAACAAAAGGTATTAGATTTAGCAAAGAAATTAACGGTTTACGGACATTCTATTACCGTTCATCTCGTGCCATTCACAAACGTACAACAAGAAATATCGAAACAAATTCCAGATCGTTATTCGATGACAGTTATGCGTCGTATTATGATGCAAATAAGTGAAACTATTTGCCAAAAGGAATCTATTTTGTCATTAACAACAGGTGAAAGTTTAGGGCAAGTTGCGAGTCAAACGATGCAAAGTATGCATACGATTAACGAAGTGACGAATTATCCGATATTACGGCCGTTAGTTGCGATGGATAAAGAAGAAATAGTTAATATTTCAAAAGAAATCGATACGTATGACATTTCAATCCGTCCTTATGAAGATTGCTGTACCGTATTCGTTCCGAAAGCACCGAAGACGAATCCGAGTCGTGAACGAGTGAATCATTATGAATCAGAAGCAGATTTATCAGAAGCGATTGAGCAGGCGATTGCCGGCATTGAAAAAGTAACGATTAAAGAAAACGACGAAGAAGAACGTTTATCACACTTATTATAATTGTGAACCTACCATATTTTAAACAAATCCGTCTTTCGTAAAAAGAATGAAAAGAGCTGCTTAAAAAATTAAGCAGCTCAATACTTCCTTGTAAAACTATGTAAAACACAGTTCTGCTCCATTTTTTCATACTTAGTTATTAGAATTTACTTAACATTCTTAATTAAATAATTGGACTTATAAACGAAAACAACTCATAATAAATATAAGTGAAAAAGAGGAGGGTGTTTCATGCGAACGGTTAATTTTAATGGTGAACAAATGATCCTTTTAGGTACAGAAATCAATGTCGGAGACAAGGCGCCGAGTTGTTCCGTTTTAACGACTGCTTTAGAGAAAACGTCGATTGAAGAACTTGAGGGAAAAGTGAAGCTAGTTAGTGTTGTACCATCTATTGATACAGGTGTATGCTCTACACAAACGAATACGTTTAATAAGGAAGTAGCAGCACTTGATCACGTTCAAGCAGTTACGATAAGTATGGATTTACCATTTGCTCAAGAAAGATGGCAAGAGGAAAATAATGCGAATGACGTCATTATGCTTTCAGATCACGTCCATGCTGATTTTGGGATGAAGTATGGTGTGCTCATTCAAAAGCTGAGACTACTTACGCGTGCTGTCTTCATCATAGATTCAAGCGGTGTAATCGTTTATGAGGAAATCGTTGAAGAAGTAACAGATTCTGTTAATTATGAAGCGGCCTTAGAAGCGTTAAAGTCAGCTAAATAGAGTCATTGATTAATGAATATAAAATATATGTGCGACATGCCCTCATTTTGACATAATATCTATGGACAAAGGAGTGACATGTCGCTTTATTTTTGACGTTCAATAAACATTTGATACAATATGACAGACGAATGAAATGAATATTTAAAGGTGGATACGATGGAAGAAAAAAATATAGAGGTTCTATTTAATTGGCTTGATGAGTCAACAGAAGTAATTACGAAGCATGAAGACGAACCATATTTAGACGGATTAGGAGTAGCATTAGAAGTGCTATTTTATGAACAAGCGACAAATACGATGGATGATGAGTTAGCGGCATTAATGAATCAATCACTGAAAAATATAAACATTAATGAATGTTCTCCTCAAGAGATACGAAAAGCTGTTCAATTAGCAATCATTAAAGGCATGCAACGTTCAACACAGTCACAACACTTGATGACTCCGGAGTCGATTGCGTTACTTATGAGTTACTTTATCGAAAAGTTAATGAGTGAACAGACGAATCTTCGGATATTTGATCCAGTTGTCGGAACAGGGAATTTGTTGACGACAGTGATGCAACGACTAAATAACGTGGAAGCTGCTTATGGAAGTGAAGTAGATAATACGCTTATCCAGCTCGCTTTATACAATGCGAATTTACAAAAATTAAATGTTGAGCTTTTCCATCAAGACAGTTTACGACCGTTTTTACTTGATCCTGTCGATGTCGTCGTTGGTGATTTACCTGTTGGGTATTATCCAGATGATATACAAGCAAGTAACTTTGATCTAAAAGCGAAAGAAGGGCATTCGTATGCTCATCACTTAATGATTGAGCAAAGCTTATATTATACGAAAGAAAGTGGTTATTTATTTTTCTTAGTGCCAGAGTTTTTATTTGATAGTGATCAAGCGGATCAATTAAATGCATTTATTCATAAACATGCGCATATCATCGGTCTCGTTCGTTTGCCGGAAACAGCATTTTCTTCTAAGAACAATGTAAAAAGCATTTTGATTTTACAGAAAAAAGGCGAACAAACGAAAGATCCGAACGAACCATTGCTCGTTAATATGCCTTCATTATCAAATGTAGCGGCTATGGAAGATATTACGAACCAAATGAACAACTGGTTTTTATCTTATAAGAATGAATAAAGGAGAGGTCTGTATTGTCTGTACATGAACATAAAAAGCAGAAACGATCAGTACGCTGCCATATTATAACAGTAAGTGATACACGAACGTTAGAAACGGATAAAAGCGGTAAGCTTATAACAACACTGCTTGAAGAAAGTGGTCACGTAGCTATCGACCGAGAAGTTGTCGTTGATGAACAAGACGCTATTAAGGAAGCCATTAAAGAGGCGAGTAAAAGAGAAGAAGTAGACGTTATATTAACAAATGGTGGAACAGGTATTTCATATCGTGATGTGACGATAGAAACGGTTGAATCTTTGTTAGATAAAGAAATTCCTGGCTTTGGTGAAATATTCCGTGTGCTTAGCTATGAGGAAGATATCGGTTCAGCAGCTATTATGTCACGAGCAATTGCAGGAGTCATTAACCATAAAGCAATCTTTACGACACCAGGCTCATCAGGTGCAGTAAAGTTAGCGATGAATAAATTAATTATTCCTGAACTATCGCACGTCGTTAATGAAACTCAAAAAGATTTATAAATAAAAACGTGACTCTTTTATGCACAGAAAATCGTGTAAAAAGAGTCACATTTTATGAATAATTGATTAACGGACGATTAAAACGTCACACGTTGCATAACGTGTAATGCTTTCTGAAATACTACCCATTAAGAATCTTTCAACGGCGTTTAGTCCAGTCGCACCACACACAATGAGGTCAACTTCGAATGTTTGTGCGATGTCTTTTGAAATCTTGACTTTTGGTGAACCATATTCAACATGTTTTTCAATGTTTGTTACACCTTTTTCTTTACCATTTTCTACATATCTGTCTAAGAGCTCGTTTGCATACTGATCCGCTCGCTCAGCTAACGTTCTATCGTACGCTTCAGCTGTGGCGAAAGTTCTTGAGTCAACAACATGAGTCACGACTAACTTCGCATCATTATCCTTTGCTAGGACGAGAGCTTTTTCAAAAGCTTTCTCTGATGCTTTTGATCCATCAACGGCTACTAAAATTGTATTATAAATTAAGGTCATAAAACATCCCTCCTATACTTATTATACCTCAAAATAGGAAATTCAATCGTCTAAATCTAAACAATTTGTTAATATTTTGTCGTGAAAAAGACGAATCTATTAAAAAAGGTATATATATTGTCGGAATTTTGATATAATTTCTGTAATTAAATATATTTTTCAAAGGACTGAAGAATAAAAGTGAAAATTGGAATCCCTAAAGAAACGTTAAAAAACGAAAATAGAATAGCAATGACGCCAGAAGGTGCTTTTGCCCTTATTGATGCAGGACATGAAGTGTATGTTGAAACAGGTGCTGGAGAAGGTTCAGGGTTTACAGATGAATCGTATGCAGATGTTGGTGTAACGATTGTCAAAACAGCAGCTGAAGCATGGGAAAAAGAATTAATTTTAAAAGTAAAAGAACCACAAGTAGAAGAGTATGATTATTTATATGACGGCCAGATGATCTTTACTTACTTACATTTAGCTGCTCATGAATCATTGACGAAAAAGCTGATGGATAAAAAAGTAACAGCAATCGCATATGAGACGGTACAATTATCAAATAACGCATTACCACTACTTACGCCGATGAGTGAAGTTGCTGGATATATGGCTACACAATTAGGCGCTCAGTTTTTAGAAAAGACTAAAGGTGGTAAAGGTGTTTTATTAGCAGGTATTCCTGGGGTAAAACGCGGGAAAGTAACTATTATTGGCGGTGGGAACGTCGGAACAAATGCGGCAAAAATCGCAGTTGGTCTCGGAGCTAACGTATCAATTATTGATTTAAGTGCTGATCGCTTACGTGAACTTGATGAATTGTTTGGTTCATCTGTCAGCACAGTTATGTCGAACCCACTAAACATTCAAAATGAAATTGAAAACTCTGACTTAGTCATCGGTGCAGTTTTAATTCCAGGAGCGAAAGCACCGACGTTAGTAACAGAAGAGATGGTTAAGAATATGATGCCTGGTTCAGTGATCCTCGATGTTGCTATTGATCAAGGAGGAATTTTTGAAACAGCAGACCGTATTACGACGCATGACGATCCGACGTATGAAAAGCACGGTGTTTTACATTATGCTGTGTCAAATATGCCTGGTGCTGTACCGAGAACGTCTACGATAGGGCTTGTTAACGCAACGTTACCTTACGTTCTACAAATAGCTAATAAAGGCTTTATGCGTGCGTGTACAGATAATGAAGCACTTGCTAAAGGAATAAATGTTCACGGGGGATATGTGACGATAAAAGGTGTAGCAGATGCTCATGAATTATCGTATAAAGACATTTCTACTTTATTAAATTAATTGTTTAAGGAGTGATTGATGAGATGGAAGTATCGTTTCACGGACATTCTTTTATACGTGTGAAAACAACGGAACATACAATTTTAATTGATCCATTTATTACGGGTAATCAGTTATGTGACCTAGATGCTGCGACTGTTGAAGCAGACATTATTTTGCTCACACATGGGCACGGCGATCATGTAGGTGATACAGTTAGTATCGCTAAACGAACAGGGGCGCGAGTTGTTGCTATTAACGAATTAGCTATCTATCTAGCGCAACAAGGTTTAGACACTCACGGCATGAATATTGGTGGTGGCTATACATTCGATTTTGGTCACGTAAAATATACTCAAGCGTTTCACAGTTCTTCCTATGAAGAGGAAGATGGAACGTTTATTTATACGGGTATGCCAGCTGGAATTATTTTAACCGTTGAAGGTAAAGAATTATACCACGTCGGAGATACTGGGTTATTTTCTGATTTGAAATTAATTGGAGATCATCACGACATTGATGTCGCATTTATTCCGATTGGAGATAATTTCACAATGGGTCCAGCAGACGCACTAGTAGCAGCTGATTGGATTCAAGCAAAAACAGTTGTGCCAGTTCATTACAACACGTTCCCAGTAATCAAGCAAGATGCTGAAGCATTTGCAGCAAAGGTTAAAAACGGCGTTGGCAAAGCGCTAGCTGTCGGAGAATCATTAACAATATAATCTATGAATGATGAAGCGGCTGGGATTAAGCTAGCTTCAGGTCAATAAAAATGCTTGTGTTTATCATAAAAAGATAAGCACGAGCATTTTCCATATCTAAAGGCGATATTTTTTGAACATGAAGAGCATCTTCGTAATTTATTGTGTGCTTACTTTAATTTTACTAGAGTTGCTCTTTTTGTGTGCCTAAATTTAATTAAAAAGAAATAAACTTACTGAAATTACGCATTTTATTTCATTTGGTTTTGTTGATTGAGTCAAGTATTTGTGGGTATCTAATAAATATGTTCAAAATACCATCTTTTGTATAGTTTATTTTTATTAAATGACTCTTTAATCACCCCAGGTGATATATACTTCATTTTTCGCGAGTGATCGTTTCAGAACTATACTACGCTTGCCGTGGGACGACCTCAACTTCTAGAACCTCCATTATCATGTCGGTTCTAGGGATTTTCGGATACGTGTAATGAAATAGGTTACC
>DATGUM010000048.1:0-8907 GCA_035301345.1 Bacillota bacterium
CTTCACTTCAAATTAAGAGCCAAGATCAAACAAAAAGAATCGTTTTCTCCTGCCGTTTAAACGACAGGAGAAAACGATTCAAAATAACTGAAAATCTTAACGACTTTAATCAGTCACCAACACTATTTGACAAAGAGCCGAAAAAGAAAGCATGACAAAATCTTATAAAATGGTCGTTTTGAAGTATATGTTAGAAAAAGGAGCTAATAAGTGGTTTGAAGAAACGACACCACAAAAAGTAGCACCTTTTTTCCATCGTTTTTACATGGCAAAAGAATATCGGAAACGTATTGATTTCTCTAGCAAAAATACAAAAGCTTTATGGGTATATAGCGAAGAAAAAACTGCAAAGCTCATCGCTGACATGCCAATGGAAAAGTTTTTAGATAAATATAATCTTATTTATTTTAAAGATAATAAATTCGGGCTAACATTTATGATCGAGGAAAACGATCAAGAAGTTGTTTATGATTTTACAAAACAAATATGTGAATATAAGTTAAATACTTATTTTGAAAATAAAGGTGAGTTGTTTTAAGTTATTCCCACCAAAAAAGGAGCAACCATATGACGATATACTCGACACCCATTATATCTGCGATTGTTGTGTTATTTTTCATTGGCTTGTTCACGGTTATTCCGTGGCTCATTTATAATTATAGAAAATATGGCTACTTAAGTAGCTGGACGACGATTGTTGTTTTTTCGTTTATCTTTTATGCGTTGTCAGCATATTTTCTAGTTATTTTACCATTGCCAGACGTTCGTGATACGTGCGCAATGCAAGGCCCGGATAAGCAGTACTTTCAGTTAATCCCTTTTTACTTTATATATGAAATGGTGCAACAAACTGATGTGACATGGACAGCACCTGCGACGTATATGAATTTGATTCGTCACGGGTCGTTTTTAACGGCATTTTTAAATGTGCTTATTTTGTTTCCACTCGGTGTTTATTTGAAATATTTCTTCCGAGAAAAGTTTACGATTAAGCGTATGATTTTGATTGGTTTTTCCGTGTCGTTATTTTTTGAAGTGACACAAATAACAGGTTTATACGGTATTTATACGTGTCCTTACCGTTTGTTCGATGTAGACGACCTTATTTTAAATACGGTAGGATCAGTGTTTGGGTTCGTGATTGCGCCGATTATTTTAGCAATCTTCCCTTCACAAAAAAATGTTGAGGAAAAATCAGCACGCGTCTTTAAAGAAGGAACCGTTCGGCCGTTACCACAGTTATTAGCGATAGTCGTTGATTATATCATTGTAAACATCGCATGGACTGTCGTTTCAATGATTTTAATGGTTAACCATCCGATTGTTCAGATGTTATTTATTTTAATTGGTATGTTCGTCTTACAATTTATTATGCCACTTGCTACGAAAGGGAGAACGATTGGAACGATGATGTTACGTTTTGAAATCGCGCCAGATGGATCAAAACGCTACGCCATGTTAAAGCGTTGGTTTGCGTTAATGTTACCGTGGTTTACTTTTCAAACGTTTAGCATCGTGAGTCGTTACGGTGTCGTCGATATGAATTCATCATATTATGCATTGTCGACATTTATTCAAGTAGGTTTCTTGCTGTTGATGTTATTGATCATTTTCGTGTTAGTGATTCACATCTTAATCGTTTTAGTAAGAAAGAGAAGACATCGATTTTATTTTGACGACTTCTCAGGCGTTGTTTCACGGTATATGCGTGATAAATAGATAAATATAAAAAGCATTTAAACGGGAACTTTTCTTTTGGTAAAAAGTTAAGTCGTTTAAATGCTTTTTTTGTTAAGGAATAATCGTTAATCCGATCGTTCGCTTTTCTTTGTTCGTGTTAGATTTATGATAGTATTTTTTCATCAGTTCGTTCAATTCATTTTGTAATGCATGAAATTCATCTGTATCTAAGTGTAAGTCAGCAATTGTAAAGGAAGATACATCTGATTTACTTTCATCTAATTGATACAAGTAATCTTCATACATGTTTGTGAGTAGTAGTTGATAATAAGAGTAGAAATTTAATTTATCGGCAGGTGAGTAAGAATTCCATTCTTCGGGGTTGATTTGTGCATTTTCTTCGTTTAAAACATAATATTTTTCGGTCACTGCGCGAATTTTTTCTTCTTTTATTACTTGGATAATATTCTCTTCTTCTAACACTTTAATATGTCTGTACAGAGTAGCTTGTGGAACGTCTTTAATAACTTTTACCATTTGTAGAGGTGTCAGTCCATTTGTTCGTTGGCTCATCAATGAGCGAACGATTTTCATCCGAACAGGATGTAGTAAAATATCAGCTTTATGACTCAAAGGAATCCTCCTTACGCAAAGTATACTATTTTAACTTTATATTATCAGAAACGATAATAAATAAAAAGATTTGCTATTTCTGTTTTATTAATGTTATATTATCATTATTGATAATGATAATATTAAGGAGTGATTGTATGAAAAGAATGTTACTCATATTCATAATAATAATGTTCGTTAATCCGTTACACATATTAGCTTCAGATCGAAGTCTTCCTTCGGATAAGCCTCTATCTGAAGTAGAAGAAAGTGTCGAAGCGTTAATGAATCAATATGTTGGTAAAGAGAAAGATATCCCTGGGGCAGCTATTGTTATTATTCAAGACGGGCAAGTTGTGCTCGAGAAGGGATACGGATTTTCAGATATTAAACGTAATCAAGAAGTGAATCCTAAGCAAACAATTTTTGAAGCTGCCTCGATATCAAAGGTATATACGTGGAGTGCAGTTATGCAACTTGTAGAAGAGGGAATGATTGATTTAGATACAGACATTAAAGAGTACTTACCTAATAATTATTTAAATGTAACATACGATGATCCGATAACGATGCGTCATTTAATGAATCATCAAGCAGGGTTTGAAGATAAAGCAGCTCATCTGATGACAGAAAATCCAGATGAAATTATTCCGTTAAATGAATTACTTTCGCAAAAAAACAATCCACCTAAGCAAATAAATAAGCCGGGAGAAGTGACTGCTTATTCGAATTA
The DNA here is from genome assembly GCA_035301345.1 of Bacillota bacterium. Taxonomy (GTDB): domain Bacteria; phylum Bacillota; class Bacilli; order Bacillales; family Amphibacillaceae; genus CALAMD01. The sequence goes on from DATGUM010000048.1 coordinate 3,026, forward strand.
TAGTACATCTTTGGCAGGTTATATTGTTGAGCGTGGATCTGGAGAGGATTTTGCTGAATATATGCAGACAAAGGTGCTTGATCCACTTGACGCGAAATATTCGACCTTTCGCGCGAACTATAGCGACGTGGAAACTATAATAGAAAATAAAAGTATTGGCTATGAACCGACTAAAGGAACATTTAAGGAAGTGCCACCAATTTATGTAAATGATGAGCCGGCAGGTGCTTTAAATACAACCATTGAAGATATGGGGCACTTTATACTCGCTCACTTAGGGTCTGAGGACTATGCGCTGTTCAACAATGATCAAACGAGACAAGATATGCATAAAGAAACGTTCCAAGAAATAGATAGACCTTCTGTTAATGCGCATGGCTTTTGGGAGCGACGTGTTAATGATCAGCGTGTACTCGAACATGGTGGTAACTCGCTTGGGTTTACAACATACTTAGCACTCGTTCCAGAAGAAAATTTTGGTTTTGCGATATTAACGAATGTTGCAAATGATCATTCAGGGTTGCGCAATGATTTAGTTGATCTGTTGATTGGCGAACAAGATCATCAGGAATTGATGCCTAGTCATAATGATGAAGCTGTTGAAGGTACTTATCGTCCGGTCAGTATTGAGAGTAATTTCCTGAAAACTTTGCAAATCTTAAGCAATCAAGATGTAACGATTGAGAAGAATGATGCAGGTGGTATTTTAATGCATACTGCAGTAGATTCTAAGCCTATTCAATATACAGAGACTGAGCCCTTAACATATGAGCGTGTAAGTGAAGATGTTCCTTTCATGGAAAAGGTTGGTCTGGATCAAAGTAACATTTATTTTAACGTAGACGATGAAGGTTATGTAAAAAACATGACGTTTAGTACGATGAATGATTACTTGCCTGTTCATATAATGGATAGCGTAAATGTAAACTTAATCATTTTAGGCGTTAGTACGATTGCATTTATCGTTAGTTTGTTTTCCGGATTGATTCAGTGGATAAGGAAGAAAAAACAGGTAAATAAAAATATTCATTATTCTACGGGTGCTATCCTTTTATCAGTGTGTGGATTAATTGTCATTATTAACACGGTTATCTTGTTTACACGATTTTCGATGGATCCGTTTGAAAGCACTGAAAGTTTTACTATCCATCTATGGATTAATTGGTTATTTCCACTAGGGTTTATCTTAAGTAGTGTCATGATTTACAAGGAGTTGGCAAATATCACTTCGGTTCGCAAGGGGTTCAGAATCTTTTTATTAATTATTAGTGTAGCGTTTATATTTTTCATGTTTAATTTTCATTTGCTCGGTATATAATCATTCATTTTCAACAAACATTTGTTGTGATACGATAAAGGCAAGGAAAGCATATAAAGTCCCTTAATGTGCTGATGATCAAGTAGTGACAGACATTGCGGAATGGATATTTGCGAATCATTAAATAGAGAGAGTGACGATTATTTTTAAAAACTTTTTTGACTCATCTGTACCATTTATCATTGTCAAATCAATGTTTGCTTTTGGAACGATTATGTTTTGTTTATTAGCTGTTTTTATTCATATGGATTTATTAGCATATGGCTTAATGGGAGCGGGCTTGCTCGTCTTAACATCCGGGATTGAAAGGAAAGTAGAGAAGAATGAAACGAAAACATTAATTGTCGCTATCGTAGCGGCGTTAATCTTCTTTATGATGGCGCGTTATACGTTAGTGACAGCTGATTATAATTATATCAATAGGTGAAAGTGAGATGTTTTTTTAATGAATGGTTGGCGGATAAAGCTCGTTCTGTTTTTAACAATTATAAATGTTATCGGTATGTTAGCAATTATACCGTACCAGTTATCATTGATGGAGAGTCAGCCAGATGTTGTTGATATTCCTGACTCTGTCATTATTATGATAAATACTGCTACACAATCAGTTATTACGTTCGTATTGATTCTACTCGGTTTACGTATGCAACAAGCGACAGACTTTAGTGTGTCGCTGTTAGAATCTTTCGTTTACCGAACGAAAAAGGCACGTTTATCAAAAAAGTGGCTCATACATAGCATTGTTATTGCGCTTATTGGGGGCCTAGTCGTTATTTTATTAGACGTATTTGTCTTTCAATCGTTAATGGGTGAAGCGGTTGAACAGCCTCCTAGTCCAAGTTGGTGGCAAGGTCTGTTAGCGGCGCTTTATGGTGGGATAAATGAAGAGATATTACTCCGTTTATTCGGTATGACACTCATCGTTTGGTTGCTCGCAAAAATAGCGAAAAAGGAAAGGAGCGAAATTCCGAACAGCTTTTATTACATAGCTATTATTATCACGTCAGTATTATTCGGATTAGGCCACTTACCAGCAACGTCAATCGCTTTTGGTGGGTTAAATGAATGGCTAATTATCAGGGCCATTGCTTTAAATGGATTGATGGGAGTTATATTCGGTTATTTATATTGGCGCAGAGGCCTGTTTTATGCCATTATCGCGCATATGTCGGCAGACGTTTTATTGCACGGCTTAATTGTGCCACTTTTGCAATGAATCTAAGTGCTTTTATACGTTATAGAATGTTTTCGTATTTTGATAAAGCTGTTCATACACATGATTTATATCCATTTGCTTAATGGCGGCAATTTTCTCTATTGCTGGATGAATCATCTGTGGATGGGTAAGTTTTGAAGCGAATGGTCCGTCAAATGCCCACGGGCCATCTGTTTCAACGAGCATGTGCTTGAGTGGTACTTGATCAACGATTTGTTGAATCTCTTCTTCATAACAAACGTCAGGTGTTATCGATATGACGTGTCCATTAGCAACGATTCGGTCAAGCGTCTTTTCATCGCCTTTAAACCAATGGAAGTGAGCACGTTTTATATGATATTTTTCTAATAATTTACAAGCGATTGGCGCATCTTCATAAACAGCATGTAAGACAATTGGCAACTTCAAATGCGCGGCTAATTGAACGAATGTTTCGAGTAACTTGATATATGGTTCGTTATTTATTTGCGGGTTATCTTTTCGCAAATAATAAGGAAGACCGACTTCACCAATGCCAATGATATTATGTTTGTTTTCATGAATTAAGCTTATGATACGGATCAGCTCTTTATCACTTGGTAGTGCTTGCTCAGGGTGAAAGCCAATCGCAACTTTCACATTTTCATGTTCTTGAGCAAGCCGTAAATTTTCAACGGCAGATAAGTAGTCGTTAGAAACAGATATTAACACTTCAATCTGATAATCACGGAGTTCATTAACAATCCTCCGCTGATCGCGTGCTTTATACATATCTAAATGAATGTGAGAATCGATGACTAACATCGTAATCACTCCTTGTATTTAATACTATTTGCTATTTTTTCGAGCGTATTCGCTGTTAATTGTGTATCAGCGCTTAATTGAGAAACTTTCATTTCAAATACTTTCTTACTATCCCTATCAAGTTTAGTGAACTGCCTCTGTTCTGTGTATTCTGGCGCATCAGACGCCATCCCTTCATCACTAAAGTAAGCTGTCTCGCCGTTATTTAATTCAACAGGTTCAAAGGCTTCCTTGACGAGATCTTGACCTTTCATGTCAATGTGTTGTTCTGTTTCTACTTCATGGACTGCATACCCGATGATAGGAGCTTTTCCTTCAAATGAATCATCTTTCACGACTGGTTGGTGGATGATTTCCATGTCGTCGTTCGTAAATGCTACTTGCTTTAATTCGATATCACTAAAGTATTGTTCAGGCGTGATGTAGTATTTATCAACACTTTCGCTCAATCCTTCTGTGACTAATTCATGCAAATTCGTATGCGTACCGAACGATTCAAAAAGAAAATTTAAAAACTTTTTCGTGTTATAGTGCCAGACGTCACCATTTGATTCAATCGTATAAAACAACCCATCTAATTCAAAGGTAGCGTGTAAATACGTACTATCTATGCGCTTTTCTTTAAAGAGATTTACGTATAGATCGTTTAAGAGAACGAGTTTACGATCAGGCTTTTCACGATTCGTCTTTTCATAAATTTCATTATGCTTCTCTTCGCTATCCGTAACTTTTATTTGAAATGTTTGTACGTTTAGAAATTCAGCATTTTTCAAGTCGGGGCGTGGGTCTGTATATTCAACAGTTAACGATGTATATGGTTCCTCAGAGAAGTCATTTATGAATGAAAAGGAGTAATCTTGCTCACTTTCATCGATTTCTGGTAGTTGCACGCGTTCGATGAAACCAATCGCGTCATCAACATGTTCCTCCTTTAAGGCTTCCGTATCATTTATTTCAATTGGATCTAGGGCAGAGGGAGACTTGCTAGAACAACTGACTAAAACAAGTGTTATAAAAGCTAAGAGACAGGTGTAGTAGATGTTTTTTAGCATGTATCATTTCATCCTTTTTAAAACGTTTACTGAATAAATTGCTTTCATTCTTTGATGAATTCAGAAAGATCTTCGGGTGCGATTTGCCCGCGTTCCGCTCCTGAGTGCTTGTAAGCTTCTACAGTGCTGTCTATCCAGGCCGACATTTGCTCATCATCAATAGAGCTGAACAATTGTTCTTTAATAAAGACGTATCGCTTATTGCTAGGTTCTTTTCCACTAACTGTTTTCGATATTTCTTTGAGATTAACAGTCATTGCCTCTTCAAAAGAACCATCAGCATGTGATTGATGTTCGCTTAATTTCCAAAAATTTTCAGTAATGGCTGTTTGTAACGCGTCCATATCGTTTTGATCAATCGTTATTTGCAGTGGTTCAATGGCATCTATCTGTTTATCATCTTTACCCCTAATCGTTACGTTTAAATCGCCACTAAGTGTTAAGGCATACTCTTTCGTCAATGGTTCATCGTACGCTTCTGTCGGAACAGAAGAATCAATTTGTAAGATAAAGAAAGGTTCATCTGTTTTAAAGTCGGTGATACTCGCTTTTGACTTCGCATCACTTTCCCATATATACTCACTTATCTCAGTACGCCACTGTTCCAAATCCTCTGTTTGAATAAATGATTTAATCTGTTGTCTTATGTGCTTAAAAGACTCATTTGCCGGATTCCAGCCACTGACTTTCTTTACTTCATCCGTGAAATAAACGATTACTTCTTGTTTTTCACCGTCTTCTGAAGGCGTCGATACGTCCTCGTCAAGCGACTGAAATTTTTCATCACGTATTAGATCTTCTATTTGCCGGGTGTCGTCTTTGTTAATTTTCGTTTGAAAAGTCGGCGCATCTTTTTCGGGATTTTCTTCATGTGATAAAACGACGGTGCCGTCAGCATAAACAGTTATATATTCACTAATTAAATGACGGTAATCATCTGGACCAGCAGGTGATGTAGAAATCATAACAATCGGTCCTTCAGTTGCTAAATCATAAGAAGGCGAACAACTTATTAATATAAAAACGGGTAAAAACAGTATAAACGAAAGAATTAATTTTTTGTTAAACATTGTTGCCCTCCTTAATGGACGATTTAAGCTGTTAAATAAATCGTCACATACGTGTGATAAAAAGTAAATAGTACGAAAAGGACATCTTGTTACTAGTTTATAAAAATATACCTTCAAATCATTTATATTGAATTCGAGATATATTTATTGTATGATGAATTTAGTGATGAACAGAAAGTTACTTCACGAGAGGATAACTGAAAAGGAGGACGAAATGATATCGATTGATCCGCTAAATAATAGCGAGCGAGATAATTATAAGCTTTTAATAGGGAGTGTCATTCCGAGGCCGATTGCTTTTATCACTTCTTTATCTGAAGACGGTATTTTAAATGGTGCACCGTTTAGTTATTTTAACGTCGTATCTTCAAATCCGCCGCTTATTTCTCTGTCTGTCCAAAGAAAAGCAGGAATGATGAAAGATACAGCGCGAAATATTATCG
>DATGUM010000049.1:0-16175 GCA_035301345.1 Bacillota bacterium
TATTGTAGAACCCTAAGCCTAAATTTTGATTGACTCAATTGTAGACCATAATTGTTTTTTAAATGCTTATAATTTATTCCATCTTCGAGGAATAAATGGATATATTTTTCAAGTTCTTCAGCTGAGTGTTTATTATTGGAATGCATAAAAATCCCCCCTAAAGTAGTTTTGGTTTTTTAAGTGTCTACTTTAGGGGGAGCATATCACAGTTTACAGCCTTTTAAGAAGTTTTGTTAAACCCAATCGTTACTCGTGTGCCTTTTCCAACTTCGCTTGCTAAGTGAAGCGTCCACCCGTGTGCTTCAATAATATCTTTTGCAATAGCGAGTCCAAGTCCGGTCCCGTGCGTAGCTTCTGTGCTCGTTCCTCGGTAATATCTATCAAAAATATGTTCAACATCTTCCTGAGGGATGCCTCGACCATTATCTTCAATCATTATTTCTTTATCATTTAAACGAACAGTGACATGCACGTCTTCTCGGTTGTGAGCCAGTGCATTATGAATTAAGTTTAAAATTGCTCGTTTCATTAAATGTTCATCAATTGACCATGACACATATGTTTTTTCACTTTCGAAATGAATCGACTTCCCCTCATACGCTGGGTCATTTAACAACTCAATAACGATTTCTTTTACGAAAGATTGGGCATTAACATCTCGGCAATTGAGTAGTAAGCTTTTTTCACGCAAACGCGTCGTTAACTGGAAATCTTCCATTAATTCACCCATATAGATCGCTTTTCTTTCAATCACTTGTGAATAATTTACGCGTTCTTCTTCCGTTAAATCACTCGATTGTAATAACTCAGAAAACCCTTGAATTGAAGCAAGAGGGGTTTTTAAATCATGCGAAATATTATTGATCCATTCTTCACGCATCTTCTCGAGTTTCAAACGCTCTTCCTCATGTGCTTGTAACGTTTCTGAAACGTCATCTAAATTAGCGAATACTCGTTTAAAAATACCTTGTCTCTCCATCTTTTTCACTGAAAAATCACGTTCGCGCAGTAATGAAATGCGGTGGATAATCGCCGACACTGGTTTCATAATAATCATACTAAACAGCAATCCTATCGCAACAGCAATTAAAAAATCAACAATTGTTAGTTGAGCAATTAACTTTATTCCAGATGAAAATAATGTTTGGACGTTCGTCGTAAAAATAAAGCGTTCTTCTTCAGAATGAGGAACACCAATTAAATAGCTGTATTCGTTAAATTCCCCAATATAATGAACGGTTAAATCGTCATCCATATATTTATAATTATGAACTAAGTCAATTGGACGATAATGTGCCGGGCTATCTTCTTTCGTTAAAGCTTCATTAACAACGACACCATTTTCATCAAGTATTTGAACCCACGCTCCGAACGTTTCTAACGCGTCTATCCCGGTTTGAGAAATCGTAGGCTCACCGTTTTCATCTGACAAAAATGTCGTAAATTCTCTCGTAAATGTTTCACCTGTTTCGACGTTTAAAGGATAATTTTCTTGTTGTTGTAAATATAACATGCCGAATAGTGCAACGATATTTACGATCGTTACAGCAAAAACAATGATTAAAATTGAGAGTAAATATCTAACAGTTAATTTCCATTTCACTCTAATCACCTACTCTACTTGAAACTTATAGCCGAGACCTTTAATTGTTTTTATAAATTTTGGTTGTGATGGATCTGTTTCAATTTTTTCGCGTAGTCGCCTCATATGAACCATTACTGTATTGTCATCTCCAAAAAATTCTTCTCCCCATACCTGCTCAAACAACGTTTCTTTACTGAGTATTTGATTCGGATGTTTCATAAAGCACGCCATTAAACCAATTTCTTTCGCCGTTAATGATAATATTGTTCCATCATGCGTCACTTCTGTTTCCGTCTGATTCATCTTAAATGGACCAACTGCTATTCGTTGTTCCTGTTCGATATATCCCGCGCGTCTTAATTGGGCTTTCACACGAAAAGCAACTTCCTTCGGGCTAAACGGCTTCGTAATGTAATCATCCCCACCAATAGATAACCCTAATATTTTATCAATTTCTTCAGATTTCGCTGATAAAAATAAAATTGGTATATTTGATCGTTCGCGGATTTTCCGGCACAACTCATAGCCATCACCGTCAGGCAACATAATATCTAATATAGCAATGTCTGGTTTAAATGATTGAAATGCGTCCCAACCACCTGCGACAGTTTCTGCCGTTTCAATCTGTTTAAAGCCTTCCTTTTGCAATGCTACTGTCATTAAATGTAGTAAATCACGTTCATCATCAACAACTAATATTCGTGGATTCTTCACGTTTTCACACCTTTTTATTCGTCAGTTATCGTTTGTTTTAGTATAGTGGACTTTTTTATAACTCGCTACTATTTAAGGATAATGTAAGGTTCCTGTTCTATTCAGTTAAGGACCAAATGTTATTGTAAAGTTATAAGAAAGAGGTGCTTATTTATGGAACAATTATTAGTTGTTAATAACATTGCAAAAACTTACGGAAAAGGAACGCAATCATTTCATGCGCTTAAAAATATTTCATTCCATATCGACCACGGAGAGTTTGTCGGAGTCATGGGACCTTCAGGAGCAGGTAAATCAACACTTTTAAATGTTTTAGCGACAATTGATTCACCATCTACTGGTGACATTTTTATAGAGAAAGACAACATCGCCACGATGAAAGATAATAAATTAGCTGATTTCAGACGCGATCATCTCGGATTTATTTTTCAAGACTATAATTTATTAGACTCATTGACGATTGAGGAGAATATTTTATTACCTTTAGCCATTGCTAAAACGAACCCAAGCGAAATTAAAGACCGTGTAAAGCAAATCGCACAGTCTTTTCACATTGATGACTTATTAAATAAATATCCGTATGAAGTATCAGGCGGACAAAAACAGCGTGCAGCTGCTTGTCGTGCACTCATTTCAAAACCAAAGCTTATTTTTGCTGATGAACCTACAGGAGCACTTGATTCAAAATCAGCAACAGACTTACTAGAGAGTTTAAGCTCATTAAATGAAACAGAAGAAACGACTATTATGATGGTGACACATGATGCATTTGCTGCAAGCTTTTGTAGACGTATTTTATTTATTAAAGACGGCGAACTGTCGAAAGAAATTATTCGCGGAAATGAAACGCGGAAACAATTTTTCCAGACGATATTAGATGAGCTCGCAACTATGGGCGGTGACGTGAATGACGTTATTTAGTTTAGCTTTTAAAAACATTCGCCGAAATATGAAAAATTACTCACTATATATTGGCTCAACGATTTTTTCAATTATTATTTATTTCACTTTTGCCACATTAAAGCATAGTGAAAACATTAGTAGTATGTCTGAAACATCGAATCAATTGAAAGGTGTTATGTCCGCTTCGGCGTTTGTTCTGATGATTTTCGTTGCATTATTTATTTTCTATTCAAACAGTTTCTTTATGAAAAAAAGAAAAAAAGAAGTGGCATTATATTCTTTACTCGGTGTTCGTAAGCAATCAATCGGGCTCTTATTATTTTTTGAAAATCTCGTCATCGGATTGTTTTCACTTATCATCGGTGTTTTATTTGGCTTCTTATTATCGCGTGTCCTGCTTGCACTTTTACTAAAATTAATGGGACTATCGATTGTGACGAGTTTTACATTTTCTACTGAAGCGTTTGTTGAAACGAGTATCGTTTTTATTGTCATTTTCTTTATCACTTCCCTCATGGGTTATCGCATGATTTATCAATTTAAACTCATTGATTTATTCGTTGCCGATAAGCAAGGTGAAGTATTACCTAAAGCAAATCTTATCACTGCTTCATTAGGTATTTTATCGTTAGCTGCTGGATACTTTATTGCCTTACAACCAATTGTTGACTCTAGCATCTGGCAAGTGTTCGGATTAATGACACCTATGATCATTATCGGATTAACGATTTTAGGTTCATATTTATTATTTAACAGCGTACTCGTTTATATACTGACACGTCTAAAAAATAATCCGCACTGGGCGTGGCGCGGATTACACATGATGACAGCTTCACAACTTTTATACCGAATAAAAGGAAATGCTAAAACGTTAACAATTATTACCGTTCTAAGTGCGACGACGATAACAGCAGGTGGAGCAGTATTTGGCGTCTATTACAATGCCGAAAAAGACGTTCAACAATTTGCACCTTATACGTTTATGTGGCAAGGTGACGAACAAACAATTGACTCGGAACAAATACAATCACAAACGTCTTTTAAAAGTAAAACAGTGCGTATTGAACATGATACGTACGAAAAAGAATATACAGTCATTAACGAGCAAGCCTTTCGTGATTTAACAAATAATTTAGACTGGGAACAGGCGCGTTCACTTAAAAGTGATGAAATATTTATGATTGACGTGTTATTTAATGAACAATGGGACGAAAAGTTATCACATATAACAATAAATGATGAAGACTATACGGTTGCTCACTTTTACACAGATGCGTTGTTTAATATTGAAACACTTGGTGGTAGTGCAATTGTTATGGCAAACGATCCATACGATCAACTAGATGCAGATGAGAAGCTTATTCAGGCAGTACAAATGGACGACTTTAAAAATCAATTAGAAATATCTGACGAACTAGCAGCAACGACAGAAGACTTCTCAAGCGCTACAGCTAATTATAAAAAAGCCATTGAATCATCAGGAACACTGCTTTTTGTCGGTAGCTTTCTCGGACTCGTCTTTCTCGTAGCAACAGGTAGCATCATTTTCTTTAAAATGTTAACCGAAGCTGAAGAAGATAAAGAGAAGTACAACATTTTACGGAAACTTGGTGTCACGAATAAAGATATGAGGAAAACCGTTCGTGAACAAATCGGTGTTGTTTTTGCTGTGCCACTTTTATTAGGTCTTTCTCACGGAACTGTTGCACTCATTGCAACGTCAAACTTGTTAATGATGGACTTCCTCATTCCGGTTATTATTTGGATGGAAGCATACACAGCCATTTACGCGATTTACTTTTTCGTAACAGTATTTAACTTTAACAAAACAATTTTACAAACGCAGTCGGAGGGATAAATATGAATAAAAAGTTTATTATAGTTATGAGTATAGCCGTGTTATTCATCGGAGCTATTATTGCTTTCATAACGATCGACTTTAACCGCTTAGGTAAAGAACACGTTTACTACGAGATTACAGATCCAAGTGACGTAGAAGAAACAACCGTAGATAATGGTGAAGTCATTGAAAGATACGTTTATAAAGGCATAGCATATACCGATAGTAACGATGAGAAGTCTATTGAATTTTCAGCAGCAAAAGAATTAAAACAAGGTGCTTACTTAAAGATATATTTAGATAAGGAAGGCGAAGTCACCTCTTACGATGAAGTGAGTGAAGACGAATTACCTGACGATTTAAAGCAGTAGTCATTCTCCCCTTTGCAAAATAGCAAAGGGGTTTTCATCCTACTTTCTCCTCTTCCATCTACAAGCCAATTTCGCTATAATACTTTTCAAAGGTGATTATTGTGAAAAACAAACTATTAATAATTGCAGTCATCATTTTCGTCACGTTTGATCTTTACATTATCTATGCGGAATTTTTTCATTCCCCAATAAAAGATAAATACTTACGTGAAGGAATTTTAACTGAACTAAACTTAGAACATGAAATAAATGATAAAAAACGTCCGAACAAATCGGATTTAGAAGAGTTAACAGAACTATTTTACGTCAGTGATTTATCAAATGAAAAAGAAGTTCAAACGCTAAAAGGGCTGCAACACGCAAAAAATTTAAAACATTTAACAGTCACTGGGAACGAAGTTGCAAACATAAAGCCACTTAAGAAGCTCACACAACTTGAAACGCTTAATTTATCTTACTTTACGGGTGATGAGTCGGGCGGCGGATTTGGTTTACCAGAAAATCGGATAGAGGACATTTCTCTTTTAGAACAAATGACTGAACTGAAGAAACTCCATTTATCTGGTCAGCAAATAAAAGACTTCTCTCCTTTAGAAAAGCTACCTCAACTCGAGGAACTATATTTAACGGACAACAGTTTAGATGAGATTCCTCAAGAAATTGCTCAACTCGAACAGTTGAAAGTACTTTATTTAGCCGGTAACTCTATCGATGATTTAACACCTATTGAAAACTTAAATCATTTAAAGCGATTAAACATTAATGAGCATGATGTTAAAGATTTATCGCCACTATCAGATAAAACAACCCTTGAAGAGCTATACATGATCAATCGATTGAGTTCTAAAGAACAACGTGAAAACTACTTTGAGCCACTTAAAAATTTAACAAATCTCAACGTGTTACACATTCATCTATTCGATCGAACAAATACAGATTTTTTTGATAACATCACACATTTAAAAGAGGCTAAAGTCAGAGTAACAGATATAAACACGTTAAGCTTTATTCAACCACTTGATCAACTAGAAAAGTTAACAATTGATGACCAACATTCAACGATTGAATCAATTGAAGCTTTATCAGATAAAAAACAACTAAAAGATTTAAACATAGCTTCTTCAAATATTACGTCGATTAAGCCACTGCAACACTTAAGTCATTTAGAACGACTTGATCTGTCGTTTAATCCCGTTGAATCAATGGAACCGATCAAAAAGCTTTCACGATTAAAAGAATTAAACGTAGCTAGCACACATTTACATTCTTTAGACTTTATAGGAGACTTAACAGAATTAGAAGTTTTAAACGCATCAACAAATGACATTTCATCCATTGATCCTTTAAAGGAACTAGATCATCTAAAAACCTTGCTCATCTTTGATAATAAAATAACAGATCTTAGTCCGTTAAAACATTTAGATTCATTAGAAGCTGTAGCGTTAATGAACAATCAAATAAGTACATTAGAGCCATTAAACAATTTACCGAATTTAGACACGATCATGATTGAAGGAAACCCAGTCGCAGAAAACATAAGCGACTTACAAACGTTTCAATCACAAAATGATTCCCTACACATTGACCGTTTAAACGATTAACACTCGTGTTATACTAAATATATAAGTAAAACTAGATGTTAAATGTGCGTTTTTATAGAAAGGACATCGGGAATTGTCAAACAAAATTTTAATCGTCACGACGAATGTAGATAGTTTTGATGACGTTGGGTTTAAAACAGGATTATGGTTAGGAGAACTCGTTCATTTCTGGCAAGTTATTAAAGAAGGTGGCTATGAAGCTGATATCGTTAGTCCAGCAGGCGGGAAAGTTCCACTCGACCCTCAAAGTCTCATTCTGCCTCACATGGCGAGTGCTGTTGGTTTAAAAGGAAAAGTAACGAATCAATATAAAGATACCGCTTTTCGCGATTTGCTCAACAATACGAAATCATTTGTAGATATTGATGTCGATGATTATGTCGCAATTTATTTAACCGGAGGACACGGCGTCATGTTTGACTACCCAAATGACGAACAATTACAAACGTTAATCCGAACGTTTTATGATAAAGGAAAAGTAGTTTCCGCCGTTTGTCACGGCTCCGCGGGTTTACTAAACGTTAAACATGAAAACGGACAATATCTCATTCATAAAAAACGTGTAACAGGTTATTCATGGCGCGAAGAAAAGTTAGCTAACGTTGAAAAGTTTGTTCCGTTTAATTTAGAATTAGAAATGAAAAAAAGAGGCGCTCGTTACCGTAAGAATAAAATACCTTTCTTAACAAAAGTCGTGAAGGATGGACGACTCATCACAGGGCAAAACCCAAAGAGTACGACAAAAGTTGCTAAAACAGTCGTTAAACTACTTAGAAAATTAAATAAGAAAAAATAATTGTGCAGCAAAAAACCGAAGTCACTAACCGTTTGAATAGAGATTAACATACTCTTTCGTTAGGTAATGACTTCGGTTTTATTTACTTTTCATTTAAATGATTTACAGTTTAAACTGTCGGACGAGTCCATTAAGTTCTTCCGCTAAATGCGATAACTGTTTTGAACTTGCCGCAACTTCTTGCATAGACGAACTCGTCTCTTCGGATGCTGCAGACGTTTCTTCTACGCCAGCTGCTGACTGCTCAGATATAGCAGCAACGTCCTCAATTGAGCTGTTCATTCGTTTCGTCGTTTCTGTAATTTCGTTTAACTTAGAAACTGTTAACTTAATACGATCTGCCATACTCGTTACTGCTGTTGTAATATGTGTAAATGTTTCTCCTGTTGATTCAATTTGTTTTGTCCCTTGCTCTACTTCTTCGTAACTGTCACGTAACGATGAAACGACCGTTTGTGATTCATCCTGAATACGGTGAACAATATCTGTAATGTTCGTGACAGACTGTGATGATTGTTCAGCAAGCTTTCTTACTTCATCTGCTACGACAGCAAACCCTTGTCCGTGCTCACCTGCACGCGCTGCTTCAATAGCTGCGTTTAAAGCTAATAAATTAGTCTGCTCTGCAATGTCTTGGATGACAGAAACGAGCTGTGAAATTTCTTGCGCATGTTCATCTAAGCCTTCAACACGAACAACTGCATCATGTACGATTTGATCAATTTGGTGCATCTGTTTCGTTGATTGATCCATTACTTGAATACCTTCATTCGTCATCTCTAAGACCTCTTCTGATGACTCTTGGACGAAATTACCGTCCTCACTCGTTTCTTGAACAGTCGTCGTAAATGTAGCCATCGTCGACGATAAATCTGAAGCGTTAAATGCTTGTGATTCTGTACCTGTCGCTAATTCTTGCATCGTCATAGCTACTTGCTCTGTTGCTTGCATTACTTCATTCGATGCTTGCGTGAGATTCTCACTCTGTGTTGTCACAGTATTTGAAACGTTATTGATTTGCTTGAGCATATTATTCGTTGATTCACTCATCGTATTCGTTGAATGAACGAGACGACCAATTTCATCTCTTAAATGTGACTGTAAAGCTGGTTGACTTAAATCTCCCGCCGCAATTTCTTCCATTCTCTCAGTCACTACCCTTAATGGCGTAGCAATAGAACGTGCAGTTATAGATGCAATCAATAATCCAAGGATAACAACTGAAATACTTACAATGACTACAATAACTGTTGTTCGTTGTCCATCTGCTAAAACTTGCTCTTCAAGTTCCATAATTGTACCTTCTCTTGACTCTGCTCGACCTTGAAAACCATCAATTAAAGTCCCGACGTATGAATCTGCATTTTGTAAATTTTCACTTGCTATATCTGTATCTCCTGCTTCAAACGGCTTAAAAACATCTGAATAAATGTATTGTTCCCATTCATCTGTATCTTCAATTAATTGAGCCATATCTTCTGTATATGCTTTTTCTAAAATAAATTCTTCATAAATCTCTGATTCCTCTTCAGCAGCGATGAATATGTCTTTATAAACTTCATCTCCGCTTAATATGTATGCACGCGCTGAGCTCACCCGATCAAGCATTGTGAGAGCTAACTTCTCATCAGCAATAAGTAACGGTAATTCTGTTTCCTTAATTTGTTCAGCTACGTCGTTGTTATTATTTAAAACATAATAAACGTAACTACCTAAGAAAACGACGAGTAAAAGAACTAATATAAAGCCGACTAACATTTTTGAACGAATACTTCTAAAATTAAAAACACCCTTCAATAAAATCACTCCATTTCTATTTTTAACAAATAACATCATTAACTTAATTAATTTTTTCTACTAAAAAATGCTACTTAAATAGTAGCTCGACAGGTTCACATGATAAACGTACTTAATATACGATTAAACATACAAAAATAACGGGTCATTTAACCTACAATTAAAGGATATATATAGTATAACAAATACTGAAGTCCTAGTGAAATATTTTGAAAGACTATTTTTAATCATTGACGACTTTAAATAAGCCTTATTTAGTAGTCAATAAGGATGAGTCTTTGTTAGACAAATCGTTAATCTTTAACGATAGATAAAATGACTTTAACTTTAGATGGATCAATCGCGTAAATAATTCCTTCTTTTCTAAAGATGTCGTTATTCGTTTTTTTCAGCCGATTAATAGCCGCTTCTCTTATCTCTTTATTCGGAAAAACAACAGTTAGTGAAATGAGACCAGGTTCAAAAGATTGTCGGTGTCTCACGTGTTTGCCCGCCCACGTATTAAATGCTAGATGGTGGTGATAGTGATTATCTGCAACAAATAATGCCGAGTCACCAAAACGACTAACAATTTCAAATCCTAAACCATCCACATAAAATAATTCGTTAGCACGTAAGTCACTCACTTGTAAGTGAACGTGTCCAAGCACCGTATCATTCGGTAAGCCGTCCCAAATGCTATCACGACCAACCGATAATAAGGCCTCGAAATTAACAGCTTTTGTCACCATTGATACTTCATCATTTTTCCAGTCCCACGAACTAAAATCACGGTCAGCATAAATTTCGATACCATTCCCATCAGGATCAGATAAATAAAGGGCTTCACTCACTGAGTGATCCCCCGAACCGAAACGAACACCTTTTTCAACAAAATATTTAGCGATATGAGCTAAGTCTTTTCTTTCAGGTAGGAGTAATGCGAAGTGATAAAGCCCTGTCGTGCGTATGTGTCTCCCGGCACCTTCCTCGCCTTCGATAAGTGTTAATAAAATGTCATAACCATTTGCAGTTAAAGTCGCTTGGCTCTCCAAGTTTTCTTTAACTGCAAATCCTATCACTTCTTCGTAGAAATAGATAGATTGTTGTAAATCAGTTACTTGTAAATCAATATGATTAACATACATTGTCGGATGCTTATGAAAGTTCATGACGTCCCTACTTCCTTAGTCATTTACTACTAATAATATGTTAAAACACACGTATTAACAACAACTGTTACTAGACAATATATGTTTAAAAAATCTATCCATTAATGATTATGATGATGAACTTGAGGAAGATGTTGCTGCAATAGACGCAGCCATAATAACGACAGTAATTGTATCAATTGTTGCCTTCACAGCTTTTGATACAGGTAAGTGATCTTTTGATTGTTTGAGTTTCTTTTTAATAGAAGAAACTTCACGCTTATCATCAAAGACGATATCTAACAATTCATTCACATGAACGAATGATAGTAAAATCAATGTCCTTTCTTCTTGCTGAGTAAATGAATCCGAATCATCCATTTTTTCTAAAACTTGACGAAATTGCTCACGATAATCTTCAATGGCTCGTTCTTCTTTTAAATGATATTTCTCTGTTTTAAATAACCCGAGCACTTTCTTTTTTTCAATACGAATACATCGATTGCTCTCTAATTGACGAGCAACTTTCTTTTTAATATTTCGATGAAGACTTTCTAATTTTGACACCCAGTATTCAATCGTTTGATTAGGTTTCGTCTCTAACATATGTAACGTTTCTTGAAGTAACGGATGATCGTTCGAGCGATTATTAATGATTATTTTATCTTGCACTTCATCAACATCTCCTTCTAACATCAATTCAGCCAAAAGTGAACCGACTAAACTATACGCTAATGAAGAGTTCGTTCGAAAGTAAGGTACGTTTTTCTTCTGGTCCATTGAAAGTAAAAATAGTTCTTCTGCAATTAACATTCGTCTCACCCTCGTATAGTATATTTAGGCTTCAGTTTGAGCCTATTATTTCTTTAATAACTTACCATAATTTTTTTCAAATCGCTTGGACGTTCTGTGATGTTCCTAGATAATGATCTTAGGATCATTTGGGACAATTCTTTTCACCCTTGTGGGCATAACCACATAGAAAGACTGTTTCCCAGTGTACGTTTCGACCTTCATACACGCAGGCTGTACACCTTGCGGTTCGAACCTAGATGTTAGTAGCTCTAGGGCGGCATTCGATGCAAGGATAGTACTCATAAACGAGGCTGCCGATCGACGTTCACACTAGGGATATCTCAGAGCGTCCAAGAAGTACGTTCCAATGATTCTAAATCGAAAGGAGTGTTAATCCTATGAAATTATTTGTTGGTTTAGATGTAAGTTCTTTTGATATCAAGGCTTGTTTTTTAAACGGTGAAGGAGATAAATTGAGTTCCTTCACTGTAGGTAATGACTTGCCTGGTGCTACCCAGTTAAGAGATAAGATCCTAAACGCTCTTCAAGGGAAATCTGTCAGTGAATTACGAATTGGCCTTGAATCTACCAGCGTCTATAGTTTTCATCCATCTATGTTTTTACACAATGATGAGTCCATTCAAGCACTTGGTGGGCAAGTATTTGTAATGAATCCTAAGCAAATAGCTAACTTTAAAAAGAGCTATAGTGACATGGATAAAACGGATGAAATTGATGCCTTTGTCATTGCTGATTATATGCGATTTGGGCGTTTGCCAATGTCTGTTGTAAAAGAGGAGCAGTATGTTGCTCTACAACAGTTAACACGTGCTCGTTATCAAATCATTCGACAAATCACACAAGAAAAGCAACGGTTTCTTCAATACTTGAGCTATAAATGTAATACTTTTACGGAAGATGTTGAATCATCCGTATTTGGTAAAGCAATGATGGATCTTTTTCAAGAATATTATAGCCTAGAAGAACTGTCTCAAATATCTTTGGAAGACCTGGCTGATTACTTGCGGGAAAAGGGTAAAAATAGATTCCCGGATGCCAAACTGGTTGCCAAATCCATTCAAAAAGCAGCCCGTACCTCCTATCGGTTAGATAAGGTTGTTGAAGATTCTATTGATACCATTTTGGGCACTTCTATCACTTTGATTCGCACATTTGAAAAACAAATCAAAGAGCTTGATAAATCAATTGAGCGCATTATGAAAGCTGTGCCCCAAACGCTACAAACAATACCTGGCATCGGTCCCGTGTTTACAGCTGGAATCATCGCTGAAATCGGACAAATCGAAAGATTTGAAGATGAGACAAAAATTGCTAAATATGCAGGTCTTTATTGGCGTAAACGCCAATCTGGTCGCTTTACAGCAGATAATACTTCATTATCGCGTAATGGAAATCAGTATCTCCGTTATTACTTGGTTGAAGCCGCCAACTCGGTAAGAAGGCAGATTCCTGAATTCAGTGATTATTACACGAAAAAATATAAAGAAGTACCGAAACATCAACATAAAAGAGCCCTCGTCTTAACTGCAAGAAAATTTGTGCGTTTGGTAGATGCGCTACTACGCAAAAACCAAATTTACACGCCCAAAAGGAGCGAAATAAATGAAGCATAATTAGCTTCTAAATCCTTTAAATAATTACCAGTAATTTCCACATATTAACTGGCTTAGCTTTGTGTTGCTTTTTTTAGTAGTTTGGACCTTGATAACTGAATAGTTATTTATTTTCAACTTGACATATTACCGCAGGTCTTTTTAAGTTTTAAACGTTATGAAAAATATACCCTTTTTATTATAAACTAAACGAAAAACACTGCTATACGCGGTGATGCCACGCGCTAGCAGTGTTTACTTTTATTTGTTTATTTAACCGTTACGTTAACGTTTTTTCTACTCCCGTGTCGCGACCATAAAACGACTGGAATAAGTATGAGCGATATAAGACCGCCAACAATTGATAGAAGTTCAAAGCTTGCTCCAGCAACGACCATACCAGACATTGCTCCTCCTGTTGCGCCACCTAAAGCAATAAATACATCAATCGTCCCTTGTGTTTTCGCCCGTGTTGACGGTTCTGCAGCGTCAACAACGAGTGCTGTCCCACTAATTAAACCGAAGTTCCAACCGAGACCTAATAAAATAAGTGCTACATTCATGAAAGCTAATGACTCGCCTGGTGCTAATGCTGCAACGACCCCTGAAGCGAGAAGTGTCATTCCAGATGCAATCGCCATCGTAAAGCGACCTAACTTATCAACGAGTATACCTGTAAGTGGTGACGGTAAATACATTGCTGCAATATGAAAGCCGATGACGAGTCCAATAGCACGCAAACTATGTCCGTGAGAGCCCATATGTACAGGTGTCATCGTCATAATCGCTAACATAACGACTTGTGTTAAAACCATAATAATAGCTCCGGCAATAATAAGTTTTTTAATGGAAGTGCGTTCTGAGGCGCTTCTTTGTTCATGAATAGTTTGATTCTTTTCATTCATTTTCAGGGCCACTAGAAACGGATCTGGACGTAAAAAGATGAATAAAAACAAACCTGCTACGATGTAAGCGACCGCAGATAAAATAAATGGCCCTGCTAACTCTGGTACGTGAATCGACCGCGCAACGTTCCCCATTACGTCCACGAGATTTGGCCCAGCAACAGCACCAAATGTCGTTGAGAACATCGCTATACTGACTGCTGTTCCTCGTTGCTTTTCTGAAGCTAAATCAGTTCCAGCATAACGCGCTTGCAAGTTCGTTGCCGTTCCTGCTCCGTAGACGAGTAATGATATAAATAACAAAACAACGCTATTTACAACTGCTGCAATTACGACACCAAAAGCACCAATACCTCCGACGATAAAACCTGTTGCCAGTCCAGTCCTTCGCCCAAATCCATTGGACAATCTTCCGACGACGAGTGCAGCACCTGCTGAACCTAACGTAAATAAAGCAGCTGGTAAACCAGCAAGTGCATTTGTCCCTAACATTTGTTCAGCTAAAAGCGCGCCAACAGTAATTCCTGCGGCCAAGCCTGCTCCTCCGAAAATTTGTGATAAAACGACGATAAATAACGTTCGTTTGTAAAGCTTTTCCTGCTTTTCTGGAGAATTAATATAACTTTGTATATCATCAGTTACTATTTTCATTGCTATATATCCACCTATCTCTTATGTATGCATATTCTTGTGGTTAAATAACCTTAAAGAAATATAACAGTAAACAATCGATAAGTCACTATTTTCGCTTAGTAAGTCCTTCACTTAAATGTTTTAAGAATATATTTCGGATCAAATAAAAAAACAAAGCAGCTCTAAATGTCGAACTGCTTTGCTTAACTAAATCATTTATTTTTATGACTTCACTCGATGTTAACGAGCCGTATAACCACCATCGACAACTTGCTCAGAGCCTGTAACGAATTTTGATTCATCAGACGCTAAGTAAAGAGCCGCAAATGCGATATCATCCGCTTCACCCATATGACCTACAGGGTGCATCGCATCAATCGCTTTTATTGCTTCTTCATCGCCAGCGACGAATTCGTCAACCATTGGTGTTCGAATATACCCTGGATGAATACTATTTACCCGAATAGAATATCTAGATTTAGCACAGTGTAGCGCTGATGATTTTGTTAATAATTTAACGCCACCTTTACTAGCAGAATAAATCGTGAGTTGGTCGTCCCCGACTAGCCCAGCAATTGATGATAAGTTAATGATTGAGCAATTTTTCTCATTGTTTTTCATCGAAATAATTGCATGCTTCGTTCCTAAATAAACACCTTTTAAATTAATATCTATAATTCTATCCCAATCACTTAATGTTGTTTCTTCAATGGACTTACCGTCACCACCAATACCTGCACCATTGACGACAACACTAATAAAGCCAAAGTGATCAATTGCTTCATTAATCGCTGCTTCCCATTGTTCCTCACTCGTCACATTTAACTCGACAAATGCAGCGTCCTTTCCGTTGCCTGTTATTTCTTCGACAACTTTCGTTCCTGCTTCTTTATTAATATCAGCAATAACTACTTTTGCCCCTTCATTTGAGAACAAATAGCTCATTGCTTTACCTATTCCTGAACTACCACCAGTAATAAATGCGACTTTACCATTTAAACGTCCCATAATAACACTCCTTAATATTTTTTTAACACTCAATATTCCTGTAAGGAGATTCTGCGATATACACCCCTATAGTGGTATAAGAAAAAGATTCAAGTAAATAGACTGAATATTCACTATACTTATATTTTACCACTTACGATTTACTTGAACAAACAAAAGAGACTATACACGAGTAATTATTTTTCGTGTGAAAATATTTCATTTAAAACAACTTCCACGTTAATAAAAATCACTTAGTATGAGTAAAATATTTGTGGGACTATGCCCTACTTATTGTGTAAAGTTTCCACTTCAGAAATGTCCTTCGCTTGTCCACGAAGAATTGAAGTGCATTCTTCGCACCATCAACTTCTAATCCCTCCACTGGCGTGTCGGTATTAGGGATTTTCGGATACGGCTATTCCCGCAGACGTCTCTGTACATTTCTTTCGTTCAAGTTAATTTACACATGAAGATAGGCTTAAACGTTTATTGCGGGAAAGCA
>DATGUM010000050.1:0-10738 GCA_035301345.1 Bacillota bacterium
TATTGTAGAACCCTAAGCCTAAATTTTGATTGACTCAATTGTAGACCATAATTGTTTTTTAAATGCTTATAATTTATTCCATCTTCGAGGAATAAATGGATATATTTTTCAAGTTCTTCAGCTGAGTGTTTATTATTGGAACGCATAAAAATCCCCCTAAAGTAGTTTTGTTTTTTTAAGTGTCTACTTTAGGGGGAGCATATCAACTCACTGAAATTACCTTTTATTTTTCTTATAAATATTAATAATTATAATTGTTGACAGTTTGGCCACTCTTTATTTAAAAATTCGTCAAATCTCAAATGGAAGTTTAACAAAAAAGACATTTTTATTTTTATAAATATGCGAGAAAACGCTATAATTAATCATAATGGACTATTAAAAATCGGTGTGAAGTGCCGAATGATAGGTATAAACTCACAAGATTAAGTGGTAAGGTAAAAATGCTTTGAAATAGGTAGACATTAAGACATATATAAATTACAATTAATAATAGTACAACATGAATAAAACATGCATCTTTTATAGTCATGTTTATTCATTTATCGGCAATAAATGTTAAGAGTGAAGTAAAAATGAAAAAACATTTAATGTTTTATAAAAACTAAAAATCGTATTAAAAATGTTTCCATTGACTGGAGGGAAAAACATGCAATTATTCGATAGCACGACAAATATAATTAACAACTCCTTAGACTACTCTACCGCAAAAAATAAAGTTATTTCAAATAACTTATCTAATATTGATACCCCAAATTATAAAGCGAAAGAAATTCCATTTAAAAATATTTTATCTAATGAAATAGATAGACAAATATCTGCTAAGAGAACGCATGAGAGACATATTCCGTTTGTGGGGGATAACGATAAATTCCAAGTGAAAACAAAACGACAATCCGATTATAACAATAATGGAAATAATGTAGATATAGATAAAGAGATGAGCGAACTTGCAAAAAATCAAATTTATTATCAAGTATTAGTTGATCGTTTAAACGGAAAGTTTGGAAATATTCAGACAGTGCTAAGAGGTGGTAGTTAATTATGTCAGTTTTTAATAGCTTTAATATAAATGCTAGTGCGTTAACTGCACAACGATTAAGAATGGATGTCGTTTCGTCAAATATCGCAAATTCACAAACGACACGTGCAGTTATGAATGCAGACGGTGAATTTGAACCATATAGAAGAAAGATGGTTACACTTCAACCAGGAAGTAATAATTTCAAATCGTT
Organism: Bacillota bacterium; assembly: GCA_035301345.1. Taxonomy (GTDB): domain Bacteria; phylum Bacillota; class Bacilli; order Bacillales; family Amphibacillaceae; genus CALAMD01. Next base: position 1,236 of record DATGUM010000050.1, read on the forward strand.
TTTAAGTAAGGCAATGAGTAAGTCTGAAACTAATCAGACGACAGGCGTTCGTGTCAGTAATATTATTGATGATGAAACGCCATTTAAGGTTGAATATAATCCGGAACATCCGGATGCGAATGAAGAAGGATATGTAGAACTACCAAACGTTGATCCGTTAAAGGAAATGGTTGATTTAATGAGTGCTACTCGTTCTTATGAAGCAAACGTTACATCTTTAAACGCAAATAAAGGAATGTTAATGAAAGCTTTAGAAATTGGGAAGTAAGGAGGAACAACGATGAATGTACAAGGTCTTTCAAACGTCAATTTACAACCTCTAAATAAGGAACTTAATAAAGTAAATGACGTTAATAATAAGCAATCATTTGCAAAAGTGTTACAACAATCATTAGAACACATTAATAAAGTAGAAAAAGAAGCGGATATGAAAACAGAGATGTTAGCCGCAGGGAAAATTGATGATTTACATGACGTGATGATATCTGCGCAAAAAGCGAGTATTACCGTTGAAGCAGCAACACAAATTCAGCGAAAAGTACTCGATGCTTACGAAGAAGTTTCAAGAATGCAAGTTTAGTTATCGATTATTTTTTTGTTTTTATAAAGAGATTATTTTAAAGATCTGGTGGGGAATATATGAAGGAAAACATGCGGAAAGCAATTGAATTTGTTAAGACGTACTGGCAAGCGCGAACGAAGAAGCAAAAAATAGCTTCAATAAGCTCTGTTGTTATTGGCTTATTGCTTATTGTCGGTCTCGTTTATTTTACGACTAACAAAAATTACGTGCCACTTTACAACAATTTATCCGTACAAGAAGTTAGTCAAATTAAAGAGGAATTAGATACACAAGGCATCCCCTACCAAATTGAAGAAAATGGTACGGCAATTAGTGTGCCGAGTGCAGACGTCGAATCATTGCTTGTCGAATTGGCGGGACAAGGGATTCCAAACAGCGGAAGTATTGACTATTCTTTCTTTAGTGAGAATGCTTCGTGGGGAATAACTGATAATGAATTTAATATTATGAAACTCGATGCAATGCAAACAGAATTAGGTAATTTAATGAAGGGCATTGATGGAATAGAAGATGCACGCGTTATGATTAATATGCCTGAAGATACTATATTCGTGAATGAGTCATTAGACGAAGCAAGTGCGTCAATTGTATTACATACTAAATTAGGTTATGAGTTTGAAGAAGGGCAAATTAACTCTTTGTATCATTTAGTTGCCAAAGCTGTACCTAATTTACCAGAAGAAAATATCGTTATTATGAATCAGTACTTTGAATATTATGATAAGTCATTGTCTAATACTGCAACGGGTATGGAGGATTACACGTATCATCAAACAGTTAAAAAAGATATTGAAAAAGATATCCAACGACGTGTGCAACAAATGCTCGGCTCAATGGTCGGTATGGATAGTGTGATTGTCTCTGTTACAGCAGATGTTGATTTTGCTCAAGAAAATCGTATCGAAGAGCTCGTTGATCCAGTCGATATTGAAAATATGGAAGGTATTCCAGTTAGTATTGAAACGGTACAAGAAACATACTCAGGTAATCAGGTAGTCGGTGGTGTTCCTGGTACGGGAGAGGAAGATATTCCAGGGTATGAAGCAAATGTCGCAGATGGTGATGGCGATTATGAATTAGTAAAAGAAACGATAAATAATGAACTTAACCACATAAGAAAAGATATCGTAGAAAGTCCGTATAAAATTCGTGACCTTGGTATACAAGTAGCTATTAATAGTGTTGTTAGTAGTGATGGTGATGAAGTACAGCTTTTATCACAACAAGATCAACTTACTGTTGAAGAAGGCATTGAGTCGATTCTCAATTCAATTATAACGACATCTATTGATAAAGGTTATGGTGAGATTACTCCAGAAGATAAAACATCTATCGTTTTTCAAGAGTTTACAGGGAGAGAAGATATGCCGGGTGAACTCGCATCACAAATACCGCTATGGCTGTATATTATAGGAGCAATATTACTGTTAGGAATTGTTATTTTACTCGTTGTTATATTCAGACGAAGAAGAGTAGAAGAAGTCTATGAAGAAGAAACTTTAATTGCAGAAGAAACACCGACTGTCCCGGATTTAGATGCAGGACCTGAGACAGAAGAAGAAATAAGGAAGCAACAACTGGAGAAAATGGCACAAAATAGCCCAGAAGATTTTGCTAAATTACTACGTAGCTGGATGTCAGAAGACTAGGAGGAGGATGAGACGTGTCAAGAAATAGACGAGCATTAACAGGGAAACAAAAGGCGGCCATCCTCTTAATATCTCTTGGACCCGACGTATCAGCACAAATTTACAAACATTTGTCTGATGAAGAAATAGAACAACTTAGTTTAGAAATTTCTACTGTTAAACGTGTCGATTCAGAATTAAAAGAAGATGTTCAAGAACAATTCCATCAGATCGCATTAGCGCAAGATTACATCACTCAAGGTGGTGTTGAGTATGCTAAAAGTGTTTTAGAAAAAGCATTTGGTAAGACAGAAGCATCAAATATAATAAACCGCTTGACGTCGTCTTTACAAGTGAGGCCGTTTGACTTTGCTAGAAATGCTGATCCGAATCAAGTGTTGAATTTCATACAGAGTGAGCATCCACAAACAATCGCTCTCGTTCTGTCTTATTTAGACCCAGAACAATCAGGACAAATTTTATCAGAACTACCACAAGATATGCAGGCAGAAGTAGCTAAACGAATCGCAATGATGGATTCAACTTCACCAGAGATTATTAGTCAAGTAGAACAAGTGCTAGAAAGAAATATTTCTTCATCTTTAACTGAAGACTACACACAGACAGGTGGTATTGAGGCTGTCGTAGAAGTGTTAAATAGTGTTGATAGAAGTACTGAACGAACGATCCTAGATTCACTGGAAATACAAGATCCGGAACTTGCTGAAGAAATCAAGAAACGAATGTTCGTATTTGAGGATATCGTTATTCTTGATAATCGAGCAATACAACGTGTCATTCGTGAAGTTGAAAATGAGGATCTAAAGTTATCACTAAAAGTTGCTAGTGATGAAGTGAAAGATGTTATCTTTAAAAACATGTCACAACGAATGGCAGAGACGTTTGCTGAAGAAATGGAATTTATGGGTCCTGTCAGACTGCGAGATGTAGAAGAAGCACAAACGAGAATTGTCTCGTCTATTCGTCGTTTAGAAGAAACAGGAGAAATCATAATAGCTCGTGGCGGGGGCGATGATATTATTGTCTAACTTACATTCAAACGAACGTAGGAATGAACGAGTGATAAGTATTAAACCGATACGAGTCTCGCGTCAAGAAGAACAGAAAACTCTAACAGATAACGAGCCAATTTTGAAAAATGATATTGAACGTTTACACGAGGAAATTAAGCAACAAGAGAAAAAACTAGCAGAAATTAAGCAACAAAAAGAAGCGTTAGTATCTGAAACGAAAAAAGAAATAGCCGAAAAAAAAGATGAATGGGCAACTGAAAAAGAGACGTATATTGAACGAGCAAAAGCTGAAGGATATGAAGCAGGTTTGCAACTCGGGCAAGAAGAAGGAAAGTCATTGTATGATGAATCATTGCAACAAGCGAATGAAGTCATTAAACGCGCAAAAGAAGAGTATCACCGCATTCTAGACGATAGCGAGCGAACAATTATCGATTTAGCTATTTATATTTCAGAAAAAATATTAACAGAATCGATAAGTGAAGCTCCAGAAAAATTTATTCATGTCGTAAAAGGTGCGATTAGCGAAATTAAAGATCAATCATCGATCACAATATTCCTACATTCGAATAATTATAAAGCAGTGATGGATGAAAAGTCGGCACTAGAAACATTGCTCAATGGCGAGACGAGATTATCGATATTTGTCGACCACACGTTACGAGAGAACAGTTGCATAATCGAACATCCGTTAGGCGAGGTAGATGCAAGTGTTGATACGCAACTTACTGAAATAAGAAAGACACTAATGAATGTCGCTAAGGAGAAATCAAAGTGGATTTAAAAGACTATTATGCCGCTATTGATCAGTCTAATACGTATAAATGGTTTGGAAAAGTATTACGTGTGATTGGTTTAATGATTGAGTCTGAAGGTCCAGCAGCAAACATCGGAGAAGTTTGTTATATTTATACGTCTGAAAATAAAACTGACCCGATATTAGCAGAAGTTGTTGGGTTTAGTAATGAGCGAATTATTTTAATGCCTTATGCTGAAGTGAGTGAGATTGGACCCGGATGTTTAGTTGAAGCGACAGGAAAGCCTTTAACAGTACAAATTGGAAGTGGATTAATTGGCAAGGCGATTGACTCTTTAGGTAATATGTTAGATAAAACAGACTTGCCAGGTGGATTAAGAGAATATATTACTGAAAGACGACCGCCGAACCCACTCGATAGACGTACGATTGATGAACCGATTCAAGTAGGAGTTAGAGCAATTGATTCATTATTAACTGTTGGTGAAGGTCAGCGGATCGGTATTTTTGCTGGAAGTGGTGTCGGAAAAAGTACATTACTCGGAATGATTGCTAGAAATAGTGAAGCAGATATTAACGTCATTGCACTAATCGGTGAGAGAGGGAGAGAAGTTCGAGATTTTATTGAATCAGATCTCGGTGAAGAAGGGTTAAAGAAGTCAATTGTTGTCGCAGCTACTTCTGATCAACCGGCTCTTATGCGCATAAAAGGTGCATACACAGCGACAGCTATTTGTGAATACTTTAGAGACCAAGGATATCGTGTGAACTTATTAATGGATTCAGTGACGAGAGTCGCTATGGCACAGAGAGAAATTGGATTAGCGACTGGAGAACCGCCAACAACGAAAGGGTACACACCTTCAGTCTTCTCAATTTTACCTAAATTACTTGAACGAACCGGAACGAGTGAAAAGGGTACAATTACAGCATTTTACACGGTTTTAGTTGACGGAGATGACATGAATGAACCGATTGCTGACACTGTTCGTGGAATATTAGATGGACACTTTATTTTAGATAGAAGTTTAGCGGAACGTGGACAATTCCCGGCAATTAACCCACTTCGTTCGATAAGTCGAATGATGAATAAAATTGTCGATGAGGAGCATCTACAAACAGCTCAACACATGCGCTCATTATTAGCAACGTATGAAACGAATCGTGAATTGATTCAAATTGGCGCATATAAGCGAGGGACTGATAAAGAGATTGACCGAGCAATATCTTTTTATCCGATTATTCAACAATTTTTAAAACAGGGTATAGATGAATATGAAACATTCGAGCAATCAATCGATAAAATGAAAACTTTACTAAATGGGAGTGATTCGTAATGTCTCAAGTTGCTACGTTATTGAAAATATTGCAAATTAAAGAGCAAGAGATGCTTGATGTTCAACGTGAACATGCAGCGACTATCGAGGCATTTGAATCAGTAGCAACACGATTGTATGAATTGCTAAAGAAAAAAGAATCTGCTGAGACAACTTACGAAGCTTACATCCAGGAAACGACGTCGATTGAAAACATCCTTGAACAAATGAACTATATTGATTCACTAAACAAACAAATCATATCTGTTCAAAAAGCTGTTAATCGAGCAAGAGATGAGATGAACATTAAACAGGAAGAACTCACGTCAGCTCACGTCGAAATGAAGAAATATGAGTCAATTATTGAAAAGAGAAAGAAAGAGCACGCAGAAATAGTTGAAAAATCCGAACGTTCATTTATGGATGAAATCTCTATGCAACAATATTTGAATCAAAAAGGTGGAACATATGGCTAAAAATAAAGATAAAAAAACAAATCCAATCTTGCTCATTTTATTTGCTGGAATCATACCTCTTATTGTCGTTATAGCCATTGTTTTCGTCGTATTATCATTTACGGATGTCAGTGCGGGTAAATGGGTGAAAGAAAAAGGAAGAAACATACCTGTTTTATCAAAAGTAATCCTTTCGGAAGAGGATGAAGAGCTGGAAGAACAGTTAGAAAAAGAACAGAGAAAATCTAATAAACAGGCTGAAGAAATTGTTGAACTGAAAGAAACGGTTAACAATTTAGAGTCTATCATTGAACAGTTAGAAGAAGAGACTATCAAGCTAGAAAACAAGTATGAAAGTGAAGAACAACTATCTAATGACAATGACGAAGAAGCATCAGCTCCTGATCCAATAAAAAAGATGGCAGCTTCATTTAAGAAAATGAAGAGTAAACAAGCAGCTGAGATTTTCCAAGATTTAGATGAAGAAGTCGCTTTACAATTAATGGATGAACTATCTAATGACGTTCGTGGTAAGATCCTAGAAGAAATGGATCCGAAAGTAGCTGCAAAGTTGACTGAGAACTTAGTTAAATAATGAGTCGCATTTTTTTGAAAGGGGGTGAAAAACGTGCAGGTGGTACAAATGTTAGTGAACAACCAACAAAGTTTTAATCAAGTGAGAAGTCATGGGAGTAAAAAAGATAGTAACGTTTTTGCAAGTTTAATGCAGAAAATGAACGATTCAGAAGATAAGCAGTCAAGAGGTACATCAAATGGATTAGCCGAGCTGCTAGAACACTTACTTACTGAAGATGAATCATTGTTAAGTGCATTAATGAGTGAACTATCGTTAACAGAAGAAACGGATTTATCAGAGGTAGTAAACATGATTTTAAACGACGAAGGTCTATTAGCAAAAATGAATGAACTGTTTAACGATACAGATGATTCGTTTCAAACATCAATTAATTTCATTGAATTTATTGATCAAGCGTCTCTTGGCGAAAGCGATAAAGCTAAAATAGCAGAGCTAATCGAAGCGATTGAATCTGAACTGAATAATTATTTAAGTGGCAATAGGGAAGATTTCTCAGCGATGAACCTTATATCACTCATGGAACAATGGGTTCAAGTCACTGGAAATTATGACGTTTCAGCAGATGAAGTTGACATGGATGAAAAGTCTTTAAAGCTTTGGCAACAACTTTTAGCCAACTTTAAGCGAAGGAATAGTTTCGCAACGAATAATCATCCGTATAAAAAGGATGCTGTCGTTACAGCAAAAGACGTTACGAACTGGCTCGCTCATCAGATGAAAGCATTATCTATTGAAGATAGCGCTGTTCTATCAGCTAAACGACCACACATCGTATCGATGGCAAATGTTGAACAATATAGTTTATATATTAATCAAGCAAGCCAAACGTCTACAGCAGAATCGCAGTTGTTGAATCAATTAGAACAGTCAGTGAAAATGAGTCGTTTATTCGTTCCAAATAGCGGGATTAACCAGTTATCATTTACGTTGCGACCCGATAATCTAGGAGAAATGATCGTAAGACTCGTTGACGTTCAAGGTGAAATGACCGTCAAAATCATCGTCTCTTCACAAGCGACGAGAAACATGCTTGAAGCAAATCTACATCAACTGAAGCATATGTTCTCACCACAGCAAGTCGTCATTGAAGAAAGGGAGATTGCTCCTGAAGAATTGCAAGAAAACAATGAGCAAGACGAGCTGAAAGAAGATGAAGACGAAGCAGGTTATTCAGAAGAACAAAAAAATGAACAGCGTGAAGCAGATGAAGATGAATCATTCACCACATATTTTGAACAATTTTTATTAAATGAAGAGGTGTAAATTGTAATGACAAAAATTGATTCTTCACTCTTTTGGAATGACGAAATTAATCGTGCGCCGAGTCCAGAATTAGGAAAAGAAGAGTTTTTGAAGATTTTAATGACACAGTTACAAAATCAAGACCCAATGAATCCAATGGAAGATAAAGATTTTATTTCGCAAATGGCGACATTTTCTTCACTAGAACAAATGATGAATATGACAAAATCAATTGATTTACTCGTGCAAAGCCAATTAGTTTCACCAGTGATTCAGTATAGCCATATGATTGGTAAACATGTGTCATATGAGCAAGAAGATCCTGAGACAGGTGAAAGTGAAGTGTTTACGAGTCAAGTGAAGTCAGTGACTCAAAAAGAAGGATACGCTGTTCTTGAACTAGAAAACGGTGAGAAAGTATTTGCAGATGCTATTTTGCAAGTAAGTGACAGTGAAATTGAACTAGATAATGAGTAATTAATAAGGAAGTGATAAATATGCCACATAGGATTCATCAATTGCAACAACATCAAGCATATTTATTTCCTGAAAAAGTCGTCGAACGAAAAAATAAATCAAATACATCGTTTAAAGATGTTTTGTCACAAGAATATGTAAGAGTGAGTAAACACGCGCAACAACGACTAACAGAAAGAAACTTACACATTAGTGACGAACAATGGGAAAAAATAAGCTTGAAAATGGAAGAAGCGAAAGAAAAAGGTGTCACTGATTCGCTCGTTATGTTTAATGATATTGCACTACTCGTTAGTACAAAAAACAACACAGTCGTAACAGCGATGAATCAACAAGAAGCAACATCAAAAATTTTTACAAATATTAATGGAACAATCGTTATGAATGATTAAGCTGGACCCAAATGGGAGGCTAAGAGCTGTTGACTGATTGATACAGCTTAACGATTTCACATTTAAAGGAGATATAAATATGTTACGTTCAATGTATGCAGGTATATCAGGTATGAGAGGTTTTCAAACGAAATTAGACGTCGTCGGTAACAATATCGCAAACGTTAATACAGCAGGGTATAAAAAATCACGTATTACGTTTCAAGACTTAATGTCACAAACAGAGCAAGGGGCACAAGGTCCTGAAGGTGGACGTGGGGGAATTAACCCGAGACAAGTCGGATTAGGGGCGCAAGTTGGCTCAATTGATACGGTTGATACACAAGGATTTTTACAGCCGACTGGAAGAGCGCTCGACATTGCGATTGAAGGCGATGGATTTTTCCGCGTTGGTGAAGTTGATAGTGACAACCCGAGTGAAGCATCAAATACATTTTATACGCGTGCAGGAAACTTTTATTTAGATGAAGAAGGATATGTTGTGACAGCTGATGGTTATTATTTATTACAACATGATGAAAATGGTAATTATCCAGATGGTGATGACGGGGTTCGTATTAAAATTGATCCTGAAAACACACAGAGTTTTAGTATTGGTAAGAACGGGACAGTAAATATCGTTGATTCTTCTGGAGACTTACAAAGTGACCAACGTATTAGTTTAGCTATTTTTGCTAACCCTGAAGGTATGGAAAAGATGGGTACTAATCTTTACGTACCATCAACGAATAGTGGTGAACCGACAGAAGGTCATCCTGGAGATGATGGTTTTGGTGATTTCGCCGCAGGGTCACTTGAAATGTCTAACGTTGACTTAGCAGAAGAATTTACAGAAATGATCACAGCTCAACGTGCATTCCAAGCGAACACGCGTATTATAACGACGTCTGATGAGATATTACAAGAACTCGTTAACTTAAAACGATAATAAGGAGGCGAGGAGTACCTTTTCTTAAAGGTACTCCTACCATATGACATGATAAAATTAACACGATTAAATAACGAAACATTTATGTTGAAT
>DATGUM010000051.1:0-20386 GCA_035301345.1 Bacillota bacterium
TGTGCTGGATACGACATCATGACACCTTCGTTAATCCACGCGTCAATCTCATCGCCAGCAGCAAATGAATCAATATCTCCTTCATACGTTAAAACGATTAAATCAAAATTCGTTTCGCCTTCAACATCTTTATTTTGAATGTCTGTTGCAGATTGATCTTTTACTTCATCATATTCTTCCGCAGTCATTTGCTGAGCTACTAGTAATCGGTCTTCTTCAATATTTATAACGATACCTGAAACGTCAGCTTGTTCAGAACAGCTTGCTAAAACAATTAAAAAACTACTTATTATAATAAGATACACTTTCTTCATTTATATCATCACCTATGAATATAATAAAAGCACTCTAATCTAAGACTAGAGTGCTTAATAAATAACTTACTCACTAACAGGTACGATTGCACCTTCATATTTTTCTTCAATAAATGATTGAATCTCTTCTGAACGAAGAACATCAACGAGTGTTAATAATGCTTCATTATTTTCATCTTCTACACGTACAGCGATAACGTTCGCATATGGAGAATCATCTTCTTCTCTAAAGATTGAATCTGTGATTGGGTCTAAATCAGCGCTAATTGCATAGTTCGTGTTAATAACAACGAGAACATCTTCTTCAGACTCATAAATCTCTGGTAAAAATGCTGGTTCATAATCAGGTGAGAACGTTAAGTTTTTCGGATTATCTTCAATATCATCAATCGTAATTTCTTCACCTTCGATATCTTCTGATAAAGTAATTAAATCATTCTCTTCAAATAATTGTAAAACACGTCCGTGATCTGCTACTGAGTTACTTAAAATAACTTCTGTTCCGTCTTCAATATCATCAATTGAATCGATTGATTGTGAATATGCTCCAATTGGTTCGATATGAATACCACCAATATGAGTAATGTCATATCCTGTATCTTCAATTGTTTGCTCTAAGTACGGAATATGTTGGAAAAAGTTTGCATCAATGTCACCAGACTCTAAATCATCGTTTGGTAAAACATAATCTTCATACGGCTCAATAACTAAGTCAATACCTTCTTCCTCTAATAACGGTTGAGCTTCTTCTAAAATTTCTGCATGAGGAACACTTGAAGCACCAATAACAATTTCTACAGGTTCATTTGAATCTTCTTCTGCTTCCCCACTGTCTTCTGATGCGTTATCGTCATCATTACCGCCACAAGCAGCAAGTAATAAAACGAATACTAATGAAAATATTGCTAAAAATTTCTTCATTTCACTATCTCCTTTACCTTTTGTCTATTTTTTTTGATATAAAATCTCCAATAAATTGGAAGATGAAAACAATAATAACGATTAATACAGAACAAACTAAAACAATTTCGAAAATCTTACGTTGGAAGCCTGTGTAATATGCATAACTTCCAAGCCCTCCAGCACCAATCGCCCCAGCCATTGCTGTATAACCAATTAAAGATATCGCAGTCACTGTTAATCCTGACACGAGTGCCGGCATTGATTCAGGCAATAAGACACGAAAAATAATTCGTGCAGTTGAAGATCCCATCGCTTTTGCAGCTTCAACGACGCCTTTATCCACTTCTTTTAAAGCAATTTCTACGAGCCGACCGTAAAATGGCGCTGCTGCTAAGATAAGTGCAGGAAGTGCAGCTTCAGGACCGCGAATTGTTCCTACTAAAACACGTGTGACTGGGAACAATAGTAAAATTAATATGATAAAAGGTATGGCACGGAAAACATTTACAAACGTAGCAATAATAAAATTAATGATTTTATTTTCCCAAATGCCTTCTTTATCTGTTAAATAAAGTAATAACCCTAACAATAAGCCAAAAACAAACGTACCAACGAGTGAAATAGTCGTCATATAAAACGTTTCATTCGTCGCTTCAATTAATTGATCCATTTTAAGTTCTGAAAAGTCAAGTGTCATCTCGTACGACCTCCACTACAACGTCCGCATCTTTTATGTATGATAGGACGTCATCAATTTCACGACGGTCACCAATTAATTGAATGACTAACGTACCGACAGTTCCGTAAGTCGTTTTCGTAATTTTTCCTTGTAAAATATTCACTTCAATCGAAAACTTCTTCGCTATATTACTAATAAGTGCATCATTTGTCGCTGTCCCTTGAAAACGGAGGCGCGCAACTTTACCGACACGATCAACTTCACGAAGAACATCTTCGAGTGTCTCGTCGTCCTCACCATCTTCTAACACTTCGCCGATGAAGCGCTTCGTCACTTCATGTTGTGGCTCACGGAATACGTGATAGACGTTTCCTGTCTCAACAACTTTACCCTCTTCCATCACAGCGACTCGGTGACAAATTTTACGAATAACGTTCATTTCATGTGTAATTAACACGATCGTTAATCCTAATTTTTTATTAATATCAACGAGTAAATCAAGAATGGAATGCGTTGTTTCTGGGTCTAGTGCTGACGTTGCTTCATCACATAACAATAACTTCGGATTGTTTGCTAATGCACGGGCAATACCAACCCGTTGCTTTTGTCCACCACTCAATTGGGAAGGATAAGCTTTTTCTCTACCTTCAAGTCCGACAAGTTTAATTAACTCTTTCACGCGTGCTTGTCGTTCTTTTTTAGGCATCCGAGCTATTTCTAATGGAAAGGCGATATTTTGCTCAGTCGTACGTGACCAAAGCAAATTAAAGTGTTGGAAAATCATTCCGATATCTTGTCTTGCTTCACGTAAACGTTTTGTATTTAATTGCATCATATCTTTTCCATCAATCATTATTGAACCTGCAGTTGGTTCTTCGAGTCGGTTAAGCAAGCGAACGAACGTACTCTTCCCCGCCCCACTATAACCAATCACACCAAAAATTTCTCCAGCTTCAATGTCTAACGTTAAATCATCAACTGCACGAATTGAATGATCATTGATTGCATACGTTTTTTCTAAACCGTGGATTGAAATCAAAATGTTTCCCTCCGTTAATCTTTTCCATTAAAAAATCTTTTTGCCCTCCACTGAGAACAAAAAGATAAATAGTCTTTTATGTTCTCTCATTTGCCAAAGTGTACACTTTGCAGGATTTAGCACCTTTCAATGACATTGAAGGTTGCCGCAACTTCATCGGGCCCGTCCCTCCGTTGCTCTTCATAAGAGTATATTACTACTATATCAAATAGATTTTTAAATGCAATGATAATCTGAAGTAGGAATACGATTAATTTGAAAAGTTGCAAATAACAAAGCCATTGCTATAATGGTAAAGGTTTTATTAAGTGGCTTTCATAAAGGATGAATAACGTTGAAAATAGAAATAATTAGTGTTGGTAAAGTTCGTGAAAAATATTTGAAATTAGGCATAGATGAATTTAAGAAAAGATTACAACCATATTGTTCGTTATCACTTATTGAAGTACGTGATGAACAAGACCCTGACCGTTTAACGGATAAAGAACTAGAACGTATTAAGAAAATTGAAGGTGAACGCATTTTGCAACGGGTCAGACAGGATGCTCACGTCATCGCACTTGATATTGCTGGCGTGCACCGATCTTCTGAACAACTCGCTAAACAAATTGAAACGATCAGTTTCCAAGGAAAAAACAACATTACTTTCGTTATTGGCGGATCTAACGGATTATGTCAAGACGTATTGGTACGAGCAAATGAACGACTCTCATTTTCAAACATGACATTCCCCCACCAATTGATGAAGTTAATTTTATTAGAACAAGTGTATCGCTCATTTAAAATACTGCGTAATGAACCGTATCATAAGTAAATGAGGTTTTAAGTTGACTTAAATGTATTGATGCAATACAATTAATGTAATGTATTACAACAATACAAAGGAGTGGTTTCATGCAGAAGGAACTAAAGATGTTTACAGAATATCACAGCTTTACAAAAGAAGAAATACAACAGCAATTTGAGAATTTCATAAAGTCGAATTACTCTGAAGCAGATTATGAAATCGAAGAGAACCATAAACATAATATGTTGAAACTTTTTGATAAATTTAAAAGAACGCTTGATAATACTCAATTACCTAAAATAACAGATAATTGGTGGTTTTATGACTTTTCCATAGAGAATGATGGAATAAAGTTAAATTTGAATTTTTGTAATGAATTTGAAATCGAAAGTCAAGTTGATGAACTTTGGAGTATGACTTCTACTGAAAGCTTAACCCTATTAGACGTTAAATGTGATTATCTAAATGTTAAAGAATTTGCTAAAATTAATAATGTGGCAGACACAACAGTTAGGCAATGGATTAGACGTGGAAAAATTCGAACAGCAAAAAAGGTAGGTAGAGATTGGTTAATTCCTTCAATTGCAAAAAAGCCAAAGCGTGGTTTTACAAATGTTGCTTATAGATGGAGGTACTTGCCTGAAGAAATTCAAACAAAATTTCCATTCTTAACAGACTATAACGCATTGTATATATTTCAAAATGAAGTAGATAAATCATTTTACGATCTTTTACTTGGATTTCCGGGTGAGCCAAATCGAGCTAAGTTAACCTTATCTACTGCTGATAGAGAAAGTTTAGAATTATCTTTAATTGGAAATGAGTTTATTGATGGGGTGGAAGAGTTATCATAATAAATTTTTACCATTTCTTTTAACTCCGTATGATTTCATAATATTCGAGACTGCGTAATGCTTTATTTTGTAATACTCCCATCAATTAATAGTGAAAAAATTAAGAGAAGAAAATAAATAAAATTACAGGAAGCTAAGGAATTGATTACTCAGGTGACACTACTGGTGTATCTTCCATTATGAAAAATCATCCATGGATATTATTTGACGATATATCCATGGATGATTTCATTTAAAAAGGTATAAAATAGTGGATATGAACAAGGTAATGGGATATATTTCTAGAGCATTATTATCTAATTTAGATATATACGAAAGGGGTTAATATGAAATGGATAGAGAAAAGAATAAGAGACTATATGTTAAATTACATAGAGATAATTTTTAAAAAACATTGAGTGAACTAGCTTTTGTATACAAACTAACTCATAATGGTGAAAAAAGAAAAGAAGCTGAAGAAATATTAAAAAGTTTCTTGAAAAGTTATCTGCCACAAAAATACCAGATAACAACAGGATTTGTTCAGACTGATATGGGGATTAGCAACGAAAGTAATGTACTTTTATATGATACAAATAACTATCCTCCTCTCTTTCGTCCAAAACCATTTTGACTAGCAGGCATTTGAAGCAAAGATACTATCGTAATATTTCCATTATCATTGATTTCTAGCGCTAATGACTAATGACTCTCCTTCTTGTCAATCAAACGTTTCTATAAATGATTTAGGAAAAGTTATTTGTCCTCTTTTTCGAATGGTTAATCGTTCTTTCACAGACATTATAAACTCATTCCCTTTAAGTATTTCCGATTTTCTGAAATTTATACTCCTATTATTCCGCTCATTTAGAGAAATATTAATATGAAACATAACATTTACAAAAGAATCATGACTAAAAAACGCCATTGTCTATCGAATGATATATCTATCTCGTAAAATGTGATGAGAAATATTCTCTTTCTTCTTTTGTGTTTTAAAATGTTATAATTAGACGACTGCTTAAAAAGGAGGTTTTGTGTAAAAACAATGAAACAAAACTTTGCTCCATTTTTAGTTTTATTAGCTGCGGTTTTATGGGGTACGACAGGTACGGCTCAAGCACTTGCTCCTGATGGTGTGCATCCAATTGCGATTGGAGCAACGAGACTTGCGGTCGGTGGATTGTTTTTATTAACCATTATATTACTCACTGGAAAACTACAACTGAAACATTGGCCACTGAAACGAACGTTCTTTGCTGCTCTCAGTATGGCTGCTTACCAACCATTCTTCTTTACAGCAGTTATGATGACGGGTGTTGCTGTTGGAACAGTCGTTGCTATTGGAAGTGCGCCTATTTTATCCGGGTTTATCGAATGGATTTTTTTTAAAAAACGTCCTCAGACGATTTGGTGGGCATCAACGATTTTATCAATTATCGGTTGTACGTTATTATTTACGAATAAAGAATCGGTTTATACAGACCCTTTCGGGATTGTTATGGCGCTCGGAGCAGGCTTGGCATTTGCTAGTTATACAATTATCAGTCGTGATTTAGTCGATTATTATTCGTCTTTATCCGTTGTAGCCATCGTATTTACATTAAGTGCATTATTGTTAGTACCGTTTTTATTTATTTTTGATATGTCGTGGATTATGCAAACGAAAGGTCTAATCGTCAGCTTACATCTCGGTATTGTAGCGACAGGTATTGCTTATTTATTATTCGCTAGTGGTTTAAAGTTTGTCCCTTCATCGACTGCTGTAACACTTGCTTTAGCAGAACCTTTAACAGCAACGTTGCTCGGCGTATTCATTGTCGGTGAAACGTTAAATGTTATTTCTTTCATAGGAATATTATTATTACTTATTGGTTTAAGTATGCTTATTTTCTCAGCTCGGGTAAAACGAATGATTAAACGTGTTTAACATTTATTTATACGGTAATATTATACATATTAAATAAGAAAGCGATGTGACGATATGAAAAAGCTCACCGTTTTATTTCCTCTCCTCCTTTCACTGTTACTTATAACAGCGTGTGGCGATGAGGAAAAAGAAGATATTGAACAACCATCTGATGAACCGGAAACTGAAGAAGTAGAAACAGATGAGGAATCTACAGATGAAGATGATAAAGAAGAATTGCATCTCGATGAAGCGCAAAGTGATGAAGATATGCAAGTAATGATGGAAGAGCTGAACTTTTATGAATTTGAACTTGAAGTTGAATATAGCGACGACAAAGAGTTTGAAGTTGAAATTGAACATCATGATGACGGACGTGTTGAAGCGGAAGTTGAGGATGAATTAAGCGATCTTGAAATTGAAGATGATTTAAAAGCGTTTAACTATATCTTCCCGAAAGTAAAAGAGCTAGATATTACACAAGAAACGAGTAAAGAAGATGCGATTGAACAAGTGTTAGCAGCTTTTGACTTGTCGGCGGACTATGAAGAATTTGAGCTTGAAATTGAATTCACTGATGGCACTGAAATAGAATTCGAAGATAAAAAATAATTTTCCTAAAAAATGCGAACCTTCATTGGTTTGCGTTTTTTTATGCTCAATATTAATTTAAATTAAGACTCATCATATAATTAATCATTCGTTTATTCCTAAAATAAATTTGAGATAAAGTCTGTTTTTTTGAGTAAAAGGTTCTATATTTATTATGTTACAATGCGTGTAGACATCAAGGAGGAAGATAAATGTACTTTTTACGAAAGACAAATGGATTCCGACTAAGCGTCATAACAATTATTCTTCTATTACTCGTAGCTTGCGGTGATAGTAATGATTCTCAAGCAGAAGATAGCGTTGATAACAATTCTGAAGATGAAACTGAGGCAAATGCTGAAGAAACAACTGATCATGAAGCGGAAAATGATGCTTCTAACAGTGAACAGTCAACTGATTTAGAGTTATCATCACTCTTCCCAGATGATTTACCTATTCCAGATGAGCCAGAACTCGTTGAAAAGTCTACACCAGAGGAAGAAAAGGGAGATGAAGAGGCATTACTCATCGTTAATACACCGATGAGTCTTGATGAATTAAAAGAACTTTATGAGCCGTATTACAATCAAGATAAATATGTAGACGATCTAAAGGTTCAAGACATTGACCACGAAGATGAAGACGATCCATTTGATTTACTCATCTATCTCGTCTCTAATGATGATTTTCGTTTAATCACATCTATTAGTTCACGAGAAGAGAACGACTATAGTGAAGTAAAACTTATTTATGGTCATAAGTAAATAGTGAAACAAAAATCCTGTTATTTAGACAGGATTTTTTAACGCTTTCTTATTTTAGTTTCCTTCTAACATATCTTTTAACACGACTGCTTGATTGTGTGTTTCATTTTTAGCAGAAAATAAAAGTGTCACTGTGTCGTTATTTTTTTGGATTTCTTTTAATCGGTCGTATGCTGCTTTTTGCTCGCCAGATTGTAGTTCTTTACGATACTTCTTTGTAAATGCTGAAAATTTATCATCTTCATGATTGAACCATTGGCGAAGTTCTGTTGAAGGTCCTATCTCTTTAAACCACTCATCAAGACTTGCCTTCTCTTTAGACACACCTCTTGGCCAGAGACGATCAACTAACACTCTTACACCGTCATTTTCGTTTACATCTTCATATATACGTTTAAGCTTAACAGACATAATCATCTCTCCTTTCTTACTATATACCCTAAAAATAAGGAATGAAAAACTCCAGAAAAATTCCTGGAGTTTTAATTTTATATCGTTTGTCTTTTTAAAATAAGCGTTTGTCCAATAACGAACAACCCACTAACCGCCCAGTAAAGTGGCAAAGCAGCCGGAACACCGAAAGAAATAACGCCGATCATCACTGGTGAGACGATACCCATAATTGCCATTTGCTTTTTTTGTTCGGGCTGTAGTCCAATTAAGCTAACACGCGCCTGAATAAAATAAATAACAACAGCTACGAAAATAAACAGAATATCTACTTCACCAAGCTGAAACCAGAGAAACGATTGTTCACTAATTTCTGGCGTCCGCCGAATCGCGTAGAAAAAGCCAATTAATATAGGCATTTGTAAAATCATCGGTAAACAGCCTGCAGCCATTTTCATCGGATTAAAGTTATGCTTCTTGTAAAGCTCACTTAATTCACGCTGCATATTCATCTGGTCTTCCCTATCCGTTTTTCCTTTATATTTCTTCTGAATATCATCTAGTTCTGGCTTAATAATCGTCATTTTTTCTTGAGATTCTTTACTCGCTTTCGTTTGTTTAATAAAAAATGGTAAAAGCAACAAACGAATACCAATCGTTATGACGATAATCGCAAACCCGTAATGTCCCGATAATAAGCTCGCTGTTTTCTTAATCAGTAGTGATAATGGATAAACAAAATAATGGGTGAAAAATCCTGTAGACGTTTGATCAACAGGCGTCGTATCCACTCCACAACCTGATAATACTAAAATTAAAATAAGTAAGACACTTACTAAACCGTACGACTTAAAGTAAGTGAGTAAGTTCTTTTTCTCCATCGTTCTCCTCCTCTTATTTTACCTTTACGTATAAAATAAGAGATTGAATCGTCTTCATCATCGTCCGCTTCTTTCACTCGTTGGAAAACAATAATGAACCAATGGAAAAAGGACTCATTGAACGCTAGTGGCTTTTCTATCACATGCATATTTACCTTCGTTAGCTCATGTCGAGCTCTTATGAACGTCTTACAATCAACAAGATCTGCTTGATACATGTGACTAAAATATACGACAGTAAACGCTATTAGAAATGTTCCTAAGTAAATATAAAGGAACGTTGAATCTAATAATGCATGATTAAATAAATCAACGAACAAACTTACCCACCCCCTTTAACTGCTATTATCTATAGTATAAACAAAATGAATCTTTCATTCAATTGAAAATATTATCACATACAAACGAGTTTACCCTCGTTTTAAGTCACTTTATAACTGTAAATATTGTTTTGTTAATACGTCTTGAATCGTTCCGATACTATAAAGTGATTTCTTCGTTTTCGTCGTCGCAATCATAAACGTCTGCTCAATACTTTCATCAGTAAAGTTAATATAAATAGGTGTTTCCGGGAAAAGTTCTGACAAATCAATACCTTCCATTAAATCAACATAATCTTCATCTAAGCAAATAAATATGTGTGAGTACGTTGTTTTCTCATCCGTAATAAACAAGCGTAGCGACTCTGTTTCCATATCAAATGGAATCATTGTTACAAAGTCATCTGTTTCTTCTTTAGCAAAATGATCAATAACAGTTATATGAGCTTTGTTATGTGTTTGCTTTTTACTAACTTCATGAATCATTTGTTTACCGAGCTTTTCATAACCGACGACTAAAAAGTGAGACGAGGAATCACTCGTAAGTATTGATGAATGACTTTTCCAAAAGCGTTTAGCAACTTCTTCGTATACATTAATGATATCTACTGGAAAAGCGAAATGTTCAACTTTCTTTAAAAATGATTCAAGTTCAGACTGATAGCGCTCGTTTTCAATTTGTACGATGACTTTATTTAATGAAACCGCATATTTCTGCTGTCTAATGTACTGATCGAGATGCATAAGAACATATAAACTGTCTTGATCATCATTATGAAAAAGCGAAACTGATTTTGCCCGCTTAACCCCTGTGACTTGAAAAATATTATCGTCTTTCATTGAAGCATGAATAACAGTTACTTTCATCTGTTCCAACATATTTTCCGTTTCAGGTGAAAATTTTTCATCAACAACGATGACGCGCTCTTTCTGTTTAACTAAATCACGAATAAGTAATCGGCTTTTTTCATTATAACTAAAAACGATATGGTGTTTACCAAATGTTTGCGCAATAAATAACGAAATTTCTTTCTCAAGTGTTCGGTACATAGCGATAAAGATTGTTGAAATCGTATATGACGCTGCCGTCCAACGACCAATTTCTAAAATAAGCGGATATTTTACCGGACTTGAGCCGTCTTGCGTAAAAACATCTGCTAAATCGAGTAAATAGAGACGAAACGTAAAATAAAGTGCATTTGAAATCGAGTGATTATCAATGGAATGTTGATAAAATCCATAAAAGCCCGTAATAAATGCGAGTGTAAATAAAAATACGTGTAAAGCGTAGCTAAGTGTATAAAACATCACGATAGGAAAAATGAGTAAATAAACGAGTAAAATCGTCGAAATCGTTTGGTCAATTGATTGATCGAATGGAACAAATACGTAAAATAGGCTAATAATAGAAATAATCGCAACGTAATAAATCAAAATAATATGTTTAATCGCTGAAAACTTTTCGCGCACCGTCATCCCCCATTCCGCAACATGAAAAATATCCTGCTTCATCATAGAAACAGGATATTTATTCGGTATGATTTAATTTTAAGTAATTCCCGTCATTATGTCTAGTTCATTAACAATTAATAATATACTTCTGTACTTAAATAGTTAATAGAAACATTTAAATTCGCATTTATTTGACGTATGTCGTCCATTAAATCTTTATCCTTAACGCCTCGTTTATTTTGAATGACGTATTCAAGTTCAATCATCGTCCCTTGACTCGTCGTTCGAATTGTTCGTAAGGCGTAAAGATGTAAGTGACGCGCGAGTACAGTATTAAAAATCTCTTCGTCATGTAAATTTTCTGGTACTGTAATTGTTAACCGCTTTTTAATGTTAGCAGCCTTACCGAAGTTAATCGCGTACATAAAGTAAATAATTAAAATAACTGATAACGTAAAGAGAATAGCAATTGCATAATAACCGAGCCCTGACGTGATACCTGCAGCCATGCCGAGAAAGATAAATGCAATATCTTTCGGATCGCTCATAGCACTTCGAAAGCGAATAATTGAGAAAGCCCCGACTAAACCGAATGCTACGGCAATATTATTACCGATAACGATCATAATAACAGAAACGACAACTCCCATAATGACTATCGTTTGTACGAACGTTTGTGAGTATCTCGCCCCTGTATGTGTTTTCCGATAAACGACCGCAATAATAAACGTTAAAATAAAACTTAATATAATCGATGCAAATGCTTCAATGATTGTCACGCGACTTGACATGTCTGCAAGTTTTTGAAGGTCTGCAATAAAATTTGTCATGTTAAAACCTCTCTTATGAATGGTTCCGGCACAATTTTCCCTTCAAGTACGTCCATACTCGTACAAAACTTGGAAAACCCTTGCTTGTAAAATTCAAATTCACTTAAAATACGCGCGAGCCAAAATGGTACACTGTTAGATACTTTCACTTCTAAAATAACGAGGTTCGGATCCGTGAAATAAGTACCTTCGGGACCATTTTCTATCGATAAATCATCGTCTCTACACATTAAGTTATAATCAAAAGTCACTCGCAAATCTTCCTCACCTTTAACCGTACCACTAAACGCTTGGCGATCGTAACTGACGACTGTCGCTGGCTTTAATGCGTATAAATCTCTAAAGTGGAGTGCTTCCCGTAATATTTGTGGGTTTGATGCATCGATGCTTCCACTTTGTTCTTCTGAAAATGGTTGACTAAGAACGTCATATGCTTCATGCAGTGGTATAACTGTTCTTCTCTTATTAACGACGTTCGTAAACTTCTGCTTTATTTCAATAAATGATGGACTCGCTAAAGTCGCTTGATCATATACGCGCAATCGCAATTTTTGCCGGAATCGGAGTTTATTCATCGTTTCAAAGTAAATGTCCTTCTGATCAGATTCAAAGTAAAGTGAAACGATGTTATATTTACCTTCTGGGTCACCATACGTGTCATAAGCCATCCGTCCTAAAATAGCCTCTCGTAATGCCTCATGTTCAGCACGTGTAATTAAATACTTTAATTCATATCGCTTAAATATTTCTTGTGCCACAGTTCGTTCACCCCTTCCATAAAAATTAACTATTATCCATGGTATATGAAAATTTACGTTAACACAAACAAGAAAAATCTAAAAATCGCTTGAGAATTTATTTGAAAAAATATACCCTTGTGAAAGACGACTTAAATGAATAAATGCAGATTTACCCATAGATTTAGGAGGCTTTATGAAACGATCAATAATAATTTTTACCATCTTACTCGTCCCTGCTTGGTTCATCGGTTATACATTCGTTAGTAAAAATGAACCAGCTTTCGATCCAACGTTAGAGAAAGCGTTAGAAAATGAACTTGGCACGTCTTCATTTTCTAAAAAGATTTTACAAACCGTTGATTCGCTCGATTTATCAAACTATCACTTAACATCTCTTGATGGTTTAGAAGCGTTCGAACATTTAGAAGAATTAAACGTGAGAAACAATATGCTTGAAGACGTTTCAATCATCGGTCACCTGGAACAATTAAAGACGCTTGATTTACGAGGGAACCTCATACAGTCGCTCGAATCTTTTCGCGATTTAAACAAGTTAGAGTATCTTAATTTAAGAGATAACCGAATAGATGACATTTCCCCGCTTCAAGCGAATATTCAATTAGAATACCTTAACTTAAGAGAAAATAGCGTTGAACATTTAGATGAACTTGCACACTTAACTCATTTAGATGAATTAAACATTCGCGATAATAAAATAAAATCAATTGCCCCTCTCGTTAATTTACCACTTAAAAAACGGTTAAACGTAAGTGGTAATGATATTAAAGATCTTGGGCTATTGGCAGAAACGATGGACAATATAAAAGATGTTGACTTTGAATTAACGATTGACAAACCCAAACTAAGTGTTGAAGGTGGCTTTTACGATGACTCATTCACACTTGAAATGGAAACAGATGAAGATTATGAAATATATTATACGTTAGACGGTTCAACACCTAACACCCAATCAGAAAAATATACTGAACCGATCACAATGAGTAAAGAATTAATCGATAAAACACCGATTATCGCTAATGAACGAACGTCAGCACACCAAGCTGATGGTTTCTCGTTTACAGCAGACGACGTACAAAGTGCGGTGACACTTAAAGCGGTCGCAGCATATAAAGAAAATGAATCTTTCCCACGTACTTATAGTCATGTCACATCAGCAACATATATTTTTGATGATGCGCTTGAAAGTAATGACTTACCTATATTGTCATTGTCAGTAGATCCTGATGATTTATTTAATGATAAATACGGCATTTATACACCTGGTATTTGGTATGAAGAAGACACTGCTTGGTCAGGTAATTATGCGCAACGTGGAAGAGACCATGAAAAGCTTGCTTCACTAGACATGTTTAATAGCGATAAGGAGCTCACTGTTCACCAGGATGTTGGCGTGCGTATTCACGGCCGAGGTTCACGTGTCTTTCCGCAAAAAAGTTTAAGGATTTACGCACGTAACGATTACGGGCAAAAGCATATTCATGCACCTATTTTTGAAGATATTAATTACAATCGTTTTCGTCACCTTATATTAAGAAATTCTGGTCAAGACGTAAATTCAACCCTTATGCGTGACGGCTTAATGCATGAATTAGTGAAACATTTAGATGTTGACGTTCAGGCGTATGAACCGGCTATTGTTTTAATTAATGGAGAATATTGGGGCATTCATAACATCCGAGAGCGACTGAATAAACACTTTATTAAAACTAAATATAATATTAACAAAGATGAACTAGCACTTTTAAAAGTATTTCGTGACGGTACTGATGAAGATCCGTTCAACATTGACTTTGAAGTAAAAGAAGGTTCGAATAAAGATAAACAAGAGTTTCTTGACCTTATCGACTACGTTGAAGCAAATGATATGAGTAACCGTGCTCATTTAACGTACATCGAAGATAGAATTGATTTAGATAATTTCTTACATTACGTTGCTTATCTCGTTTATTATGCAAATACAGATTCTTTTTCTAATAACTTAAACGTTTGGAGAAAGACAGTAGACGAACAACCGAGTGAAGAGGTATCAAAAGGCCATGACGGTAAATGGCGCTGGATGCTATTTGACCTTGACGCTGCGATGGGGGGAAGTATTCATAATCCAGCTTATGAGCATGATGGAGATATTGTTGAATATAATATGATGACCCATGTTTTAGCAGACCAACGACGCATGAGCTTATTCAAACATTTAATGGAAAATGAAGAGGTTGAGCGACAATTCGTTACTATAATGATTGATTTACTTGATCATGAATTTGCACCAGAACGTGTCATCGAAAAAATTGATGAACGATCAGATCATATTAGACATGAAATCCCGCGCTCTATTGGTAGATGGCATAATATTGAATCGACTGAAGCATGGGAAAACAATGTTCAAGAACTACGGGACTTTGCTGAAAGACGACCAGCCCTCGTTAAAGAACATTTAAAAGAAACACTAGACTTAACAGATGAAGACTTATATTAAACAAAACAATCATAAACTAAAAAACTATCCTGCCTATTCGGCGTAGGATAGTTTTATTTTAACCAATTTAGTCGCGTTTTATCGGTCTCTTTCTTACGTGTTTATTTTTTAATTGACGTTCACGTTCTTTGAATCGCTTTTGAATAAGTGTATACACACCTAAGCTAAATTCAATAAAAGCTAACGCTAAAATAAATAAACCGATCGAAGGAAGCGAGAATATTCCCATAATAAGGTGCGACGCAGAAGCGATAAAAACACCACTCGGCATATTTAATCGAATACTAAGAATCATGTAAATAAAGGCGAGTATAATCGCACTGAAGAAAAATATAATACTAATCATTTGCTACAACTCCTTGACTCATCAAACAAACGAGAGAATCGTTTATTTACTTTCATGAAACTCATCAGGTAACTGCCCCATATGGCGGTTATGATATAAAAGTGGTTGTTTATCTTGTTGGTTAATATGAAACACTTCGCCGACTAAAATAATATGATCCCCTGCTTCGATTCGCTTATACAACTTACATTGCAACGATGCTGCTGAATCATTAATCACTGGTAGGCCACTAGTAGCTGTTGACCAATCACAATGTTTAAACGGTTCTGTTTCACTACTTGCAAATAATTGTGCAACGTCCGCTTGTTCACCACTTAAAATATTGACTGTAAATTCTTCAATGTTCATGAATTGATTGAATGTCGAAGCGTTATTATCAATCGACCATAAAATAAGTAATGGTTCAAGAGATACAGAGGCAAACGAATTAATCGTAATACCGAACGCCCCGTCATCCCCTTCTGCTGTTACGACACTCACACCTGTTGGATAATTTGCCATTGCTTCTTTAAAGTTATTTATTTTCTCTTCCATTTAATAGTCTCCTTTAAACATTTATATGACTCATACATCTTTGTATAAGTTAATCGTAACCTATCATTTAAAGAGAAACAATGAAATTGAAAGGTTCTCAAAATAAATAGCCTGAGAAACACGTCTCAGGCTTATATTTATCATTATTCACTTGGTTCATTTTCTGCTATTTTCAAAATGTCTGTCATTTGCCCAGAATGTATCCCTGCATGATAGATTAAACGCGCAACAGCCTCCGCACGTGTACACTCTCCCATTCTCGATGAAATGACTTCTTGCCAACTATTTTCAGACGTTTGCTGCATCACATGAATGAATGCTTCGTTTGCCTCGTTTAAAAAACGAATCATTTTTTCTTTATTAGTTACGTCATCTTTTGTGAATGGATGTTCTATCTTTTTATCAAAAAACCAATCCATGAAAATATACTCAACATCTGCCGTATGGTAAATAAGGTCTCCAATTGAAACGTTGTTTAAAGAAAGAGAAAAATCCTTTTCATCAATTTTCTCTACTTTTTCTAAAAACCTTTGTCTCGTAAATGACCACATACTTATTATTTGTTCATTCACCATTTATTTTACACCTTTTCTTTCATGATCAATAACGACGTGCGTAAAACTCGATCCATCAATATTCGTATC
Organism: Bacillota bacterium; assembly: GCA_035301345.1. Taxonomy (GTDB): domain Bacteria; phylum Bacillota; class Bacilli; order Bacillales; family Amphibacillaceae; genus CALAMD01. The sequence goes on from DATGUM010000051.1 coordinate 16,451, forward strand.
AAATGCTAAACCAAAGCCGACGACATATCTTCCTTCACTCGGTGTTAATTCAAATAATGAGAAATCAAGTCCTCTTAACATATCCATTAGTTTTTCACCAAACTTTTCATTGAAAATAGTAAAGATATGTTCATTCTCTCTGTCATTTACTTTCTCTGGATAACATAACCAACGCGCGCGCTCTGTAGCGAAGCGGTTATTCGTATCAGATTCATCAGCCATAATGAGAGCATCAACAGACTCACTTTGCTCCATCAATTGGTAATGTTCGGCAATTTCACTAATATAGACATAAATTTTCCCGTCATGTTCTACAAAGGGTGTGCAACTACTAAATGGTTCGCCGTTTTCTTTAATAAAACTAAGCGTGACCGTTTCTTTTTTATTTACGAAATCCTTATATAATTGTTTATATTTATTTAAATCAATTTGTTTTTTCATTATTTTTCCTCCATCTGTTTTAAATGTTTACATGAACATATTAAATGAACTCTCGGCGCTTTTTCTGAATCTACATGGTTTACTTCTGCCGTCATGTCATATACGTCACGAATCATAGCTTCAGTTATTACGTCATTCGTTTTCCCGTAAATTTGTTTCTCACCATTTTGAATAACGAAAATTTTGTCACTGTAACGCGACGCTTGATTAAGGTCGTGAAGCACCATAATAACTGTCATATTCATTTCTTCGTTAAGTTCTTTCACTAACTCTAAAACTTCGTGTTGATGTGAAATGTCTAAATATGTTGTCGGCTCATCTAACAACAATAAGTTTGGACGTTGCGCTAATGCCATAGCAATCCAAGCTCGCTGCGACTCTCCACCTGACAATGACGATACATTTGTATCTTTGTAATGCATTAAGTGAGTTTTATCAATCGCCCAGTTAACAATATCTTCATCTTCTTTGTTTAAACGTTCGAACCATCTCTTATACGGATATCTGCCATATGAAACGAGCTCACCTACAGTCATATCATTCGGTACGGTGTTTTTTTGACTTAACATACACATTTTTTGAGCGATATCCCGTTTCTTCATACGTTTTATATTTTCATTTTCTAAAAATATTTCACCGTGATGATAAGGTAGCAATCCTGATATAGCTTTTAACATCGTTGACTTACCTGACCCATTCGGTCCAATGATTGAGAGGATTTCACCTTTTTCTAATGAAAATGAACAGTTCTTAACGACATTATCTTTTTCATATTTCACATCAAGTGATTTAACATGAATCATTTTAAAACGCCCTCTTTCTCATTAAGTATAAAAAGTACGGTGCCCCAATTAACGCCATAAAAATCCCTGCTGGCATATCTAACGGTTTAAAAGCAGTGCGCCCTAATGTATCAGCAATTAATAAAACAAATGCTCCTAAAACCATGCTCATTGGTAGTAAATGTTTATAGTTAGACCCTACAATGAGCCTCGCCATATGCGGAACAATTAAACCGATAAAACCGATCATACCTATTGTTGCAACAGAAATGGCTGCAAGAAATACGGCTAATATAGAAAGTAAAATACGAATGCGATGGACATTTTCACCTAAATTAATGGCTACTTCGTCACCCATACGAATCATATTTGTTTTTCTAATCGCAAAAATTGAACAGATCCAGCCGATGATTGAATAAGGTAATATCATCACGAGTGCTGACGTTCCTTTAGACGCAAGGCTTCCATTAAGCCACTGGACAGCTGACGGTAATTGATCACTATAAATAATTGTTAAATACCCGATAATACCCCCGCATAAAGCATTAACAGCAACACCTGATAATATAATCGTTATTGGTGATATACCGCTTTTCTTCCAAGCAAGGCTATAAACAATAATTGCAGCAATAAACCCGCCGATAAATGCAGCAATAGGAATGAGCTGTGTGTAACTTGGAAAAACTAAAATAATTAGTAAGACGAACGCAGCAGCTCCACTCGTTACACCCGTTAATCCTGGATCTGCTAATGGGTTGCCCATAACTGCTTGAAGGAGTGCCCCTGAAATCGCTAAGTTTGCACCGATAATTAAAGCGAGTAGCACACGTGGCAAGCGAATGTCGCGTATAATTGTTACGTGTTTACCTGCCGCATCATTCGTAAAAATAGCTTGAAATATATCAGGTATCGTAATATTTACACTACCTAAACCGATAGCTATAATGGCGCATATTAAAGTGATAATGAGCGTACTAATAATGATTGTCGTATGTTTAGAAAATATTTTCATTCAAGTTCCCTCTTATTGTTCTTTAAAATAATCGGCAATATCAGTTAAAGCTTTATCGACATTATTTAAAGACGTCACACCGAATGTGCTGTAATCTAAGTGATGAATCTGATCGTTTTTATAAGCAGATAAACTCTTCCACGCATCGTCACTTTCCATTTCTTCTTGGTACATATCTTCAGATGCTCCGTGATCAAGTGATGAAAGTACGAACACTAAATCTGGATCAGCCTCGACGATACTCTCCATATTTACCGGTGAATAACGATCAGTAACATTTAACGTTGTAGAAGCGATATTCTCAGCGCCAAACGTAGCGATTAAACTCCCTAAATAAGACTCTTCACTCATAACCATAAACGAATCATCTGTACCAATAATGAGCAAAACAGAAGGTAAATCGACGTCCGCAAGCTCAGCTTTTAATTGTTCTTCATTACTTTCTATTTTTTCTAACAATTCACCTGAAACAGCTTCTTTTTCAAAATATATGCCTAAAGCTTCTAAACTCATTTTTAAATCCTCGAAAGAATCCGTTGGTAAATAAGCACGCTCTAAGTCAATTGACTCTAAGCTTTCTTCTAATGAATCTTCTAATGCTGCTGAACTAAGTAATAAATCTGATTCTAAATCTGTGATTTTCTCAAGATCTGGCGCCATCGGTGAACCTATTTCATCAACATTTGCAAACTCTTCTGGTAAAGGGTTCGTTGACGTTGGAACGCCTGTTGGCATAATATCTAATGCTGCTAACATTTCTGCGATAGGTACTGATGTTGTAATCACACGTTCAGCTACATGATCATCAGGAAATTGATCTAAAATATCTTCCAAACTTCGTTCAACTGTTGCATGTCCGCCTCCACTTTCAGCTTTATCTTTATCTTTTTCTTCCTCACTATTAGTCGTGTCACTACAAGCAACTAATAAACCTGTTAGTACGATTATTAAAATCATTAATGTATTTCTCATGGATGTTCCCCCTAAATATTAATTTATCAATCATGCGCATTAACTGATAATCATTCTCAGTGACAATGATAATCGTTTTCAATTAGTAAAGCAACTTGTTTTTCAAATTATTTTTCCTTAAATGCTTTGTAAAAAAGACAAACAGTTGATATATCAACTGTTTAACTGTATTTATCTTTTGTTTTCATATGAAAAAATATATCAAAACATCCCAAAACATAACTTTTAAATAAAAAAATTGCTACCTATAATGATATAGATAGCAATTGTATGTCATATATTATTTACTTAAACAATCTGTGCTTCGGATAATTATTTCACAACGGTTACTGGGCAATTTACATGCTTCATGACTTTATGACTAACACTTCCTAAAATCATTTCTTGTAAAGTGTTCAATCCGCGACTCCCGATAACTAGTTGTTCAATCGTTGACTCATTAACATATTTAATAATTTCTTCGCTCGGCTGCCCTCTTAATGTCGTTACTTCATGTTTTATCTCAGCATCTTTTGTTAATTGAATGACAGGCCCAATGAGCTGTTCTCGCTTTAATGCTAAGCTTTCAGGACTTTGTGCTAATAGCCGATCTGTTTTTGCTTTATTAAAATCAATGACAAATATAATTTCTAATGTAGCGTTCGGTAAAGATTTCGTTAAATAAATAGCGTGTTTCGCTGCACGTATAGCATTTTCTGAGCCATCTGTTGCTACGGCAATTTTCATGAC
>DATGUM010000052.1:0-4869 GCA_035301345.1 Bacillota bacterium
CATGCTCACACAAACTGAGATGTTTGTAGTGTTCGTGCTTGACGAAATAATAAGTCAAGGGAATTAGTGTAAGAGCTAGTTAAACGGCAGAATGAGTTTCTACGTCTATTGATATGAAACTATTCTTGAAAGTGCCACAGAGACGAGCTAGGTTGGAAACAATCTAGGTGGAACGGGTAAACCCCACGAGTGAGCAACCCAAACGATGGTAGGGGCACCTTTTCTTCGGAAATGAACGAAAGAAAGGGACGAGTATCTTTACTTGTAGATAAATGGTTATGGCTAATAAAGTTGGGTGACCACCACTAACCTTTATTAGAACAGAACATGGCTTATCGAATGTTCAAGTAGGTCCGTACGATTTAAATGCATGCAAAAATCCTTTTTGATCATTCATCAAGAAGGATTTTTATTATGTATATAATTGTTGAAAGTAGAAAGGTGCGTTTAATAGATGATAAATAAAGTCACACTCATTGCAACATCAGCGATGGGCATTGAATCAGTCGTAGCGAATGAAGTAAGAGCGCTCGGTTATGAACCAACAGTTGAAAATGGAAAAGTTATTTTTGAAGCATCCGTAGCTGCTATTCCGAGATGTAATTTATGGTTAAGAGCAGCCGATCGTGTAAAAGTTCTCGTTGGAGAATTTAAAGCATACACGTTTGATGAACTTTTTGAAGGTGTAAAAGCTCTTCCTTGGGAGCACTATGTTTGTGAGACTGGCCAATTTCCTGTTTCTGGAAAATCGCACCAATCAAAACTTTTTAGTGTTTCAGACTGTCAAGCAATTACGAAGAAGGCGATTGCTAATCGGCTCATGACGAAACACGGTGTAGCTAGAAAGATGCCTGAAACTGGACCGTTATATAAAGTAGAAGTTGCTTTGTTGAAAGATACAGCGACGTTAACAATCGATACGTCAGGCGTTGGACTTCATAAACGTGGTTACCGTGTTGGACAAGGAGAGGCTCCTTTAAGAGAAACGCTAGCAGCAACACTCGTTATGTTAACGAACTGGCGTCCAGATGAACCATTTATCGATCCGTTTTGTGGTTCAGGAACGATTGCTATTGAGGCGGCGCTTATTGGGCAAAACATTGCGCCGGGCTTTAACCGAAGTTTTGCGTCAGAAGATTGGTCACTTATTCCAAATAAACTGTGGGACCGTGCATATGAAGAAGCAGAAGATAAAGCAAACTATGATCAACCGTTACAAATCACAGGTTCGGACATCGATCATCGAATGATTGGTATTGCAAAAGATAATGCGATTGAAGCGGGTCTAGCTGATTTAGTATCGTGGAAACAGATGCAAGTGAGTGACTTAGTTATAAAAGGGGATAACGGTTATATCGTGACAAACCCTCCATACGGCGAACGATTAAATGAAAGAGAAGAAGTAGAGGAGATGTACAGTCATCTCGGGCATGTTATGAAGGACGCCGCGTCATGGAGCACGTATGTTTTAACGTCACATGCTAAGTTTGAACATTTATTCGGTCAAAAGGCGACGAAGAAACGAAAATTATTTAATGGTTTTATTCGTACCGATTATTATCAATATTTCGGTAAAAAAGTTAAGTAAACAATTAAGGTTCCAGAAACGACTGAGATTCGTTGCTCTGGAACCTTTTTTAAAATTAAATGTATAGCGACTATCATTTGATTGTATGTTTAATGCGTTTATACACTTTATCACGATCAAACGCTTCGCCCATTGTGAATTGTTCAACTAAGTTGTTATTTTTATCTAAAAAATAAGTGAAAGTAGAATGAATAATATCACCTGAACCTGGATCACGATAACGGAATCTTAATGCTTCTGCTAATTCCTTCGTATCTTCTTCTGTGCCACGAACGAAAGACCAACCGTCATCGGGATCTGTCACTTCAAACCGTTCAGCGTATTCTTCTAAAACGTCTGTCGTGTCATGATCAGGATCAATCGTTACTGTAATGAACTCAACTTCTTCACCAAAAATACCTTCTTCTTGTAATTGGTGCCTTAATTTAGACATTTCTAATGTCGTTACGGGACAAACGTCTGGACAGTTCGTGTACATAAATTCGATGAGTCGTGCTTTTTTCGGTTGTTCATCAAAATTAAAGGAAAACTCATCATCAAAAGCAGTTTCCATCGTTATATGTTCGGGGATTTTTGCCGTACCTGGACGAATAACTTTTAAATAATAAATACCAGAGCTAACACCAATGACGAATAGAACAGCAAACCATATATAAAACTTTTTCATATTCATTATTAAATCCTCCCATCAATAACTTACAAATGGAAGAAGAGGGGAGAGACCCTCTTCTTATTCATTACCATAATTTATATCCTTTTGCTCCCGGAGGTGCGTTTTGAACGATATCAATAAATGGTACTGTGTATGCGAATAAAATAAGTGCTAACGTGACACCAATCCATAATTTCCAGTTTTCAAGTACTTTCGGCGTGTCTTCTGCTTGATCGCTGAGTGTAGCGACTGGAAATTCTTCTTCTCCTTTAGGTGCGAAGAATGCCAAGTAAATAAATGAGATAATCATGACGAGCATCCCGAGGAATAAAATCGTTCCACCGATTGCTTGAGCCATTTGATAAGGTCCCCAAGCAACCGTATCTGCATTGCCCGCATAATCTGAATACGATGAACGACGTGGGCCACCGAGTAACCCTTGCCAGTGCATAGCTCCTGACATAATAACCATTCCTACCGTCCAAAGACCTGTTTGCCATAAGCCAAGCTTGTTAGCAGTCTTCGTAAACGTTCGACCACTTAACGTTGGGATTAACCAGTACGACATTCCAAAGAACGTTAGCATAACAGTCGTAGCAGCAGTCAAATGGAAGTGGCCTGTGACCCAAATCGTATTATGGACAACTTGGTTCATTTGATTCGATGCGTTAATAATTCCACCTGCTCCACCTGGAATGAAGAATAACATTCCGATGAAAGGAGCAATGAAGCGAACATCTTTCCAAGGCATTTTCTTTACCCAACCGAAAAGCCCTTTAGCCCCGAGTTCTCGCCCACGAAGTTCAAACGTTGCAAACATAGAGAATGCTGTCATCATAGATGGAACAACGACCATCATTGTTAGAATAACTTGAATATATTTCCAAAATGGATCAATACCTGGTTCCGTTAATTGATGGTGAAATCCGACGGGAATTGAGAAAAGTAATAATAAAATAAACGTAAAACGTGCGAGTGAATCTGAGAAAATTTTTCCGCCGATGATTTTTGGAACGATGGCATACCACATCATATATGCTGGTAATAACCAGAAATAAACGAGTGGATGACCGAAATACCAGAACAACGTTCGACTAACTAAAACGTCAACCGTATCTACCCAACCGAGTGACCACGGAATTAATTGGAAAATAACTGTAATAGCTACACCAATTGAAGCGACTTGCCACATAACCATCGTCATAACACCCATATAACTGAGGAGAGGCGTGCGTTCGCCTGGATTTTCTTTTCGAAAGCGTGCATGACGCTTAAACATAACAAAGCCGATTAACCATGAACCTACGATTACTAAAGCTAAGCCGATGTAAAATCCCGCATGTGCTTGTAGTGGTGCATAAAACGTAAATAATACAGTCGCTTCATTTAATAAAATTAAGATAGCTGCTGTTACCGTTCCGATTAACATGAGATAATAACCAATCCATGAAATCGTGCGCTCTGTACCGTTATATCCACCTGTAGTTTTACTTTGTGCTGCTTGCATAAATCCTAATATAAAAAATGTCGTTAAAACGAGTCCTAAAACAACTCCGTGAATTGTTAAAATTTGATAATAGCCAATACCAAATGGTAGTGAGAACTTTCCTGAACGCTCAAGCGTTTGTAATAAACCAGCTGTTGCCCCAACGAAAAGCGCTGCAAAAGCAACATACATATAAGCTAAAAATAATTTCGCATCTTTTGGGTGCTCAGTTCTAAATGATTTAATCATGAGTCAACCACCTCGATTGTTGCGTGCATTAAATGATGCCCTGTGCCGCAATATTCATTACATAATAATGTAAATGTGCCTTCGTTTTTAAATGTGTTCGTGTACGTACTAATGTAACCAGGTTCGACCATCATGTTAATATTCGTACCGGCAATTTCAAATCCGTGAATAACATCTGTTGTCGTAACGCTAAAGTGGACAGTAGCTCCTTTAGGTATTTGAACAACTTTATCATCTGTCCCAACATCATAGTTGAATGCTGATGCTAAAATAGTGAATTGATACTCGTTATCCCCAATTTGCTCTAAGCCAGGCTCATCAAAAGGAGCAAGCTCATGAGCGCGCTCGGGATTAATTGTTACAGCACAGCTCGGTGGTTGATTCCCCATATAAAAAGCACTAATTCCTACAACGATTAAAAAGACGAGTAGGGTACCAGAGCCAAACATAAGCCATACTTTTTCATACTTATGCATATTCATCTTTCATCTCTCCTTTAATTAACGTGATAAAAACAACATCCATACACCAGCCCAGGAAATGATTATAATTATTCCTAAAATCATCACTGAAACGAGACTTCCTTTAAGTGCATGATCATCTTCTTTCGCATCAGTTTGAGGAACTTTATTAATATCTTCCATCTGGAATCACTCCTTCCAAGTTGAATAAGTGGTTCTAAAATTATCATACACAATTTAACAGCCGTATTTGACACAGAAAACGACATGTCACAAAGTGTTCAATTACTGTCACTGAGCCATTTGTAGCGATTTTACAAACCTTTAGGTTATAAAAGTATGTGAAGGAAATGTGACGAATATGTAGGTAAAACAGTCATTATTAAGGAAATAAATAGGAGAGAAAGAAGTTAGTTATATTTATCCATAAAAA
>DATGUM010000053.1:0-9032 GCA_035301345.1 Bacillota bacterium
AAGGACATTTCTGAAGTGAAAACTTTACACAATAAATAGGGCATAGTCCCACAAACATTTTACTCATACGATGTAATGATAAATGTTCTTTCTATAACTTGGTTATTGATAAAAAAACAGTGTTCAGCATTAACTGAACACTGTCATAACATTTATATTACTCGTCTTCTTTTTTCTTATCTAAAAACGGCCACCAGTTGAATTTACCGAAAAGCTTCACACATATTGGTGTAAACAACGGTAATATAATTAACGCGTAAAGTGCAAGGCCGATAATGACGACAGTTGCAATTTGGATGAGTGACAATACTCCTGCCGGTAGCATCGCAGCAAATGTTCCGCCTAAAATGATTGTTGCGGAAATAATGACTGTTCCCATATTACGCATTGATTTCATCATGCCGTTGTACAGTAAATCATCTTTATATTCATTAAATCGACTCATTAAGAAAATACTGTAGTCAACGCCAAGGGCAATAAGAATAACGAATGAGAAGAATGGAATTGCCCACGTTAATCCAGCTTGTCCGAATATGTTGATGAAAATAAATTCGGTAAAAGCGACGGACGTGTAATACGTCAGTAAGAGTGACGCTAAAATATATATTGGCATAGCGACTGATCGTAACATAAATACGAGAATAATAAAGATACCAATAAGCATGAGTGTAGCTGTTCTTTGGTAATCTTTTGATGATACTTCGTCTAAGTCGTTATTCATACTTGAAATACCACCGATTTTAAAGTTCGTGACGTTTAATCTCGTTTTATCAATAGCATGTGCAACTTGATCATCAACGTCGTCAACTAAACTAATGGCTTCTTTTGAATACGGGTGTACATCTAAAATCGCTTCAAATTTAACCATTTTTCGGTCAGGTGATAAATATAAATCAGCTGCGTCCCAGAAGTCATCCTCATCTAATACTTCTTTTGGAATAATGACTATTTCTTCTTGTGACGTGAAGTCCATTTCAGATAAGTAACGGTTCATATCGTCTAAACCATCATGTAATTCATCTAGCCCATCGACACCTTCCGTTAAGCCATCAGCTAACTCATCAAGACCTTCCTCTAATTCTTTGAATGCGTCTTTGATTTCTGATTGTCCATCAATCATATCATCAATACCATTCGCCATTTCAGGCATGTTACTTGCTATCTCACCTTGTCCATCAGCCATTTCATTTAAGCCACTTTGTAGCTCTTTGAGTCCATTAATAAGATCTGTAAAACTACTAGCTATTTGTTCTTGACCTGTAATTGTTTGTTCATATCCTTTGTTCAACTCTTTTAGTGGTTGAATGAGTTCTTGGAATGAAACATCAATCGAATCAAGTTGCTTCATATCTTCTGCAGCAGCTTGCATGCCTGACTTCATTTCTGAAATAATATGTTTTGCTGATTGATAGGCTTCTTGATATTCGGGAATATTCGGTACGGTATCAGAAGCACCTTCAGTGACTTGATTCATCCCGTCAATACTTTGTTCTAGCCCATCAAGTGCAGCCATCATTCCTTCAATATCAAAATCAATATCGATATTTGCGGAATTTTGTATGTCTTTTTCAGCTTGCTCAAGTCCACTCGTAACGCCTTTATAACCTTCTAACAATTCTTTATGTGCGTTAATTGTTTCATTTAAGCCAGATTGCATCTCTTCTAAGCCTGCAATTGCTTCGTTTAAACCGACAGATCCATCTCTTAAACCTTTTTCAATGTCAGAGACACCTGATTGGATATCATTAATACCATCCTTTAATTCATTTGATCCATCGATTAATTGTTGTACCCCGTCTTGAGCATCTTTTAGTTCTGGTGCTTGATCTTTTAATTCATCAGATGCTTCTGAGAGACCGTCTTGGAATTCAGTAAGACCGTCCATCATTTCATCAAGGCCTTCAGTTAGTACGTCTGTTTGAGTTTCTAGTAAAAAGTCATCAATAATGTCACCAGATGGTCGCGTAACGCTTCTTACTTTCGTTATACCATCAATATCTGCGACGTAATTGGCAATTGTTTCAAGACCTTGGACACTAGCAACGTCATCTACTTCATCTTCTAATTCCATGACGATAGTAATTGGCATAATCTCTCCGGGTCCAAAACCTTTTTCAATCCAGTCGAAACCAACGACTGTGTCAAAGCCGTCATCTAATTCTGCTAAGTTATCATACGTTTGTTCACCTTTAAAGATAAACAAAATAGGTGCTGTAATAAGTGCAATAATACCTAAAGATAAGATTGGACGTGTCCAAGTGAAGTGTCCTAAGCCACCCCAAAGTTTACTCTCTTTATGTTCTGCGTTTTTATCAAACGGCCAGAACAATTTTTTTCCTAATACAACGAGGAAAAAAGGGACGATTGTAACGAGTGCTATCGTAATGACAAATACACCAATCGCCACGGCAACAGCCGATTGATAAAGTGTAAACTGTGACAAACCAATCGTAGAGAATCCAATTAATACGGCTAAAGCAGCATAAAAGACTGTTTTTCCACTCGCTTTGTACGTTGCAATAACTGCTTCAGGAATTGTTTCATGCATATTCATTTCTTCTTTAAAACGACTAATAATTAAGATGCAGTAGTCAGTTCCAATTCCGAACATAATTGATACCATAAATACTTGTGTAAATGTCGATAGCGGAAAAGCAGTCGTGTCAGCGAGGATTGAGACGATACTTTCAGCGACAACATAACTAATCCCGACAGTTAGAAGCGGGATAATCGGTGCAATGAATGACCGGAAAACGGCAAATAATATAACTAAAATAAGGACGATTGTTATTGAAATTGTTTTCGTTAATCCTTCTTCCGAGTTAACGATAATATCTTCTTCGATTAATGATTCCCCTGTCAGTGCATGAGGCACGTCAGTAGAAGAAGCTATTTCACTAATTTCATCACGAACGTCAGTAATTTCTAACTCATCTAATGCAACTTCAATCGGAACCATAATTGTTGTATTATCTTCTGATACAGTTGAATCGGCAATATCTTCATCTTCAGAAAAATCTAGTATGTCAGTGATTTCTAATCGTTTTTTGTTATTTTCTAGCTTTTTAATGACTTGAGCAATTTCATTTTTTTCTGTTGATGTTAATTTGTTTTCGTCACGAAAAACGAGTACGAGATCGTTCAGTGGTACGTCGCTATCGGACATTTCTTCAAGTAGTTCAGTGGCTTCTGCTGAACGATAATCATCAGGAACGGTAATTTGGCCTTTTTCAGCAACGAGTTGTTGCAAGTCAGGTGTGAAAATAGTTAATAATGCAGCCCCGACAATCCATGCAGATATAAGAAGCCATCTTAATTTAATGATGTGTTTCATACGTGCACTCCTTTTTGAAAAAAATAAGTTAAGTCGTTGAATCTTCCATTGATTGAGATAGTTGTTCCAATGCTAATAGGAACTTTTCGATATCTTCTACGTTAAAGTGAGCCAATTGCTCATTAATAAAGCGATTTATTTCTTCTTCGGTCGCTAAAACAACTTTCTTACCTTTACGTGTTAAAGAAATATGAACAATTCTTCTGTCTGTTTCATTTCGTTTGCGGACAATTAATTCTTTTTGTTCTAGTCGATTAACGACAGCAGTAATGGCACTTCGCCCAACGCCAAAAACTTGTGCAATCTCTGAAGCAGTAACCGTTTGTTCTTCATGAATAAATTGCAAGAAAGTAAATTGTTCAGTCGTAATATCCTCATGAACATGTTGTTTAAGCATATTACTTACACTCCGATAAATGCGTTGAAAAGATTTTTGATAACGATAAATATATTCATTCACTTCTATAGTTAACAGCTCCTTAAAAAGTAGTTCACTTCATGAATAGTTCACCTAATGAACTATTATACTTAAAAAGTAATAAAGGTAAACAATAATTAATGAAAAAAATTGAACAATTTGTGGCTAAATGATTGGTAATCTGATAAATGAGTCGTTAAAATAATATAGACAACTAACATGACAGACAGAAGAATAAAAGGAGAAAGGATTCGGCAGATGACCAATAGATTATTGATGAGAGCATTAGAAAAGGAAGACTTACCGTTTATCCATGAGTTGTTTAACGACTCTGCTATTACAAATTATTGGTTTATGGAACCTTATTTATCTTTTGGAAAACTCGAAAAGGATTATGAGGCTAATCATGCGAAAAGTGATATCAGGCAATTTGTTTTAGAAAATAAACAAAAAGAAAGAATCGGCTATATTGGCTTATACAATATAGACTTTAATCATCGTCATGCAGAATTCGGAATTATTATTCATCCGAATTTTCAAGGGGAAGGGTATGCAAAAGAAGCGACGAAATGCGCGATTGATTATAGCTTCTTAAGACTCAATTTACACAAATTATATTTGTACGTTGCTGAAAAAAATGAAAAAGCGATGCACATATATAAGCAAGTAGGCTTTAAAACAGAAGGTATATTGAAAGAACATTATTTTATTAACGGTTCATATGAGAATTGTTTAATGATGAGTTTAATTCGAGATTAAATTATTTCCTAGGAAATAATACATCTTAATAAATAAAAGATAGGTGGGTATTTTGTGGCATATTATGCAGCTTTTTTACCAATTATTAATGAGGAAAAGAATAAGGAGTATCGTCCAAAGCATTTAGCGTATATTGATGAATTGTGCGAACGAGGAAAAGTCCATTCATTCGGTCGTTTTTTAGACGGTGTTGGTGGTTTAGTTATTTTAACGTGTCAGTCACTTGAAGAAGCAGAGTCTTTAATGGCGAACGATCCGTGCGTTATTCACGGGGCACGAACATTTGAAGTTCATGAATGGGAAATGAACGTAGCTAAATAAAAAAAGCAACCTGCTTGTAATCACTGGATCAGCAGGTTGCTTTTTTGTTTCAATTTAATTATTTTTTATCGTTTCCGTTGAGTTCATCAACTAATTCTTCTTTCAGTTCTTTCTTCATATCGTCATAAATTTGATCTTTGAATTCATCGTACGTCTGTTCTTTCACTTCATCAAATACTTGATCTTTGATGTCATCGTACGTCTGTTCCTTCACTTCATCAAATACTTGTTCTTTAATCTCATCGTATGTTTGTTCTTTAATTTCATCGAATACTTGATCTTTAATCTCGTCATACGTTTGCTCTTTCACTTCATCGAATACTTGATCTTTAATATCGTCGTATGTTTGTTCTTTTACTTCATCGAATACTTGATCTTTAATCTCATCATACGTCTGTTCTTTTACTTCATCAAACACTTGATCTTTAATGTCATCATATGTTTGTTCTTTTACTTCATCAAAGACTTCTTCTTTCACTTCTTTATTTCGTTCTCTCGTACGATCTCTTTGATAGAGTTTCCAATCTTTTTGTAACATCGTTAGTATCGAAACAATCATCAGCACCATAATAATCGCGAACGGGAAGGCTGTCACGATAGCTGCTGTTTGCAGTGCGTCTAAACCTCCACCACCACTAATAAGTAGTACACTTGCTGTACCTGCGATTAATAATCCCCAGATAACTTTTACTGTCATTGAGGGCGTTAAGCTTCCACGTGACGTCATCGATCCGAGAACGTAAGTAGCAGAGTCCGCAGATGTAATGAAGAAAATAAAGATTAAAAACATTGAAATCGTACTCGTAATCGCTGTTAAAGGTAATTGCTCAAATGTAGCGAACAAAGCAAGTTCAACATTATCTGTTACGAGACTAGCTAAACCACCTGCACCGAACAATTCAATATTAAGCGCTGTACCACCAAACGTTGTAAACCATAAAATAGCTAATAACGAAGGTACGAGTAAAACACCTAACATAAACTCACGAATCGTTCGTCCTCGTGAAATACGAGCAATGAAAAGTCCCATAAATGGCGACCAAGAAATATGCCACGCCCAGAAGAAAATCGTGTTCGTCCCGAGCCATTCACTTTCAGAAAATGGTGTTAACGTTAAACTCATTGGAATGATGTTAGTAATGTAACCACCGAGAGTTGTTACGAAGTTTTCCGCAATAAATAAAGTCGGTCCAATAGAGATAACAAATAATAACAATAAACCAGCAATTGCAATATTAATATTACTTAAAACTTTAATACCTTTATCGATTCCGCGAGCAGCAGAAAGGATAAATAAGCACGTTACGATAATAATAATAACAATTTGAACGAAAACATTATTTGGAAGAGGTGTTAAATATGATAAACCACCTGTCATTTGCATCGCACTTAATCCAAATGTTGTCGCGACACCCATACACGTAGCTAAAACGGCTAGAATATCAATAGTTTTTCCTGTCCAACCGTTTATTTTATCACCTAAAAGTGGATAAAAAGCTGAGCTAATTAATGCAGGACGATCTTTTTTGAATTGAACGTAGGCAAGTGTTAAGCCGACGATTGAGAAGATTGCCCAAGGATGTAAGGCCCAGTGATAAGCACCGTATCTTAATCCGGCAATTGCGGAGCCTTGCGATTCTGGATCATAGCCAACCGGTGGATCTAAATAGTATAAAACGGGTTCAGCAACTCCGAAGAATACGAATCCAACACCGATACCAGCCGCGAATAGCATGCCGATCCATGAAATCCAAGAGAATTCTGGCCGTTCATCCGGCTTTCCTAAGCGAATTCTACCGTAAGGACTAATCGCTAAAACGATAACGAAAAGTACAAAAAAAGCTGTAATTAACATATAGAACCAACCGAAGTTTTCAATCATCCATCCAAGTGCAAAGCCTGCTCCGCTATTCAAACTGCTCGGAGAAAGCACTCCCCATAAAACGAACAGAAAGATTGTAACAGCTGAAACATAAAACACTTGTGATAATTTTCGATCAGTTAGCATATCTTTATTATTCATATAATTTGTCTGTAAAGACCAGACGCCCCCCTTTAAGTTTTATAGACATATGTACCCCAAATTTCTTTGGTTAAACATAAAAAAGCATTAAGTGAGCAAGCAGTCACTTAATACTTTATGAATGTTTATTAGCATACTATTTTTTTGATGAAAATAAAAGGGAAATTGCAATTATTATCATAATAAGTGCACTGACGAGAAAAGGAAGTCCGATAAATTCAGTAACAACGCCTGAAATAAACGAACCTGCGACAACACCTAATGAAAAGAATGCATAGAAAATACCGTATGCTTTTCCACGATTTTCTGCGGCTGTTGATTCTGCAACCATTTTATTCATTGAAGGGAATACGAATGCAAATCCGAATCCATAGATAATCATTGAACAGACAGCGACAACTAAGCTCGTCGCAAAGTTTAATGTGAAAAGCGCAATTCCGATAAAGCCAATACCGATTAAAACGAGCGAAACGGGTGAGTAACGATCGTAAATACGATTAATAGGTGTTAAAAAGACGATTAAGGCAACAAGGCCAAATACGCTTAAAAGCATACCCGTCATATCAGATGCGAGCCCAATCTCCTCCGTTTTTAATGGGAATGCATAAGCGAGCGTCCCGTTACTAACCATTAAAGCAAAAGCAGCGACTGATGCTTGCAGGAGTAATTTTTCTTTAAGTAAAGGAACGAATTGTGATAATTGTACTTTGTTACGCTCACTTGAAACGAATGACTCAGAAACGAGACGAATAACGAAAATAACTGTCACGACAAAAAGCGCAGCGATAAATAAAAACACTGACTCAATTGATGCCCGAGCTGCCATAATCCCACCAATAGCTGGTCCTACAATAGCTGCAGTTCCGATACTTGCTCCTGTGAAAGCCATTGTTTTTCCCCGATTACTCTTAGACGAATGATCGCCGACATAAGCGAATGCAGCCGGAATTAACACACCACCTGCTAACCCATGAAATAAACGAATGAAAAACAATTGTGTTGCATTTTGAGCAAATGGGTAAAAGACTAAAATAACCGCAACAGCAATCATACCAGTGACGAGCATTCTCTTACGCCCGTACTGGTCAATCCAGTGTCCACCAACGACGTTACCTAACATATTCGTTAAAGAATAAATAGCAACGATGCTTCCCGCCATAAAATATGAAGCGCCTAGTGACATCGCATAAGGTGTAATAATTGGTAATTGAACGAATGTATCTAAAAACGAAACGATAATAATCATGTACATAAAACGACTCATTTATATAACCTCACTATTCTTATAAAATAAGTATACCGATTATTATTTGAAAGTGTTGTTAGACGTTTTAATTGTCACTATTTTGTTAAATTATTTGTTAGAATATTTGTCAAAATTTAATAGTGAACATTTAGAATATTACGTTACTTTTAAAAAAGTATGATGAGGTATGTTATACTATTTTGAGAGTTAGTATTTTAAGGGGGATATATAATGAATTATTTTATTGCACAAATGAAAACAATTGATAAAGACAAAGATAATGAAATATTAAAGGAACATATTGCTTATTTAGAGGAACAAATTGATGCTGGCAAAATTTTAGCAAAAGGACCATTCACCGATCACACAGGTGGCATGATTATTTTTAACGTAGATTCATTAGAAGAAGCGAAAGAAATAGCGGCTAAAGACCCTGCAGCAATTGAGAAGTCAAGAGAGTTTATTTTTAAAGAGTGGAAGTGCTCAAAAGAACTAAGTTAAACATATGTAAATAATTGTCGGGCCTCTATTCATAGTGA
Source organism: Bacillota bacterium (assembly GCA_035301345.1). Taxonomy (GTDB): domain Bacteria; phylum Bacillota; class Bacilli; order Bacillales; family Amphibacillaceae; genus CALAMD01. Next base: position 8,641 of record DATGUM010000053.1, read on the forward strand.
GTCCGACTTTTTTAATGAAGATAATTAATGAAGGGGAGGGTCTTCGTGGAACTTTCACAAATAAAACTTCGACAAATGAAGATGACAATGAAACACCCTTTTCAAACGAGTTTCGGAACGATTTCAGATAAAGAATTTTTAGTCATTGAAACGAAAGATAGCCAAGGTAATACCGGATATGGTGAATCGGTCGCTTTTACGAGTCCTTGGTATACAGAAGAAACGTTGCAAACGACGATACATATGATTGAAGATTTTTTTATACCATTACTTCGAAAAAACGATGTCAGTCACCCAAAAGATATTACGGATATATTTTCGCCGATTAGGAAAAATAATATGGCAAAAGCGTCCATTGAAGGGTCTTTCTGGGATTTGTATGCGAAAAGTAA
>DATGUM010000054.1:0-8040 GCA_035301345.1 Bacillota bacterium
TGCTTCACTTCAAATTAAGAGCCAAGATCAAACAAAAAGAATCGTTTTCTCCTGCCGTTTAAACGACAGGAGAAAACGATTCAAAATAACTGAAAATCTTAACGACTTTAATCAGTCACCAACACTATTTGACAAAGAGCCATTAAAAAGCGGACTTAGTCATATGAACAAGTCCGCTTTTTCGCTATTTTTTGTTATAAAATTCATATTGCCCGCGAAGTAATTGAACGACAAGTGTAAATAACGCTGTTCGATTCATTCGCTCATTCGTAAAAATACCAATGGTCCCCTCATTTTGACGTACATTTTTTCTTTCTGCATATGCATCGATTAAATTGCCTAATTCATCGCCTTTTTTTAACTGTGTATGAATTTCTTTTGGTAAAGGAATCTTTGCACCGCTTGCGATATAAGTATGTTCCGTCGTTTTCAAAGCACCCCAATTACATAGAAATAATTGATTATTCATTTCAACAACGCCACCTTCAAGGCCAATCCCCATTGAAAAATGTTCTTTTTCAACACAATATGTTGCTCGATTTATTGCTCCACGCAACGTTTCTTCATCAGAAAAAGGTTGTGCACTTACTAAAGACGGTGCATCTATGCGGACGACTGAGTCATCTGTAAAAACAGAAGAAACAGCACCTGCTTTCGTATCATTTAATGATCCTACTGCTATGTTCATCTTATGATTCTCCATTATGGACGTATTTGTTCAATCACTGTATTATCTGTCGTTCGAACGAGTTTTAATAATAACTCTTTCGCTGCATGGTAGTCATCAACGTGAATTATTGACGCTGACGTATGAATGTACCTTGAGCACACACCTATAACAGCTGAAGGAACACCACTATTAGCAATGTGAACACTTCCTGCATCAGTTCCTCCTTGGGAAATGAAGTATTGATACGGTATATCATTCGTCTCTGCTGTATCTAAAATAAATTCTTTTAATGCTTTATGAGGAATCATTGAACGATCAAAGATTCTTAACAGCGTCCCTTCCCCTAATTGACCAAACTGATTTTTATCTCCACTCATATCGTTTGCTGGAGATGCATCTAATGCATAAAAAATATCAGGTTCAATCATATGTGCTGAAGCTTTTGCACCTCTTAATCCAACCTCTTCCTGAACAGTCGCACCTGCATACAATCTGTTTGGCAATGTTTCCCCATGAACTTCTTTCATTAATTCAAGTGCTAAACCACATCCGTAACGATTATCCCATGCTTTAGCTAAAATCTTTTTCTCATTAGCCATCGGTGTAAATGGGCATATGGGAACGATGGAGTCTCCTGGGCGAATACCAATTGCCTCTGCATCCGCTTTATCATCTGCCCCAATATCGATTAACATATTTTCTATTTTCATCGGCTTATTTCGTTGTTGTTCATTTAATAAATGTGGTGGAATTGAACTAATGACTCCAATCACAGGTCCATTTTTCGTCATTACTTGGACACGCTGAGCGAGTAATACTTGACTCCACCAACCACCTAGCGTTTGAAATCGCAATAATCCGTTATCAGTTATTTGCGTAACCATAAAGCCTACTTCGTCCATATGACCAGCAACCATTACGCGTGGACCATCGCCGTGTTTAACGCCGAAAATACCACCTAAGTGATCGTTGATTATCTCATCTGAATACGGCTCTAAATGCTTTCTCATGAAATTACGAACAAGATGCTCATCTCCTGGTGCACCTTGCATTTCAGTTAGTGATTTAAATAAATTAAGCGTTTCTTGCTCCATCATAAACATCTCCTTTATCATTAAAATGACTATGAAATAAATTATTCTTTGCTACCGTGTAAATTGTGAAATTCAATAATGTACGATATACTCAATAGAGTAGATTAGCTGATAAGAGGTGGATAATATTGAATAAAAGAAACACCGCTCTTTCCTTTGGACTCGGTTTAGCTGCAGGTATAGTAATAGGTACACAACTCGTACAAAGGAGGAAAATGTCCCCTGAAAAAGTACTTAAGCAAGCAAAAGAAGCATTTAAGCAGCAAGGTCCAATCAGCGGTTCATGGATTTATATGAATGCTGAAAAAATTATAAGAAACGGCTTATTATATAACGCATACCGTGGTGGTGTGACACACACAATTGACGGAAAAAATAAGCAGCTTGAATTTTATGCAGATGCCCAAAACGGCACAATCATTTCAACAACTGAAGTATCCTAAACACTATGAATGAGAAAGCTTTTGTCCGAAGAAAAGACAAAAGCTTTTTTGTTATTCATTAATAAACATTTATATTGATAACTGACTGCTTATTTTATGTTTTAAACGTGCGAGATCATTTAAATGATTAACCTTCTGTTTTTGTTCGCCTCTTCTATGATGCCAAACAATAAATGAAACTGTTTCATAGAGCACGTACCAATACATGCGACGTAAAAAAGAGTCATTTAACGTTTCATCATATGCCGACAACCATTGACTCCACTCGCTTTCTGGAATGTAGTGATAAAGCAACGTTCCGTAATCTTTAACAGGATCAGCGATACATGCTTGATCCCAGTCAACTAAATATAATTCCCCATTTTCACGGCGAATAAAATTGTTATGATTTAAATCGCTATGACAAACGACTTGGTTCTGCATTTTTGTAGCGGGCAACAATTGCTTTAATAAATGTAATGCCTGGTAGATCGTTGGATGACGGTGCAACAACTCTTGCAAGCAACTATTGTACAGTTCATTAAACTCAATGGTCGTATCATTTTCTTTTTTGCCCATACGAACGAGCATATGTAATAATTCTGGCGATTGATGTATCTTTCTGACGATGCGAAGCACATCTTCATTACGCATCTCTTCTCGCGTTAACTTTCGCCCATCTATCCATTCCTGCGCTGTAATAACGTCCCCATTTTGCAGTCGTTTCGTCCAAACAAGTTTAGGAACAATTTCCTCAACAGATAAAACAGCTAAAAATGGTGTCGTATTTCGTTTTAAAAATAATTGTTTATCGTTTCTTTTTGCGAATAGTGCGTCTCCCGTCAACCCTCCGGCTGAATGAATAGACCATTCTTCGTCAAATATATGATTAACCCAGTTCACGGTATCTTCCTCACATTTTTAGTCATTTAAATTACATGTCTTCCTCTGCTCCATCTGTTGCAAAAGATTCTTCCGTATCATTCCATTCTGGACGTTTTACTGAATTCGTCAAGCAATAACTTAATAAAACTTCTGCTACTTTCAATTGCTGACTTTTAAGTGGTGAGGATAAAGCTTTTTTATCATCAAGCCACTCTTCAAATTGTGAACGACCAATAATAGACGTTAAATATGGTTCAGTATAATAATTAATATCATTTTTCCTCGATAAAATCACTTTATTAATTTTAAATGAAACATCATGCTTTTTCATGATGCTTTCTATAATTTTCTCTGTTCGCTTTAACGAAATAATCGGGCTAATGATTGTTTCTTCTCCGCGCGGTGTTTCTTTCGTCCACGAACGATCATCAGTCGCATAAAATGTCGCTTGTTCATCACTTTCTAATAAGTAAATGACTTCAATACTCACAGGACTTATTAATATAATTTCCGCATCAACAGGTGCTTTCTTTATATTAAAAATTGGATAATACATAAGCAAATATATATCAGGCAAGCGTTGCAAAAAGAATTTTAACGTTTCATCACGTTCGTACTGCTGGTAAACAAAGGAAACGTCTGAAACTGTTGATGTCGCCCATTTCAACTGAAAAGGAAATAACTTATCTAAGAAGTAATGCCTTAGTTGCAGCTCTGTTTCCGGAAGTATTTGTTCTTCTTGCTCCTGAATAACTTCAGTAGATGCTTTATTTTTTTTAAATATCGATTTAAATTTATCAAATGTTGATTGTTCTTCATGTTCTTCTTCAATCACTGGTTCCGTTAATTCTGATTCATCTTGCCACTGGTTATAAAGCTTCCCCCATTGTTCTTGTTTTAAACGAATAAATTGACTTGAATAACGATACGTATTCCATTCATAACGAGATATACAGTCTTTTAATTTAATTAATTGAGCCATATGAATCCCCCTTTATTCGTTTGCTTGTAATATATCCACTTCTTCCTCTGTTAATTCACGAGTCTCACCTAGTGGGAGTGATGGGTCCAACATTAAATTCCCCATCCGTATACGTTTTAAATAAATAACTTCTTTATTTAAAGACATAAACATTCGCTTTACTTGATGAAACTTTCCTTCTGTAATTGTCAGCTCAATTTCTGAAATATCATCACTTTTTATAATTGATAGTTTGGCTGGCCGAGTGACATATCCGTCATCAAGTATGACCCCAGCAGACATCTTCTCTATATCTTCTTCATCAACTTTCCCGCGTATATGTGCATAATAAACTTTCTCTACAGCGTGTTTAGGTGATGTTAAACGATGCGCAAGTTGACCGTCATTCGATAGAATAAGTAACCCTTCTGTATCTTTATCTAATCGGCCGATTGGAAATGGCTCAAATAGTTGATAATCTTCTTCTAATAAATCAACAACTGTTTGTTCATAATGGTCAAACGTCGCTGATATACATCCAGCTGGCTTATGCATCATTAAATAAATAAACTCTTGATAATGTACAACTTCTCCATTAAATGTAACAATATCTTTTTCGACATTAACAGCGTGTTTGCCATTCTTTACTTTTGCATCATTCACAGCCACTCTTCCTTTGCGAATATGCTGCTTAACGTCTTTTCGACTACCAAAGCCCATATTAGCTAACAATTTATCGACTCTCACGAATGTTCCTCCTAAATTTTACGAATAAAACGATTTAATCGACTGACACGACTTCCGAATACACGCTCTAACAGAGTCGTTTGATAACATAGCCACAAGTAGACTAACCCACCAATTGATACTGTTAACAACAAGACGATGAACGTACTTATTCGACTCGTCTCATAAGCAACCATTAGTCCAATGATGAATTTTAACACGAATAAAACGATCGCCATAATTGCTGTCAATATGATTACGAGAGCAGTACGCTTAAACGTTTCTTTAAATGAAAAGTTAATGCTTCGTTTAATACATACAAAATTAATTATTACTGCTGTACCAACTGCTAAACACGTCGCTATTATTGAACCAACTTCACCAAATAAATGAATGAGTGGAACGTTAGTAAGTAATTTAATTGAGAAACCTACGAGTAAACTAACGACTGAATACCTTTGTTCATTGATTCCTTGTAAAATAGCTGCTGATACAGTAAATAACGCAAATAATAACGAAAGCGGCGTTGACCACGCAAGCAATTTACTCGTTATCGCAATATCTTTTAATCCATAAATAGATCCGTAAGCCTCATACGATAGCATTGCTAGTCCAACAACTGCTGGTATAACGAGTATAAATATTATTTGTAATGCCTGGTTAATCTGTTTATTTAATTCTACAAAGCTTCTATTCGTAAATGACTTTGTTAAAACAGGAATAATAGCAAGGGACAGACCAGTAGCTAATGTCACAGGGATAATAATTAATTTATGTCCATATAAATTAATCGTTGCAAAAGCTAATTCAGCAATCTCACCTTTTCCTAACTCAACCATCGCTCGGTTAAATGTAAATTGATCGACCCCTTGATAAAGAGGTATCGCAATACCGACTAAAACGAACGGCCCTGCATATTGAAAAAGCTCCTTAATCAAATCGTATGTCGATAACTCATAATGAACTTTCTGTTTTACAATATGTTTATGGAAATTTTTCCTACGCTTCCACCAATAAACAGCTAAAACAAAGCAAGAAGCTAATGCACCGATAAATGCAGCAAACGTAGCAAAACCTACCGCGCTCGCAATCGTTCCATCAAGTATATTTATAACAACATAAGCACTTATTAAAACGAATGCAATGCGAACAATTTGTTCAATCACTTGAGAGACAGCTGTCGGACCCATTGATTCGTTTCCTTGGAAAAACCCTCTAACCATACTCATCGCAGGAATTAACAACAACGCGTAACTGACCATTCTAATAACCATTTTGACGTCTTCTACAGTGTTTCCTAAGTTGTCATCTGTTATAATTTGTTTCGCTAAAGATTCCGCACTAAAATACAATGTTAGAAATGCTAACAATCCTGTGATTGTCATGATTGTAATACCTGTTCTAAACATCCGCATACTCGTTGCGTAATCTCCAAGCGAATTATACCGCGCAACAAACTTTGATACTGCTAAAGGTACTCCTACTGTCGAAATACTTATTAAAATACTATATGGATTATATGCATAAAAATATAAAGCTCCTCCACGACTACCGACGAGCTCATTAAACGGAATAACGTAAATCATACCTAAAAATTTAGATAAAAATGAAGCACCAGTTAATAACAGCGTGCCCCTAACGATATTAGACATTATTTCACCTAATTCTTTCATAAAATACTCACGTATATAACTATTTTATCACAAAAGATACATTATATGTTATTCTTTCCCATGAAGTATATGATTTATACAATATTTCCTTTTATTTATCATAATGCCGCCTATTCATGCTAAACTAATGTTTGAAAGGAATGAATATATAATGATTAATGATGTAATTGTTGTTGGCGGAGGCCCTTCTGGTCTAATGGCCGCCATCACAGCTGCTGAACAAGGTGCCAACGTCGCTTTAATAGAAAAGGGAAATAAACTTGGCACTAAGCTAGCGATTTCAGGTGGTGGGAGATGTAACGTAACAAACCGTCTATCAAAAGAAGAAATTATTAAACATATTCCTGGTAACGGTAAGTTTTTATATAGTGCTTTTTCTGTGTTTGATAATTACGATATTATTAACTTCTTTGAAAATATGGGTGTTGCCTTAAAAGAAGAAGATCATGGTCGAATGTTTCCGGCGTCAGACTCTGCACAGTCTGTTGTACAAACTTTAGTCAATCGACTAAAAGAATTAAATGTTAATATTATGTTGAATACCCCGGTGAAGGCTGTTCATTATGATCAAGATTATCATACAGTTTTAATTGACGAAAATGAATATGTAAAAGCAAAAAGTCTTATTATTGCTGTTGGTGGGATGTCCGTCCCCCATACAGGTTCCACAGGTGATGGATATGCCTGGGCAAAAAAAGCAGGTCACACAATTACAGAACTTTATCCAACAGAAGTCGCTTTAACGTCAAATGAAACTTTTATTAAAGAAAAAACATTACAAGGACTTTCTCTAAGAGATATTAGTTTATCAGTATTAAACAAACATAAAAAAGCGATTATTACACACAGGATGGACATGGTATTTACCCACTTCGGAATTTCGGGTCCTGCTGTTCTCCGATGTTCGCAATTCGTTGTGAAAAAACTATTAAAAGGTTATAAAGCCGTCACGATGTCACTTGATTTATTGCCAGATAAAAATATTGATGAAGTAGAAGCAACGATTAAAAATTTAGTAAATGATTATCCACAACGTTCAATCAAAAATGCTTTAAAAGGAATCATACCTGAGCGGCTCTTTCTTTTTTTATTACAAAAAAACAATTTAGATGAATCTATGAAATGTGGAAACGTCTCAAATGAACATATAAGAGAGTTAGTCAAAGACATTAAACAGTTTACTTTTACAGTTAACGGGTCTTTATCTATTGAAAAAGCATTTGTTACAGGTGGCGGTGTTTCAACAAATGAAATTATTCCAAATACGATGGAATCAAAGTTAACTGAACGTTTATTTTTCTGTGGTGAAATTATAGATGTCCACGGATACACAGGTGGTTACAATATTACTTCTGCACTTATTACAGGTCACACCGCAGGATTAAATGCTTCATATTATAAATATTAAAAAACAATAAAAAAGCGAATGCACATTGATATGCACTCGCTTTTTTATTGTTCACACTTCATTTATACCCTAAAAACTAAATAAGAGTGTCGTATCAACAATTGTTAGTTAAATCCTCGATCAATTAGTATCCGTCAGCTCCACGTGTTACCACGCTTCCACCTCGGACCTATCAACCTCATCGTCTATGAGGGATCTTAC
>DATGUM010000055.1:0-6350 GCA_035301345.1 Bacillota bacterium
CAGTTTACAGACTTTGTGATTCGTAAATCAAAATATCAACGTGATATGGAGATATTTAAGGATAGAAATAGCTATTCCAAAACAGATCATGATGCAACCTTTATGAGAATGAAAGACGACTATATGATGAATGGACAACTCAAAGCTGGTTACAATCTACAAGTGGCTACCGAAGGTCAATATGCATTAGCTTATGATTTATTTCCAAATCCAACAGATACTCGTACATTGATCCCATTTTTAAATAATATAGAAGAGAATTATTTCACATTACCACAATATATTGTTGCGGATGCTGGATATGGCAGTGAACAAAACTACGACGATGTATTAAACGAGCGTAAACGAATTCCACTTATTACATATAATCAGTATAGGAAAGAGAAGAAAAGAAGTTTAAGAATGACCCTTTTAAAACAGCAAACTGGCAATATGATGCCGAAACGGATTCGTTTATTTGTCCTAACAATCGAAGATTATATTTTACGTATCAGTCTAATCGAAAAGATAAATATGGGTTTAAACGAACGTTTAAAGTATACGAATCTGAAGATTGTACGGATTGTCCACTACGCACTCTTTGTACAAAAGCGGCAGAGGGTAAAAATAGAAAACTATTTTACAATGAAAAATGGGAAGCCCAAAAGGAATATATCAGAGTGAAGCTTTCAAACGAAGAAACAGGTGAAATTTACGGAAAACGTAAAATAGACGTAGAGCCTTTCTTCGGATTTTTGAAGACTAATTTAGGTTTCACTCGAATGTCGGTTCGAGGAAAATCTAACGGGCAGAACGAAATGGGATTTGCATTAATGGCGGTAAATATAAGAAAATACACCGCCATTAACACTGAAAATATTCCATTTTCACCTGAAGATATAAAAATGCTTGTGCTTATCTTTTTTGTGATAAACACAAGCATTTTTATTTGTTTGAGACTAGTTTTGTCCCAGTCTCTTTCGTTTATTTATTCGGTTCATTATGAATCCAGTACTTATGGCGGAATTGATTGCCAGTCGCGCGGATAAAGTCCGTAATATAGTTCGTCGTTTGTAAATATTTGACGACTTGTTCTTTCGTTTCTGGGTAGTTCGTTTTTCCCCACTGATTACTCGCTTGTAAGAAATTTAACGTATTATTAATGACGTCGTCTTTACTACCTTCAAGGGCGAGACGTTCACCAAACGTTTTATCGATATGCCGGAAATTTAATGTGTCTTCTGAGCAGTTGTTTAATGTGCTTAATACTTGATCATCTAAGTCTAATTTATGGATAAGTAATTTATGCATGAGCGTTCGTGATGGCTGAAAAGCTTCGATTGTTTTTTCTACTCTTTTTTCATCAATGACAGATTCAGTCGTTAATGATTGAAAGGAATCAGTCATCTGAAAAGCCGATTCTGCAGCTTGTTGTAACTGTTTGTAAATGCGTAGTTGTTGTTCGACATGTGTAATGAGTGCACGAATCGCTTGTTTTTCATCTTTCGTTAAGTTTTCTAATTCAAGGATGCGATTAAAGTGCTCAAGTTTAATATTCACTTCTGCAATGTTTCGTTCTTCTTTGTAAAGGTTAAGTAAACCGCGACTATCATATATGTAAGAGAGTAGGCCGATCATAGGGAACAGTTCGTCTGCTATTTTATGATCAGTGACATTTGTGCCATCTTCTTTAATAATGAGGAATTTTTTAAGTATTGATTTAAAGCGTGTGCTAATAGTAATTCCGTAATATGATTTATTATGTATGATGAACGTTGGACTAATAAATGCCAGGTCAGAAAAACCTTTATCTCCTTTAACGCTTTTATTATAAGCTCTTGGTAGTTTTTTAATGGATAAATAAGGAACAGCCATAGTACATATCACCTTTCTTGTTCAGTTATTAACTGAATTGTCTAACGATAGCTTACCACAAAATGTTCGCTGCGTTAATTGTGAAATAAAGCATCTTTACTACTTAGCTTATAAAAATAGGAATAAAAAAAGTGAAGGCAAGAATCACCTTCACTTAATTAATAATTACTTACCAATCATTTCGTCAACTTTATCTCTATTTTCTTCAATCCATTGTTCGGCTGATTCTTCAAAAGGAACGTCATTAATTTCATATTCATACATCATTTCTTCTAATTCATCAATGTCAATGCTCCAGTTTGATAAGATATCATATGCTTCTTTATATTCTTCTTCAATCTCATTATATGAAATAACGTAGATAGAGTCTGATTTATATATGTCTTTCGGCTCTTCTAAGAACTTTAAATCATACTGTGTGAACATAGAATGTGGTTGCCATCCTGTCACAATAACAGGTTCTTCTTGTTGAATACGCGCATCAAGTTCACCAATCATTGCACCTTCACTTGAATATGATAATTCATAATCATCTAAATCGTAAGCCTCAATAACTTCTTCACCAATTGTTGCAACTCCTGCACCTGCATCAATCGTATAAACAGTTCCGTTAAATTTCTCAGGATTTTCTTTTAAGTCTTCAATCGTATCTTCTTCAACGTATGCTGGTACTGCCCAGCCAAGTGGTGCATCTGAATAGCTTTCTGCTACTTGAATGAGGTCATCACCATATTCATCCCATAATGCTTCTTCTGTGTACGGAAGCCAAGCATCCATAAAGAAGTCCACTTCTTGTTTCTTTAACCCTTCGAAAATAAGTGGTTGGTCTAAAATAGTTACGTCTACGTCATAGCCAACTTCTTCTAAAATTTGTTTCGCAATTTCTGTCGGTACTTCTGTACTTGACCATCCTGTTTGGCCAAATACAATCGTTCCTTTATCATCACTATCAGATCCATTTTCCTCGCTTGCATCATCACTACCACATGCTGCCATTACGAGTAAAAGAGCAATGACAGTCATACTTAATAATTTTTTCATCGGTTAATTTTCCTCCTGTTTGTCTAGTTGTGCGAATGTTTCTCGCATCGTTTCTGGTGTAAATTGTAAACTATCCGCTTCTTGGCACACCCAGTGATTATACGTTTTACCTTCCAATCGGCGAATGAGTTGGTCTGTATCATATACTTCTAAATTATAAATCCAATTTGCCATAATCATAATGGATGCCATATGAGCCCCTTCGTTAGACGTCGTAATCATATCTTTGACGAGGTGGACGTTGTAATCCCTAAAGTATGCATCGTAAACAGTCGTCATTACGCAACCATCGGAAACAACACCACCGACAATTAAGTGTTCAACGTTTAAACTACGCAAAATTAAATCTAAGCTCGTTTCATAAAAAGCACTCCAACGATATTTATCAATGACAATATCTGTATCTGCTGGTGCGACTTCGTCAATAATTTCATGGTTTTCTTCAGACGTACTGTAATAAAAGGGTGTCCCTTTTTCTGTTATTGGTTCACCTTTTGATAAGCCGACGTTGTCGTGTCGGTTAATTTGCCGTGTATAAATGATCGGAATGTCTAATTGGCGGCAAGCGTTAATCGTTTGATTCGTCTGTTTAATGACTTCGTCTAAATTTTGCAAACCGAAATTACTTTCTTTTTGTAAATCAATTAAAATGAGTGCCGTATTATTTGCCTTCATTATCTGTCTCCTTCGCTTTTTCTTTTGGAAAATATTCAAATATATCGCCGGAATCCATCGCATGGGCGAGGCGCATTGTCCAGTCTAAGTATGATCGTGCATGTTCAAGAAGTTCGAGGTCATCCCGTACATCTTGTTGAATGGAAGGATCATCAGATGCTTGCTTCATTTGTTTCAGTAAGGGCTCTGTCTGTTCAACAGCTTTTAAAATGAGATTATTTTCTTTGCGTAACATTTTCACGAAATAAACAATGAAGTTAGTAAAGAAATCTCTTTCAGCCACGTAATAATCTTGACGGTCATTTTTCTTCCAAATTTTTGTCACCATTTCCGTTTCCATCAGTTCACGAACACCATTGCTTACGCTCGCTTTACTCATTGCGACATGTTCTTGGATGTCTTTTAACGTCATTGGTGATTTTGAAAAATAAAGCGTACTAAAAATTCGTCCAACAGAAGCTGTTACCCCGTAAACAGTCATCGATTGTGCAAGTGCACTTTCCATGACATTTCTTTGATATTGGATTTCTTTTGATTCATCCACTGCACATCAACTCCTTAATATTTAAACATTTAATTTGTTTAATATAAATTATTTAAATTAAACACATTGTTTATATTAAACAGTATTTGGCAAGAAGTCAATATTAGTGAAAACAATTCATTTCACTGTTTGATGGTTCTTTCGTTATAATAATGTAAGAGTAGATTTTAAAATGAGAGGTAGGATAGATGATGAAAGTATTAGTTGTCGGAGCTAATGGACAAATTGGTAAACATTTAATCACGTACATAGGAGAGGAAGAGGGAATACGAGCAAAAGCGATGATACGTGATGAGAAGCAAGCTGAATTTTTTAAAGAGAATCATGCAGAAGTCGTCGTTTGTGATTTAGAAGACGATATTCCAGCGATTGTAAAAGCAGCAGAAGGATGTGACGCTATTGTCTTTACAGCAGGATCTGGCCCACATACTGGGAAGGATAAAACGTTAATGATCGATTTAGACGGTGCTGTAAAAACAATAGAAGCAGCGAAGCGAGCAGGGATTAAGCGTTACGTCATGATCAGTTCATTTGATACGACGCGCGAGGCAATTCAAGAAGCGCCGGAATCATTTGCACCATACGTCGTTGCGAAGCATTATGCAGATGAGTGGTTACGAGCAACTGATTTAGATTATACAATTATTCATCCAGGGGCACTAACGAATGATGAACCAACTGGAAACGTTGAACTTGCTGAAACGGTCGGTCGAAATGACGTACCACGAGCTGACATTGCGAAAGTTATTTTAGCGACATTACAAAATGATTCGACGATCGGGAAAGCTTTTCAAATCGTAAAAGGGACCGAAGCAATTGAGGAAGCAATAGAAAATATTACATAAGGAGTGTCTGATGGCTACTTTAAAACAACAATGGTTTGGAAATATGCGGGGGGATATATTAGCTGGTATTGTCGTCGGATTAGCACTTATACCGGAAGCTTTAGCGTTTGCATTTATCGTCGGTGTTGATCCGAGGGTCGCTTTATATGCGTCATTTACGATCGCAGTGATTATATCTTTCGTCGGAGGAAGACCTGCATTAATTTCAGCCGCCACGGGTGCGATGGCTTTAGTATTAGTCAGTTTAATGGCTAATCACGGCCTACAATACATGCTCGCAGCAACTATTTTAACAGGTATTATTCAAGTTATATTAGGATTATTAGGGGTAGCCCATTTAATGCGTTTTATTCCAAATTCAGTCATGTTAGGGTTTGTTAATGCATTAGGAATAATGATTTTTATGACACAAATGCCGTATTTAATTGGTTTTAACATGCTTACGTATGTTTTTGCCATTGTTACATTAATTCTCGTTTACGTTATTCCGCGTTTTATAAAGACGATTCCTTCGCCGTTAATTGCAATTGTTGTCATGACGGCGATTGCTTTAGTGAGTGGAGTGAAGTTACAAACAATTGGTGATATCGGTACGATGCCGCGTACATTACCGACGTTTTTCATACCAAATATACCGTTATCATTCGAAACCCTAAAAATTATTTTCCCATACGCGCTCGCTTTATCGATTGTCGGACTATTAGAGTCGTTATTGACGTCACAAGTTCTTGACGATATGACGGATACGGATAGTAATAAAAATAAGGAAGCTCGTGGACAAGGGATAGCTAATTTTATCAATGGATTTTTCGGTGGGATGGCGGGATGTGCTTTAATTGGGCAATCAGTCATAAACGTTAAATCAGGTGGCAGAGGGCGTTTATCAACATTCACTGCCGGTGTTTTTTTAATGTTTTTAATTATTGTTTTAGGTGATTTTGTCATAAAAGTGCCGATGCCTGTATTAGTCGGTGTCATGATTATGGTAAGTATGACGACGTTTAATTGGGGGTCATTTAAGTTTATGAAACAAGCGCCCCTTTCAGAAACACTCGTGATGGTTATAACAATAGCGATTATTTTATACACACAAAACTTAGCGATTGGTGTCGTTCTTGGTGTTATTTTAAGTGCACTTATTTTTGTTAGTAAAATTTCGCGTCTGGCGGTCAAACGTGAGAGTCATTATTTTACAGTAAAAGGACCGCTATTCTTTGCTTCAACGACAACATTTATTGAAGCGTTTAACGACGTGTCTGATCAAAGGATTGTGATTGATTTTTCAGATAGCCATTTATGGGATGAGTCAGCTATAGGTGCGATTATAAAAGTGAAAAATCAATTGGAAAGTAATGGTGTTGACGTTAAAATTGTCGGGTTAAATGATTCAA
>DATGUM010000056.1:0-4744 GCA_035301345.1 Bacillota bacterium
TAAATATAAGAAAATACACCGCCATTAACACTGAAAATATTCCATTTTCACCTGAAGATATAAAAATGCTTGTGCTTATCTTTTTTGTGATAAACACAAGCATTTTTATTTGTTTGAGGCTAGTTTTGTCCCAGTCTCTTGTGTGTGATAGAAGATTATCGTTGATTTTTTCTTGGTAAACCTGGTTTCGCTTCATAAGCTGAAGTTAAACACGATGTTAAAAATACAATCATGACACCAACAATAAGTGCTAAATTCATATGAATATCCTCCTTAAAGTATAAAGAATAAATACTTTAATGTGTTTAATCAATCTTCTTTCTATATTATACACAAAAAAAGCTTTGAAACAAAGAGAGATGTGTATGAAAAAGTAGAAAAGGACTTCTTTTATTTGAGCAAATAGTAATTATGAACATTTTGTGTATATTAGTTGATGAACAGTAATGAGAGACATATAATGGGTATGAATAGAAAGCACACTTACGTTTCAGAAAGTTATCTTCCTATTGGAGGTATTGGACGTGACAAAAAACATCGTAGCAAATGAACAATTTTGGAAAAGCTTTTATGGCCCAAACATTGGGTACTTAGAGGAGCAGTTTGATTTATATAAACGAGATCCTCAAGCAGTTGATCAATCTTTGCAACAAATGTTTGAAAAGTACGGACCACCATCTTGGATAAAAGAAAGCGAAATAAGTGAGCCTAAATCACATGAAAGTGTGGATGTAAAAAAACTAACCTCAGCAATGAAACTTGTTGAGGCTATTCGTCGTTATGCACACTTACAAGCAGATATTTATCCTGTCGGTTCGCGGAAGAAAATTGTTGATTCAATTTATCCAGAGGCACACGGACTAACGAATGAAGATTTACAATCAATTGTAGCACGTGATCTTTGGGAAGAGGCGCCTAGCTATTTGGAAAATGGATTAGATGTTGTCGAATATTTGACCGATTGTTATACAGGGACAATATCTTATGAATATGACCATGTACATAAGCTAGCAGAACGTAAGTGGTTAATGGAGCAAATAGAAATTAATGCGAAAAAAATAACGTTTGCTGAAGAAAATCAAAAGCAATTACTCGACCGTTTAATAGAGGTAGAGTCATTTGAGAATTTTTTACAACGGACGTTTGTCGGGCAAAAACGCTTTTCAATTGAAGGATTAGAAATGATGGTTCCTATGCTTGATCAAATTGTTAAGCATGTGACTGAAGATAAAATTGATAATATTATGATGGGGATGGCGCACCGTGGACGCTTGAGTGTTTTAGCTCATGTTCTTGGTAAGCCGATTGATTTAATTTTTTCTGAGTTTCATCATTCGCCTGATAAAGAGCTCGTTCCATCAGAAGGTTCAACAGGGATTAACTACGGATGGACTGGAGATGTAAAGTATCATTTTGGTGCGACTAGAGAAGTGAAGTTTAGCGATGAGTCTTCAACACGCATTACGCTCGCTCATAATCCATCGCATTTGGAGTTTGTTAATCCAGTCGTTGCTGGCTCAACAAGAGCTGTTCAAGATGACCGTTCGAAACGAGGGTATTCAGATCAGCAGATGGATAAGGGATGTAGCATACTTATTCACGGTGATGCAGCTTTTATTGGAGAAGGAATTGTAGCTGAAACGCTTAATTTAAGTGGATTAGAAGGTTATCGTACAGGTGGAACGATCCATCTTATTGCAAATAACTTAGTCGGTTATACGACGAATCAAGATGAAGGTCGTTCGACAAGATATGCGAGTGATTTAGCTAAAGGATTTGAAATACCGATTATTCATGTGAATGCCGATGATCCTGAAGCGTGCATAAAAGCAATCAAATTTGCTTATGAGTATCGAAAAAAATTCCATAAAGATATTGTCATTGACTTAGTCGGATATCGCCGTTATGGGCATAATGAAATGGACGAACCACGGGCGACACAGCCTTTGTTATATCAAGAAATAGACAATCACCCGACAGTTACTGAAGTTTATGCTAAGAGACTGAATGAAGCAGGTATTGTTCAAGAAAATCATGTTGAATCAATGGAAAAAATATCAGCAGATAAACTACAAAAGCTATATGAAAGCTTAAAAGAAAATGAAACAGTCAATGAAGAAGTAAAAGAGATGCCGGAAGTGCTTTCAGAAAATATTGATCGGTTTGAGACGGCTGTCGCTCTTGATACGTTGCAAAAATTAAATAAAAATATGTTAAAACGACCCGAGCATTTTAACCGATTCAAACGACTTGATCGTGTATTTAAACGTCGTGAAAAAATATTTGAAGCGGGTAATAAAATTGATTGGGGCGTAGGGGAAGCTCTTGCATATGCATCTATTTTACGTGACGGAATTCCGATTCGTTTAACAGGACAAGATTCTGAACGTGGAACATTTGCTCATCGACATATGGTCTTGCATGATGTAGAAACGTCTGATAAATATTGTATTATGCACGGTATCCCTGAAGCAAAAGCTTCTTTTGATATTCATAACAGTCCATTATCAGAAGCTGCTGTACTCGGATTTGAATATGGATATAGTATTGAATCTCCTGATACACTCGTTATTTGGGAAGCGCAGTTTGGTGATTTTGCGAATGCTGCTCAAGTTATTTTTGACCAGTTTATCTCATCAGCTCGTGCAAAATGGGGGGAAAAGTCAAATATGGTCGTCCTTTTACCACATGGTTATGAAGGACAAGGTCCGGAACATTCAAGTGCAAGACTTGAACGATTTTTACAAATGGCAGCTGAGAACAACTGGATCATCGCAAATGTAACGTCATCAGCTCAGTTTTTCCACCTGATTAGGAGACAAGCAGCGATGCGTGGACGAATGATTGCGAGACCACTTATTTTGATGACACCAAAAAGCTTATTAAGAAATGAACGTGTTTCATCAGTCGCTAAAGATTTTTACGAAGGGCATTTTTACCCGCTGAAATCGCAACCAAACTTAGAAATTTCAGAAGAAAAGGTTACGCGATTAATAGTAGGTAGTGGGAAGATAATGGTCGATATAGAAGAGGCAATTGCGAATTCAGAGCAGTCGTACGACTTTTTAGCAGCGTATCGTTTAGAACAAATTTATCCGTTTCCGAAAAAAGATTTGCAAGAAGTTATCGAACGTTTCCCGTCGCTTGAAGAAATTGTTTGGGTACAAGAAGAACCTAAAAATATGGGAGCATGGAACTTTATTCGCGATTATTTCCAAGAAATTAAAGGGGATAATCACGTGCTCGAATATATAGGAAGGCCGAGGCGTTCAGCGACATCTGTTGGAGAACCGAATATTCATCGAACGATACAGTCACAAATTGTTAATCAAGTGGTTCAACCGAATAAAGGAGGAAATTAATCATGAAAGAGATTAAAGTACCAGAACTTGCGGAATCTATCGTTGAAGGAACAATTGCTAAATGGCTCGTTAGTAAAGGTGATAATGTATCAAAAGGTGATCCAGTCGTAGAGTTAGAAACTGATAAAGTAAATGTAGAAGTAAATAGTGATTTTACAGGCGTTATTGCTGAAATTAAAAGAGAAGAAGATGAAGATGTAAATGTTGGTGACGTTATCGCGTTGCTTGATGAGAGTGGTGAGGCAACTGAAGCTGCACCTGATGCTACAGAAGAAGAACGAGAAAGTGTAGAAGAAGTAGCTGATGAAAAAGCTTCCGAACAATCAGACGAACGTCAAGACGTTATTGCATCTCCTGCAGCACGAAAGCGTGCAAGAGAGTTAAATATCGATTTAGCTGACGTAAAGCCGACAGACCCACTCGGAAGAGTTCGTGTAGAAGACGTTCAAGCATCTGAAGCGCCGAGCGAACAACCGAGAGAAGAGTCGCTAGTGGCTCATGAAGAAGATTCACGCGTTGAGCGAATTAAAATGTCCCGTCGTCGGATGACGATTGCTAAGCGACTCGTTGACGCACAACAAACAGCTGCTATGTTAACGACATTTAATGAAGTCGATATGACAGAAGTAATGAAGTTACGTGCGGAAAGAAAAGATAGTTTTCTTGAGAAAAATGATGTTAAACTCGGTTTTATGTCATTTTTTACAAAAGCAGTTATCGGAGCATTAAAAGATTTCCCATTATTAAACGCGGAAATTGACGGAAATGAAATTGTCGTAAAGAAATTTTATGATATTGGAATTGCTGTATCAACAGATGAAGGATTAGTCGTACCAGTCGTGCGTGACGCTGATCAATTAAGCTTCGCACAAATTGAAAAAGAAATTGGCTCATTAGGATTAAAAGCACGTGATAATAAATTAGCGCTAGACGATTTACAAGGCGGTTCATTCACTATTACGAACGGTGGAGTGTTCGGATCAATGCTTTCAACACCTATTTTAAACAGTCCACAAGTCGGAATTCTCGGGATGCATAACATAGTAAAGCGCGCCGTCGTTATGCCTGACGATTCAATTGAAGTACGCCCGATGATGTATTTAGCATTGTCTTATGACCACAGAATTGTTGATGGAAAAGAAGCAGTGCAATGCTTAGTTCGTATAAAAGAACTGTTAGAAGATCCGTATGATTTATTGTTTCAATAGTTGAATCGTTAATTAAAAAGGAATTCCAGTATTATGATATGCTCCCCCTAAAGTAGACACTTAAAAAAACAAAACTACTTTAGGGGGATTTTTATGCGTTCCAATAATAAACACTCAGCTGAAGAACTTGAAAAATATATCCATTTATTCCTCGAAGATGGAATAAATTATAAG
>DATGUM010000057.1:0-20866 GCA_035301345.1 Bacillota bacterium
TATAGTTCTGAAACGATCACTCGCGAAAAATGAAGTATATATCACCTGAGGTGATTAAAGAGTCATTTAATAAAAATAAACTATACAAAAGATGGTATTTTGAACATATTTATTAGATACCCACAAATACTTGACTCAATCTAAGGTAAGAAGGAGCGAAGACATTGAAAATCAATGAAACAGACATTGACGTAAGGTATCAAGAAACAGATCAAATGGGTGTCGTTTATCATGCGAACTATCTCGTCTGGTTTGAAATCGGTCGCACAAAATTTATACAATCAATCGGATTAAATTACAAAGATATGGAAGATGCTGGTTACGTGTCACCAGTGACCCATGCGGATGTTCATTATAAATTGCCCATTCGTTATGGAGATGACGTTATTGTACGGACGTGGATTGATTACTATGACGGTATGCGTACGATATACGGTTATGAAATTATTGGTGCGGATGAAAAAGTTGCAGTAACAGGAACGACGACGCATGTGATTGTAGATAAACAAACATTTCGTCCTAAATCACTGAGAAGAGAATTTCCAGACTGGCACGAGATTTATGATAAAGAAACGAAGCGCAAACGGGGTGACTAACGATGGCATTCGGTATCAACCGCGAACAATTGAAACAATGGAAGTATGATGTGACGCAAGGGAATATTGCTTTCTTAACGCATTATTGGCAAGATGAACGATTTCCTAACTGCTTTACAGTGACAAAAGTAGGGTGCAATGATGAAGAAAAACTTATTCATTGGGGGAAACGGTACGGTTTATTACCCCATTGGTTAGATAAACATACGACTTATCCGCATTTTGATCTCTTTGGTGCTAAACAATTAGCAATATTAATTAGTGAAAATCAGTGGCAAGATGTGAAACAATTTCGGTTAATAAATCATTATGGACGACGAACAAAATAAAATGGACAGTAAGGAGTGCACGTAAGCACGATACCTTGCTGTCCATCTTTTATTTTTCTTTTTTAATAACAAATTCAGGTTCTTCGAGCGTTTCATTTAAAATAACATCAAGATGAACACCTTCAAAGTACCAATGGTCATTCGATTCAATAAAAAAGGTAATATCTTCCTTTTCAACGACGACAAGTGGTGTGTCTGGCACGTCATTACTAATGCCTATAGAAAATCCTGGAATATGTTCAGAAAAACCACCATATCGCGGGAAAAAGCGCACATATTTAATCGGTTTTTGAGCAAATAGCTCTTCATTATACCAATTTGCTACTTCAGTCGTTACTGTTAGCTCCATGATTATCGCTCTCCTTCGTTTGATCGTTCGTCTGTTTTTTCTCTGGCACGACGTCGACACCACCTGGATGAAACGGATGACATTTACTTATTCGTATCACTGTTAAATAGACACCTTTAAAGGCACCGAAACGTTGAATTGCTTCAATCCCATAAGCAGAACATGTCGGATAAAAGCGACACGAAGGGCCAAAGTAGGGACTTATACCTTTTTGATAAAACTTAATGAGTCGAATAAGTAGATGTTTCATGAGTCAAAACCCATTTCTTTTAGTTATTTTCTTCGTTTTTATCAAATGTAATTGAAGCAATTGCGTCGTGCATATGAATAGATTCCTCGTTTTGACACGTTACTTTGAACTTTTCAACGAAAGGCATTTCGTATAAGTCAGCTGCAACTAGACGAGTCATATCTTCAACAAATCTTGGGTTCTCATATGCTCTTTCTGTAACTGCTTTTTCATCTGGTCTCTTCAAAACAGGGTGGAGACGCGCACTCGCATTACTTTCTGCTGCTTCAAGTAATTCTTCTTTCCAGTTTATTTCATTTTCATTTAAATGTTCATCAAGATCAACACTCATCGTCATGCGTCCACGTTGATTATGCGCACTGTACTCACTAATTTCTTTTGAGCACGGGCAGAGCGTTGTAATTAATACAGATAAAGAGCCATTAATGTCAAAGCCTTTATCAATTTCATACGTTACTTTTAACGTCACGTCCGCATGGTTAAGACCTGCTAAATTCGATTCAGGCCCTTTACGACTATAAAACCACGGGAAAGTAACTTCGACTGTAGCATCTTTTTGCTTAAGGCGCTCCGTTAATTCAACGGCGAACGCTTTTAACGATTCGATACTGACTGAAAAGCCACTTTCATGATATTTTTGTAGCTGCTCAGTAAAACGACTCATATTCGTACCTTTGCTCATACGGTGAATCGAAGAAGAAAAAGTAAATTCTCCGATTGTCGTCTGTGTTTCTGGTTGTATACTACTATTAACGATAATAGGATGTTTTACGTTAGAAATCCCAACGGCATCTAAATCGAATAAAAAATCCTTCGTTACATTTTGTAAATCAGGCATTTCATCTTTAGTAGTCGGTTTTGAGCGAGGTCCAGGTGTAACTGAACCAAAGAGCTGATGGCGTTCCTTCTTACTTGGTAATTTTCTTCCGACTATTGTTTTATCCATAAATACTATCTCCTTCTAACTCAAAGCTATAATAAAGTAAACTTTAGTATACTTAAGTGTTCATATATTTTCAAAACATTTGTTTTCAATCATAATAATACTCATATCATAGATGAAAGTGGCAATAAAAGCACTTATTTACGGCTAAATTTATCCATCCATGTAATTTTTGGCTCTTCTTTCTTAATGATTCGTTTAATATTGTCAATATGTCGATAAAAAACGAACGCTGTTAACGCAGCAGCCATAATAATTACGCCAACGTCTTTAAAGAAGAAAGCGATGATTGTCGTAACGACACCCGTAATCATCGATGATAATGAGACGTACTTCGTTATAAATAAAGTTATTAAAAAAGTTAATACCATAATTAAAAATAATAGCGGGTTAATCCCTAAAAAGATTCCACCAGACGTTGCAACAGCTTTTCCACCTTTAAAATTGGCAAAAATTGGATATGTATGACCAATCACTGCAAATAAACCAATGATTAACGGGTGAACGTCCGCACTAAAAATAAGTGTCGGAAGAATCGTTGCGACAGTTCCTTTTAATATATCTGCAATGACGACGATTGACCCTGATTTAACACCAAGCACGCGAAAGGCATTAGTTGCTCCTAAATTACCGCTACCATGCTCACGTACATCTATATTAAAGCCGATTTTACCGACGACAAGTGCAGAAGGGATTGATCCTAACAAATAAGCGACGACCGCAAATATAAGATAATCAATCAATCTGAAAACCTACTTTCCGTTTACTGAATACATCATGAACAAAGTCTATAATAACAAATGAATGTACCGATATAAAGATACCATACAATACACGTAACGACCACAAAAAGTGGCTAAAAACAATAGAGAAATGATGTGATGTTCTCTGTTTGTTTTATGAAGTAGGCATTTATTGCTATAATGGATGTATATGTGAAATAAATGGCACATATCGTCAATATTTATGGTAAAGTAAATAATCAACATGAACACGTATGAAACAATCATAAACGCTCATTTGCAAAGATGACTTTTCGTCATCTTTTTTTGTGCAACTTTTTCAAAATAAACAACGCATACGTAGAGCTAAACAATAAAACTATGTACAAATGAGAACATTTATTCTATGATATAACAAATTGTACAATGTAGAAGGGGTCGATATTAATGGAAGATCAATCCGTACAATATACAGACGAGTCGATACAAGTATTAGAAGGTCTTGAAGCTGTTCGTAAAAGACCAGCTATGTACATCGGAACGACTGACGTTCGCGGATTACACCATTTACTATATGAAATATTAGATAACGCGGTAGACGAGGCGTTATCAGGTTATGGCAATGAAATTACTGTCCAGATACATACAGATAACAGTATTTCTATCCAAGATAATGGACGCGGGATGCCAACTGGTATGCACGACACAGGAAAACCGACGCCAGAAGTTATTTTCACTGTTCTTCATGCAGGTGGAAAATTTGGCCAAGGGGGATATAAAGCAAGTGGAGGGCTTCACGGTGTTGGTGCTGCGGTTGTAAATGCTTTATCTGAATGGTTAACAGTAAAAATTGTTCGTAACGGTAAAGTGTATGAACAGTCATTTACAAATGGCGGAAAAGATATAGGCAAACAAACAGTGAAACCTTCTAAAGAAAAGACAGGGACGTACATTCACTTTAAACCAGATGCGACAATCTTTTCAGCGACTGAATTTGACGAAGAAACGATTGCTGAACGATTGCGAGAATCAGCATTTTTACTGAAAGATTTAAAAATAACACTTAAAGATGACCGTTCTGAAACGGAAGAAACGTACGTTTATCCTGAGGGACTCAAGTCATTTGTTGAATACTTAAACGAAGATAAAGATACATTGCACGAAGTCGTCTCGTTTGAAGGGAAACAAGATGGTTTTGAAGTTGATTTTTCTTTCCAATTTAATGACGGTTTCTCTGAAAACCTCTTATCTTTTGTTAACCACGTTCGAACAGAAGATGGTGGAACGCATGAAGTTGGTGCTCGTTCAGCGATTACGCGTATTATGAATGATTACGCCCGACGAAATGAACTCATTAAAGAAAAAGAGAAGAATTTAGAAGGAACTGACGTCCGAGAAGGATTGACGGCGATTGTCTCTATTCGCGTACCTGAAGAATTCCTTCAATTTGAAGGACAGACGAAAGGACGCCTCGGAACGAGTGAAGCTCGCTCAATTGTTGACTCGCTCGTTTCAGAGAAATTAACGTATTATTTAGAAGAAAATCCAGATATAGCGACATTACTTATTAAAAACGCGATCAAAGCGAGAAATGCTCGAGAAGCTGCTAGAAAGGCCCGTGAAGATGCGAGGTCGGGTAAAAAGAGAAAGCGTAAAGATGCTTTGCTCAGTGGAAAGTTAACACCTGCGCAATCACGCAATCCGAAGAAAAACGAACTTTATTTAGTGGAAGGTGACTCAGCAGGTGGTTCAGCGAAGCAAGGACGAGATCGAACGTTCCAAGCGATTTTACCACTGAGAGGTAAAGTGATTAACACGGAGAAGGCTAGTTTAGAAGACGTGATGAAAAACGAAGAAATCTCAACAATTATCCATACGATTGGTGCTGGTGTTGGTGGAGACTTCGATTTATCCGATGTTGCATATGATAAAATTGTTATTATGACGGACGCTGATACGGACGGAGCGCACATACAAGTGCTTTTACTAACGTTCTTTTATCGTTATATGAAACCACTCGTTAAAGCTGGTAAAGTGTTTATCGCACTTCCACCTTTATATAAAATATCTAAAGGACGCGGGAAAAACGAGAAAATTAAATACGCGTGGGAAGAAGATGAGCTTGAAGCGGCAATCAAAGAGTTTAAATCAGGATATGACGTTCAGCGGTATAAAGGTCTTGGGGAGATGAACGCTGATCAGTTATGGGAAACGACAATGGACCCAGAAACGAGAACACTTATTCGAATTACAATTGATGATATTGCCCGTGCTGAGAGGCGCGTAACGACATTAATGGGTGATAAAGTTGCACCACGTCGAAAATGGATTGAAAAGAACGTCGCATTTGGGCTTGAAGAAGACGAAAACATTTTAGATAACAGCCGGGTGCAAAGTTAACATTTATTTGAAGAAGTAAAGGGGGATGCCAATTGACCCAAACAGAACAGTTTTTAGATTTACCACTAGAAGAAGTTATGGGTGACCGATTCGGTCGTTATAGTAAATATATTATTCAAGAACGTGCATTACCTGACGTACGTGATGGGTTAAAACCCGTACAACGACGTATTTTATTTGCGATGCACGAAGATAAAAACACACATGAAAATAATTATCGTAAAGCAGCCAAAACAGTAGGTACTGTGATTGGAAACTACCACCCACACGGTGACTCATCCGTCTATGAAGCAATGGTACGTCTTAGTCAAGACTGGAAGGTGCGTAATGAACTCGTCGAAATGCACGGAAATAATGGAAGTATTGACGGAGATCCACCAGCCGCCATGCGTTACACAGAAGCACGTCTATCGAGTATTTCATCAGAATTGTTAAGAGATTTAGATAAAGATACTGTTGACTACATTCCTAACTTTGATGATACGAATGAAGAACCAGTCGTCTTTCCGGCCCGTTTTCCGAATTTACTCGTAAACGGTTCGACAGGAATTTCAGCAGGTTATGCAACAGATATCCCACCACACAATTTAGCTGAAGTAATCGATGCTGTTATTATGAAAATAGACCACCCGAATGCAACAGTTAAACGTTTAATGAACGTTATTACTGGCCCTGATTTCCCGACGGGTGGGATTATTCAAGGGGTTGAAGGTATTAAAAAGGCCTATGAAACGGGCCGTGGGCGTGTCGTTAATCGCGGACGAGCAGCAATCGAAAAAATGCGTGGCGGTCGTGAAAAAATCGTCATTACAGAAATTCCTTATGACGTAAACAAAGCGAATTTAGTGCGTAAAATTGACGAGCTAAATATGGACCGTAAAATCGAAGGAATCTCTGAAGTGCGAGATGAAACAGACCGTACAGGCCTACGCATCGTTATTGAGCTTAGAAAAGATGCTGATAGTACAGGGGTACTTAACTATTTATATAAAAACACTGATTTGCAAGTGTCTTATAACTTTAACATGGTAGCTATCCAGGATAAAACACCGAAACTTTTATCTTTACCTGAAATGATTGATGCTTATATTAATCATCAGAAAGATGTCGTCACGAGACAAACACAATTTGATCTATCACGAGCGAAAAAGCGTGAACATATCGTTGAAGGACTTATTAAAGCAATTTCAATTTTAGATGAAATCATTGACGTTATTCGTGCATCAAAGAACAAGCAAGATGCGAAAAATCAACTCATCAAAGCATTCGCATTTACAGAAGAGCAAGCTGAAGCAATCGTTACGTTACAACTTTATCGTTTAACGAATACGGACATCCTTTCCCTTGAAAAAGAAGCGGGTGAACTCAGACAATCAATCGCTCATTACGAAGAAATTTTAGCGAGTGAAAAGAAATTATTTCAGACGATTAAAGCGGATTTGCGTACGATTAAGAAAACATACGCAGATGGCAGGCGGACGACGATAGAAGATGAAATTGAAGAATTAAACGTCAATATTGAAGTGATGATTGCGAGCGAAGACGTCCTTGTGTCGGTAACAAATGAAGGATATATTAAACGAACGAGTTTACGCTCATACACAGCGTCAAACGGTGAAGATTTTGCGATGAAAAAGGAAGACCATCTCGTTCGCTTACTCGAAATGAACACGACAGATAACATTTTATTGTTTACGGATAAAGGAAGATATATGTCGATTCCTGTTCACGAGTTACCAGATATTCGCTGGAAAGATACAGGCCAACATTTATCTAACTTAACGGCGATTGAGCGTGATGAACGCATTGTTCAATGTATTCCTGTTCGAACGTATGAAAAGGATCGTTATTTACTATTCTTCACGAAAGATGGAATGGTCAAACGCTCACATATGGATTTATACGACGCAAAACGATATAGTCGACCACTAATTGCCGTTAATTTACGTGACGGTGATGAAGTCGTTAATGTGTATGAAACGTCAGGGAAAGAAAATATATTCGTCGTTACAAATGTCGGCTACGGGTTATTGTTTAACGAAGCAGACGTATCAATTGTCGGCCAGCGTGCTTTAGGTGTCATAGCGATTCAATTGAAAGACGGCGAACACGTCGTTAATGGACTCGCTTATACAGATGATGAAGCGCCTTCGCTTGCTGTTGTTACGCAACGAGGGGCGTGCAAACGTATGCGGATGAGTCACTTTGAACGGGCGAATCGTGCGAACCGAGGCGTCACATTATTAAGAGAATTAAAAGGACAACCTCATCGCATCGTCGGCGCTTATTTTGTTGGCGAAGATGATAAAGTACTTATTCGAACGTCAACAGACGAATCGTATAACATTTATCCATTAGAACTTCCAGAAAGCGACCGAACGAGCAACGGATCATTCGTCATCGAAACAGATGACGGGCACGTCATTGACACATGGAAAGACATACATTATGAAACACCATTCAAACAAGAAGAATAAAATGTTAACAAACTGGTACAAATCATGTATCAGTTTGTTCTTTTATTTATCTAACATTGTATTTAATTGAAATACCATATATAATGGCTTTTAAATATTTTAAAAATTCGTAATAGATGAACGACTTTTATGAAAGGGGATACATCAATGAACTTTGAATTAACAGAAGAACAAAAAGACATTCAACAAAAAGTAAAAGAATTTGCCGAAGAAGTGATAAAACCTCGCGCACTTGATATTGACCGGGAAGGGAAATTTCCAGAAGATATTTTCAAGCAGATGGGCGAGCTCGGCTTTATGGGTATCCCGTTTTCAAAAGAATATGGGGGACAAGGTGGGGACACACTTTCTTACGCGTTAGCCGTAAGAGAAATTGGAAAAGTTTGTGCAAGTACAGGATTAAGCTATTGTGCGGCATTATCTCTCGGGGCAACTCCGATTGAACAGTTCGGTACAGAGGAGCAAAAGCAAACGTACTTACGCCCAATTGCTGAAGGGAAATCTCTCGGAGCATTTGGATTAACAGAACGTGATGCAGGCTCAGATGCAAGCGCAACGAAAACATCCGCTTCTAAAAAAGATGATGCATATATTTTAAATGGTGAAAAATATTTCGTGTCTAATGCGAATTATTCACAAACAATTATCGTCACAGCTATTTCGGACTTCCGAGCGACAGGTGAAAAAGTAGTTTCATCAATTATCGTTCCGACAGATAGTGAAGGGGTCACAATTTCAACAGAATATGACAAAATGGGTGTTCGTGGATCAGATACTGCACGAGTAACGTTAGAAAATGTATCTGTTCCTGAAGAAAACTTATTAGGAGATAAAGAGCACGGATTTAGACAATTTTTCTCAGCTATTGATGGTGGAAGAATTGCTATGGCTGCACTCGGTCTCGGAATTGCTGAAGCAGCGTTAGAAAAATCATTAGCATACGCAAAAGAAAGAAAGCAATTTGGTCGAACGATTTCGAACTTCCAAGCGATTCAATTTAAACTTGCTGATATGGCAATGGAAGTAGAGCTTGCGAAAAATATGATTTGTAAAGCTGCGTGGTTAAAAGACTCTGGTAAAAAGTTTGCTAAAGAAGCATCATTCGCTAAATTGTTCGCCTCAGAAGCGGCGTTTAGAGCAGCACATCAAGCATCACAAATTCACGGAGGGTATGGTTATATGCGTGAATATGAAATTGAGCGCTTACTCCGAGATGCGAAAGTATTAGAAATAAGTGAAGGAACGTCTGAAATTCAGCGCGTACTTATATCTAAACATTTAGGCTGCTAAACCTTTATTCACGGTAGTTTACATCATAAAATATTCTTGATTTATCCGGTTAAGAGTAACTTCTTAACCGGATTTTTATTTGTAAACATATAACGCGTACTTTATTAAAAGCATTTTATTTAACAATTCCGATATAAATGATAGGCTATATATAGTGATTTATTTGAGAAAAGAGGTTATATAGATGGATCATCGAACGTTTCGCGATGCAATGGGGAAATTCGCAACAGGCATTACGGTTGTAGCTTTTGAACATGAAGGAGAAACATACGCAATGACTGTAAATGCGTTTATGTCGATATCACTCGAACCGAAGCTAATCGCTATATCTATAGATGAAAACGCATCATTATATGATAAACTTATGGAAACAGATGAGTTTTCAGTGAACATACTTAAAGATAGTCAAAAACATTACTCGCAATATTTCGCTAAGCAAATAAAGAACGATGCAGGTATTTCTATTAACCATTTAGATGACGTACCTGTACTTGATGAATCGTTAGCGACTATCGTTTGCCAGACGAACGACAGAGTAAAAGCAGGCGATCATATGATTGTTATTGCTGAAGTGAACAACTTACAGCTAGACGACGGAGATCCGCTTCTATTTTTCGGTGGTAGCTATGAAACGCTAAAAAAAGCATCAGAAGCAGCTTTATCATAAGAGAATGAGTAGTATTGGTGGCAATGAGTCTCTCATTGCCAATTTTTTTATTTTATTATGCTAAGAGGGACTGTGATGAATGAAGAAGAAAATTATGTTAGTTGATGGCATGGCTTTATTATTTAGAGGTTTTTTTGCAACTTCTTATCGAGGGTATTTTATGTATACGTCAAAAGGGGTACCGACAAATGGTGTGTACCAATTTTGTCGTTATTTACTTGACGCGATTCGTACATTTGAACCGACGAACGTTGTTTGTTGTTGGGACGTCAGTAGTAAAACATTCCGTACAGAGATGTATGATCAATATAAAGCGAATCGACAAGATCCACCAGAGGAGCTCGTTCCTCAGTTTGATCTCGTGAAAGAAGTTGTCGATTCATTCGATATTCCGAACATTGAATTAAACAATTATGAAGCAGATGATTGTATTGGCTCACTTGCTCGTAAGTACGAAGCAGATCATGATATTTACATATTAACAGGCGATTTAGACATGCTCCAGCTCGTTAATGACAACATATCTGTCATCATTATGCGTAAAGGCATTGGGAATTACGAAACATTCACGAAAGAAAACTTTTACGAAAAAAGAGGCATTCATCCGGAACAATATATTGATTTCAAAGGATTAACAGGAGACAGCGCTGATAATTATCCAGGTGTTAAAGGAATCGGAGAAAAAACGGCGTTAAGATTACTGAATGACTATGAAACAGTTGAACGACTAATGGAGAATATCGAAGATTTAACGCCTGCACTGAAAAGAAACTTAGCGAATGACGAGAAAATGTATAAATTATCACGAGAATTAGCAGCGATTAAATGTGATTTACCATTTGAATGTATTCTCGAAGATAGTACGTGGGCAATCGACCGAATGAAAGTCTCAGACATGTTTAAGGCACTAGAATTTAAAAATATCGAACAATTATTAGAAGAATGAAATTATTTTCGTAACATTGTTGTCATTTTTTAATAGCTTTTGTTACGATAAGATTGAAACGAAATAACAACTAGGTGATAAACATGGAAAAACTTTTGCAATTAGATAAACGAGCATTTACAGACTTAACGAATCCACTCGATAAAATCAGTTATATTCAACATCAATTCGCTCATGTATTCACTTTTGAAAACTTAGATTTACTGATGAAAAATGAAGAAAAAGTAACAAAACAATTTTTAGAACAAAAATTATTAACAGATGTGCGTGGAGGCCTATGCTTTGAACTTAACGGAGCACTTAACATCGTTTTACGTCGTCTCGGGATAGACGTTTACTTTGGTGTCGCTACTGTTTGGGGCGAAGATGGATGGATCATTGATAAAACACATACGATTAATATTTTTGATTACGAAGGTAACACGTATATTATCGATAGCGGATCGGGAACGAATTTAACACTTCATCCGTTAGCCATTGACGGGGACTCAGTGACGACGTTAGCAGGAACATTCCGTGTCCGTACTGAATCGACTGAACGTGGCAGTTATATAGCAGAAAGGTTAACAGAGGACGGTTGGACACTTCGCTATGCTTTTACTTTAGATGAGGTACCTTTCGATGACTTACAAAGAATTAAACAACTCGTTTTAACACATCCTGAGTCACCATTTAATAAAGACGTACTCGTCGCAAAAATGACAGACGTCGGAACGCTATCAATAAATAATGAACGATTAAATGAAAAACGCGAAAATGGTAAACAGATTCGCCACACTTTTTCTACTGATGAAGAGATGCTTGCTGCGATTAAACAGCACGCATCATCAGCCACATATGCTGTAGCAAAACAATATGTAAACAGCAAAAAATGATCAGACGAGGAGCTATTATTATATGAACATGAATGCCAGTCCTGAACAATTAGAGCGATTTAAAAAAATATCTAAACGCATAAGTATCTTGTTTGTTATCGTTGTTACTGGATTTATCATTGGTGCACCAACATTCCGCGCGTTTATTGATTATATTTGGATGAAGTCATTAGACTTTGACGGTGTATTTTCTACGATTTTCATTACTAAATTAATACTCGTTGGGATCGGATTCGTCCTATTTTTCGTTTGTACAATTTTTACTGGAAGGTGGATATATCAGGCACTCACGAGTAATTTCCAAGTGACGCAAGCCTTCCCACCATTAACGAATAAAAAAACGAGCTATAGTGTTATTTTAATTTTATCATTAATTGTCGGTATTTTTGGAAGTGCGATCGTTCAAGGAATCGGCTGGGAGCCAACGTTAAAACTATTTAATCACGCATCATTTGGCAAGACAGATCCGTACTTTAATATGGACGTATCATTTTACGTCTTCATTTTACCGTTTGTTCACTTCGTACTTTATTTACTCGTTGGTTTAGCTATCTTTTATTTATTCATTCAAATCGGTGCTTATTCAATTTACAATATGTACCGAATTAATCGCCGGGCACAATTGCACCTAGGATTTACTGTTGCAGTGATCGGTATATTATTAGCTGGTATTCACTTTGCATCAGCATTTACGACCGTGTTAACGAATCAAGTGAACATCTTTCAAAAGAGTGTCGTTCACGGACTCAGTTATACGGATAAATTGATCAACATTCCGAAAGCTTACGTTCTTACCGCCGTTGCTATTATTTGTACGGTTTGGTTAATCGTTTTACTTTTACGTGGAAATATTGAAAAAGTCGTCATACCGATTGGTGTATATATCGCGTTCGTCATATTAGGCCAACTCGCTTCACTCGGTGTCCAAAACTTTATCGTGTCTCCGAATGAATTTTCTAAAGAAAAGGAATTTCTTGCACACAACTTAGAATTTACTCGTGCCGCTTATGGCGTTGATGATATTAAAGAGGAAGAACATCCTGGGAATTCATCATTAAGCGAAGAACTCGTTGAAGCAAATGAACTTACGTTAAATAACGTGCGCTTAAACGACTCGCGCCCATTACTTGATATTTATAACCAATTACAAACATTTAGAACGTATTATAAATTCAATGATATGGACATTGATCGTTACAAAATTGACGGTAAATATGAGCAAGTTTTCGTCGGAGCACGTGAACTAAGTACAGATGATTTACCTGATCAAGCGAAAACATGGGTTAACCGTAAATTACGCTATACACACGGATACGGTGTCGCGATGAGTCACGTAAATAAAGTGACGAATCAAGGTCAACCTGAATATATGATTAAAAACTTACCGCCTGAAGGGGTCCTTGACGTAACAAGACCACAAATTTATTTCGGTGAGGAAGACTATCCGAACGTTATCGTCAACTCAAAAGTCGATGAATTTGATTATCCGACAGGGGATGAGAACGCAACGAACCGCTATGAAGAAAAGTCAGGTATTCCGCTTCAAGGCATCAATAAAATATTATTCGCTTTAAATCAAGGATCATTCCGTATGATCGTTTCAGATCAATTAACGAAAGAGAGTCAATTACTTGATACACGTAACATTATGGACCGTGTGAACCGAATCGCACCGTTCTTTGACTATGACAGTGACCCGTATATCGTCGTTCGTGATGACGGAACACTCGTCTGGCTCATTGACGCTTATTTATCAGCAGAAAACTATCCATATTCTGAAGCACATAGTGGCGACACGAACTACATTCGTAACTCTGTGAAAGTATCTATTGATGCGTATTCAGGTGAAGTTGATTTCTACGTAGCTGATGAAGAAGATCCACTGCTCCAGACGTACAAAAATATTTTCCCTGATTTATTTACGGAAGATATTCCAGAAGATATAAAAGAACATTTCCGTTACCCGACGAAAATGTTTAAAGTACAAGCAAAAATGTACGGAACATACCATATGTCGAATTTAGAAGTGTTTTATAACCGTGAAGACTTCTGGGAATTCCCAACGGAGAAATACTTCAACAAAGACATTGAGATGGAGCCGTACTATATTACGATGAAACTTCCTGATAAAGATGAAGAAGAATTCGTCTTAATGATGCCGTACACACCGAAAAAACGCCAAAATATGATTGCGTGGATGGGTGTAAGAAATGACGGCGATAATTACGGTGAGATGATTGTGTACCGTTTCCCGAAACAACGAAATATTTACGGGCCACAGCAAATTGAAAACCGTATTAACCAGGACAGCTATATTTCACAACAGTTAAACTTATGGTCACAAGGTGGTTCCGAAGTTATTCGCGGAAACCTCTTAGCGATTCCGATTGAAGATACCGTTCTTTACGTCGAACCTGTTTATATTGAATCTTCAAACGAAACGTCATTACCAGAAGTGAAGCAAGTCGTTATGGCTTACGGTGAATATATCGTCATGGAAGAAACGTTTGATAAAGCACTTGATAAAATACTAGAACTCGTTGAATCAGGTGCAGAACCACCATCACTTGATGCTGATGAAGAAAACGTTTCTGAAGAAGACTTACCTGATGACGGTGATATTTTAGATGATGATCAAGAGCAAGAAGAACAACCCGAGCAACCAGAAACACCAGACGAACCTATTTTAGACGCTGATGAACGACTCAGTGAACTATCAAATATGTTTGAAGCTTATCAAGACGCTTTATCAGAAGGCGACTATGAAAAGGCCGGGAAAATATTAAAAGATATTGAATCACAATTAGGTGAGTAATAGATAACTCGATTGAGCCTAGGAACTGGGTAACCAGCTTCCTAGGTTTTTTTAATGCTTATAGTTGACATGTGACACAGTGTCATATAAGATAATAATTGTTGAAAGTGACAGCGTGTCATATTCGTGAAGAAATATTTATTTGGAGGTATATGAATGCCTAAACAAACATTTTTCAATCTACCTGCTGAAAAGCAGCAAGCGATTATTACAACAGCTATTTCAGAATTTGCGAGAGTCCCTTTTCAAGACGCTTCAATTGCAAATATTATAAAAGACGCAGATATATCACGTGGGAGCTTTTATCAATACTTTGAAGATAAAGAAGATTTGTTTTTTTATTTATTAACAGAAGAGATGGAACAAAGACATGCTAATTTTATTACTGAGCTGAAAAGACGTAATGGTGATATTTTAAGCACTCTCGTTGAACTGTTTAAGCAGACATTAAAACAATTTGACGATGAACGACTGAAAGAATTTTATAAAAATGTATTTTTACATTTAAATTATAAAACAGAAAAAGCAATTGCTAATAGTATGTCAGATAATAAATTTAATAAGCGTTATGAGGAAATAAAACCATACATTAATAAACAGTATTTAAATGTAGAAAATGATGAAGAATTGTTTCACACTGTACAATTAATCTCGGCAATTATGATGCAAAATTTCGTCTTAAAGTTCGCGAAGAATTTATCAAATGAAGAAGTTTTAGATAGCTTTTCTATCCAACTAAAGCTGTTAAAGAGAGGCATTACGAAATAGTAAAAATAAAACTTAAAATTTGAAAGGACTGTCAAATAATGACAATTACTATTTATGGAGCAAATTGTAGTTCGAGCAGGAAGGCAATGAAGTGGCTTGATAAAAAGAACATCCAACATACGTATCGAGATATTAGTAAACAGCCATTAAGTAAGTCAGAAATTTCCCATATTTTATCTTTAACGGAAAATGGGACAGAAGACATTTTATCTGTTAACTCAAACATATATAAACAGTTGAATTTAGACTTTAATGCAATATCTTTCAATGAACTTTTAAGCGAGATTGAAAAGCATCAAGGACTTTTAAAAACGCCTCTTTTATTTAATGATCATAAATTGCAAGTCGGTTTTAATGATTCGATTAGGCAATTTATTCCGAAAGAAGAGCGAGAAAAATCATTACTATCATCTCTGAAAATGAATTTAAATCCACCAATTGAGGAAGTGTTGTTTTGAATAGAATAATTGATTTTGCACTGAATAATAAACTAGCTATCTGGATATTGTCTATTATCGTTATTTTTGCGGGACTATATGCCGGATTAACGATGAAGCAAGAAACGATGCCAGATATTGATTTACCAAACGTGTCGATTGTCACGACTTACCCTGGAGCGGCTCCAGATGTCGTCGCCAAAGACGTCACAACTCCGATAGAAGATCGTCTGCAACACCTTGATCACGTAGAAGTTGTTACGTCATCTTCTTTTGCAAATGCTTCAAGCATACAGATGCAGTTTGACTACGGCACGGATATGGATAAAGCGATGATGGAAATTAATGAGGCACTTGATAAAATTGACCTGCCTGAACAAGTAAATGATTCAGAAGTGACGCGGATAAGCTTTAATGAATTTCCGGTTATGTCAATCAGTTTAAGTGATGATAACGACTCACTTGAATCATTAACTTCGACGATTGAATCGAACGTACTCCCACAGTTAGAAGGGATACCAGGTGTTCAAGAAGCACAAATAACTGGTGAACAGTTAGAAGAAGTTACATTAACGTTTAAAGAAAAAGAACTGGACAAATATAATCTAGATGAAGAAACAGTGATGAAAGTTGTTCAAGGAACTGACGTAACATTCCCACTCGGGTTAACATCTTTTAAAGATGATGTAAAAAACGTCGTTGTTGACGGTAATATTGCTTCGATGGACGATTTGAAAAAAATTAAAATTCCTTATTCACCTGTAGAAGCTGGGCAAGAATTACCGACTGACGGTGAAATGGATATGCAAGCGATGGATCCGTCGTTATTAGCCGAACAACCAATGGAACAACCGACAGAAATGCCGACAGTAACTTTAGAAAAGATTGCCGACATAGACGTTGAGAAAAGCGTTGATTCAATTTCACGAACGAACGGTCAAGAGTCAATTGGTGTTCAAATCGTGAAAACGCCTGACGCTAATACAGTTGACGTCGTTAATGATACGAAAGAATCGATTGAAGCATTATCAGAAGAGTATGGATTTACATCGGTGACGACGTTCGATCAAGGAGAACCGATTGAAGATTCTGTAGAAATGATGCTAGAAAAAGCTATTTTTGGAATCATTTTTGCGGTCATCGTTATTTTAATCTTTTTAAGAAATTTCCGAACGACACTTATTTCAGTCGTGTCAATCCCGTTATCGTTATTAATAGCACTCTTCCTACTCAATCAAATGGATATTACGTTAAATATCCTTACACTCGGAGCGCTAACAGTTGCGATTGGACGTGTTATTGACGACTCAATCGTTGTGATGGAAAATATTTATCGACGCATGACGCGTGAAAACGAACCTTTAAAAGGGAAAGAACTCATTCGTGAAGCGACGAAACAGATGTTCGTACCAATATTCTCATCAACAGTCGTAACAATTGTCGTGTTTTTACCACTCGTTTTAGTCGGTGGTATGGTCGGAGAACTATTTTTACCGTTCGCGTTAGCCGTCGTGTTCGCTCTTGCAGCTTCATTAGTCGTTGCAGTGACAATAGTGCCGATGTTAGCTCATTCGTTATTTAAGAAACGATTAAATACGACTGAAAAAGAGAACGAACAGCAAGGAGAAAAAGAACGAGGAAAAATTACAACGCTGTATAAAAACATTTTAAACTGGGCGTTAAATCATAAGCTCGTCACTTTCGGTGGGGCAACAATCGTATTAATCGCTAGTTTGTTTTTAATCCCGGTCATCGGTGCAAGCTTCTTACCAGATGATGAACAAAATGTTGCAATGATTACTTATAGTCCAGAAGCTGGGCAAACGAAAGATGCAACAGAAAATATCGTTTTTGATGCAGAAGAAACGATCGACGCTAAAAAAGGAATAAAGATGTATCAATACTCTATTGGTGGAAATCCAATGGGAGCAATGGCAGGAATGAACGATGATAACTCTGCTTTATTCTTTATTGAATATGATAAAGACTTTAAATACTTTAGCGAAGAATCGACACGTCTCGTCGAACAATTAAATGACGAAACAGATACAGGTGAATGGGCGAGCTTAGACTTTGCTAATATGGACAGCAATATGGAACTGTACGTCTATGGAGATGAGACGAAAGATATTGAACAAGCATCAACAGAAATCTTATCGCTTTTAGAAAAGGAAAAAGATTTAGACCAAGCAGAATCAAGCTTATCTGAAGCTTATGATCAATATACGTTAGTCGTTAACCAAGAGAAGTTAAATAAACACGGTTTAACAGCTGCGCAAATTGGTATGGCATTATCGAATATGAATGAAGCAGACGTATTAACGACTGTTACAAAAGATGATAAAGAACTCAACGTCGTTATTCCTGTAGAAGAGAAAGAATATGACAAAATTAAAGATATGACGAAAGTGACATTAGAAACACCTCTCGGCACTGAAGTGAAAATTGCTGACGTCGTCGATGTAGAGGAAGGTAAATCTCCGGAAACGATTCAACATCGCGACGGGAAAATGTACGCATCAATTACAGCTGACATTTTAACGAAAGACGTAGCTGGTATTTCGGCTGATGTTGAAAAAGAAATTGATAAACTTGACCTTCCAGACGGCGTAAACATAACGTTTGGTGGGGTAACAGAACAGATTAATGAATCGTTCACACAACTCGGTTTAGCGATGCTTGCAGCGATTGCGATCGTCTACTTCGTTCTCGTCGTGACGTTCGGCGGCGCATTAGCTCCGTTATCGATTCTATTCTCATTACCGTTTACAATTATTGGAAGTTTAGTCGCTTTATGGATATTCAGCGAACCACTCAGTGTATCTGCCATGATTGGGGGACTCATGTTAATTGGAATTGTCGTTACGAACGCTATCGTGTTAATTGACCGTGTCATTCGTAATGAAGAATCTGGATTAACGATTCGTGAGGCAATTATTGAAGCGGGACAAACGCGTCTTCGTCCGATTTTAATGACTGCTTTAGCGACGATTGGTGCTCTCATACCGTTATTATTCGGTATGGAAGGTGGCGGACTTATCTCTAAAG
This sequence comes from Bacillota bacterium, assembly GCA_035301345.1. Lineage (GTDB taxonomy): Bacteria > Bacillota > Bacilli > Bacillales > Amphibacillaceae > CALAMD01. The sequence continues at coordinate 18,913 of DATGUM010000057.1, forward strand.
GACTAGGAATTACAGTCATTGGTGGCTTAACAAGTTCGACATTACTCACATTAGTGATCGTTCCAATCGTTTATGAGTTTTTTGCTAAATTTAAACGTAAAGAAAATAAAGCATAAATCGTTTATTGATCTAAAAATAAACATGGATAAGCCCGTATGTTATGCGGGCTTTTTAATGCGAAGAAACTCTGCTTTATAAGGGAAATCAATTGACAATACATGACTCCCTTCCTTAAACTTTAATAGTTAACAAAGAATAAATTGACAGATTTTTATATAAATCATAGGAAAATGGCAGATAGGAGAAACGTTCATGATTAATATTTTCAAACACGTAACAACGTACAAATGGCTTGTCGGATTAATATTTATCCTCGTCTTTACGCAATCACTTGCCGACCTTTTTCTGCCGACATTAATGGCAGATATTATTGATAAAGGGGTCGTACTTGGCGACTTTCCGATGATTTGGAAAATCGGTGGTATCATGCTCGCCGTAACGACTATCAGTATTGCAGCAGCAATCACTGCGAGTTATTTTTCATCAAAAGTCGCGATGAGTGTCGGGCGAGATTTACGAAGCAAAGTATTTCGTCACGTAGAAAACTTTTCACTACAAGACTTTGACGACGTCGGCACAGCATCACTCATCACACGAACGACGAACGATATTACGCAAATCCAGCAAGTCGTCATTATGATGCTTCGTATGGTACTTAGTGCGCCAATTATGTTCGCAGGTGGGCTCATTATGGCACTATCAAAAGACGCGAAATTATCACTCGTCATCGTCGGAGCTATGCCTGTGCTTATTATTACGATTTTTATTATTTTTAAAATCGGCATGCCACTTTTTCAAAAAGTACAACGTAAGCTTGACCGCTTGAACCTCGTACTAAGGGAAAACTTAACAGGTATTCGCGTCATTCGTGCGTTTAACCGTGAAAAGGATGAACAAGAACGACTCACTGAAGCGAGTAGACAGCACCGTGACGTCTCGATTTCAGTCAACCGGATGATGGCATTTCTCATGCCGACGATGATGCTCGTCATGAACTTAACGATGGTTGCAGTCATTTGGTTCGGGGGTATTCGCATTGATAATGGTTTTATGCCGATCGGTGACTTAATGGCTTACGTTCAATACGTCACACTCATTATGATGTCACTGTTAATGGCGTCGATGATGTTCGTCATGATTCCGCGAGCAGCCGTATCAGCGAACCGGATTAATGACGTGCTAATGAAGCAGCCAACAGCGATGCGTGAAGGAACAAAGCAACCGACACGTGAAAAAGCATCGATTTCGTTTGAGGACGTCACTTTTTATTACCCAGGTGCGGAACAACCTGCATTAGAAAATATTTCCTTTCAAGCAAAAGAAGGAGAGACGACTGCGATTATTGGCGGTACAGGAGCGGGTAAATCAACACTTATTAACTTAATTCCGCGCTTTTATGATGCAACGAGTGGAACGATTAAGATTAATGGGGTCGAGATGAACGAAACCACACAAAAAGCCGTCCGCGAAAAAATTGGCCTTGTCCCACAAAAGGCACTTTTATTCTCAGGAACGATTAAAGAGAATTTACGCATTGGAAAAAAAGATGCGACAGAAGAAGAAATCAAACATGCAGCGCAAATTGCCCAAGCAGATGAATTTATTATGAAAATGGATGACCAATATGATTCTGTTCTCACGCAAGGTGGCGGTAATTTATCAGGTGGACAAAAACAACGCCTGTCGATTGCTCGCGCACTCATTCGTCAACCAGACATATACATTTTTGATGATAGCTTCTCAGCCCTTGACTATAAAACAGATGCGAACTTACGCACAGCCCTAGAAAGTGAAACGAAAGAAGCAACTGTGCTAATCGTCGCTCAACGGGTAAGTACAGTGATGGACGCTGACCGAATCATCGTTATTAATCGCGGAAAAATTGCTGGAATCG
>DATGUM010000058.1:0-10870 GCA_035301345.1 Bacillota bacterium
AGAAATGTACAGAGACGTCTGCGGGAATAGCCGTATCCGAAAATCCCTAATACCGACACGATAGTGGAGGGATTAGAAGTTGATGGTGCGAAGAATGCACTTCAATTCTTCGTGGACAAGCGAAGGACATTTCTGAAGTGAAAGCTTTACACAACAAGTAGGGCATAGTCCCACAAACATTTTACTCATACCTTTCTTTCTCACATCTTTCTTACTTTCGTCTGTTTTCACCGCCAACAATAATTTCTTTACTCACTTGTCGAATCCGCTCCATAATTCTACCTGCTTTTATTTTCTCGACATCCCCACGGTTAGAAACGGCAATTTGTGATTGTAATTGTTCCATCGTGTAATTTGACGTGAAAAATACGGGCAATCGTTCCATCATACGATATTGTAAAATCGAGCCTAACACTTCATCACGTGACCAAGCAGATTGTGTTTCTGCCCCGATATCGTCAAGCATGAGAACGTCTGCCGTTTTAAAGTGATTAATTTTTTCTGTCACTGTGTCATCCTTAATTGCATCTCTTAGTTCACGAACAAATTCAGGCATATAAATGAGCGTTGACGATATATTATATTCTGACAGGCGATTAGCGAGCGCGCCTAGTAAGTATGTTTTTCCAACCCCGAAAGGACCTGATAAGTAGAGACCTTTTTCTGGGAGTTTATTTTTTGCTTCACGAGCGAAGTTAATCATTTCGATGACGGCTGGTTCTCTCACTGGATCTGGATCAATGTTTTCAATACTTGCTTCTAAAATTTCTTTCGGCATATATAAACTTCGAATGAGATTTTCAGCATGTGCTCTTTTTTCTTCGCGAATTTTTTTAACGCATTTTTTATATGAAATATGAATATCATTCTGAGAAAGTTCTAAAACAGGTTCATATCCTTTAATCATGTTTTTACACGTTTCTACCGATTGGCAGTGCTCACACGGCGTTTGGTTAACAAATTCATGTAAAGTCATTAAATTACGTTCAATCATATCATTAGTAATGGATGGATGGTCGTTTAGAAATGCTTGAATGCGCTTATCAGCGAGAAGTGATTGCTTAATCGCTTCATGTTGTTGCTGAAAATTTTTATTCGTCTTCATCCACTTTTTTATTGACGATTGAATAGGTTCCATAAATGATCATCCTATCTTCTTTATCATTTACTCTTCGTTGGCAAACTGCTCAATAAGGTCAGCAAGTTTTGCGCGTCTCTCTTCTAGTTCACCAGTCGTCTCGTCATTCTTTTGAGGGTCTTTTTTCGGTTGTTCTTTATTATTATATCGTTCATTAAACCAATCTGGGATAACTTCTTTGTGCTGCTTTCGTTGATAATAATGATTTGTTTTTCGCTTTGTTTTACCTTTATTAATTTCTTCTTTTGCAAATGTCATCGCTTCTCGAGCAGTCTTTAACTGTGCGCGCGACCAGTGACTAGCAATTGTTTCTAAATAAGCTTTTGATAATTTCATGTTCGACTGGATTAACACGTAATGAATAAGAACGTTCATAACAGGCGAGGGTAGTCCTTGACTCGTCATTATCTCACTAATCATTTGTAATTCCCGCTTAGACGCTCGACCCCCGTTCGATAAATCTTGCAGTAGTTGTCTCGGAGAAATCCTCTCGAAATGTTGGATGAGTTGATCTTCTTTTGACATGTTCTCGTTCGTTTCAACGACTTCTTTACTCTCATTCATCACTTTCTCTTGCTTCGGAACGAGTTTTACCCGTTTACTATTTTCATTTAACGTATATAAATCATGACAGGCTGCTTGAAATTCATCAACGTTTAACACATTTTCATCTGTTAACGCCCATAGTAATGATTTTTCAACGTCTTGACTCGTTAAGTCATAGAGAAACATCATTTCTGAAATAATTCTTTTGTTTCTTTCTGTCAGTACATCATTCGCTCGTATCATACGGCGACCTAATGCTAATTCTAACCACGAAAAATCCTCAGTCATAACGAACTCTTGTGCTTTGTCACTTGTTCGTTCAATTGATAATTCTTCATTTGCTGTCGGTGAAAATGTTTGAAAAACATCTTGAAAACTAGCGGTTATATCTTTTCCTTTATGATAAAAGGCTTCTCGACCAAAGCGTTCCTGAAGTAATCTAAATTTACTGCGCCCAATATGATGGTGCAGGAGTTCTGATAATATGATGTGATCAAAGAACTCACTTGGCGATAAAGGACTGAGCAATTCATATATAAAATATCGTTTATCATCACGAACATTTTCATACGTTTTTAAAAGGCCAATACCTTCAAGCTTTTGACGTGCTTCTAATAGTTCATTTAATGGTAAATCTAAGTAGTTCATCAACGTGTGATGTGTTTGTAACGATGATTTATTTTGCAGTGGTAAGTCATTTAAAAGCGTTTGATAAAGAGTAATAGCCTTCATACCTATAAGTGGTTGATACAAATGTGTGAGTGATTGCGAACACTCAGAAATAAGCGATTGATCCATCATGACGTAATAACCATCAATCGGCAGCAATTGACTAATGTGCTTCATTTATATCCCCCTTTACGCAACAATTTTCTTAACGTTTATCACGATCAATTAATTCTTTCAATTCATCTAAAAAGACAGTAATATCTTTAAACTGGCGATAGACAGACGCAAAGCGCACGTATGCAACATCGTCAACATCAACGAGAAGCCTCATAACTGTTTCACCAATTTCTTTACTATCTATTTCTTTAGCGCCTAAATTACGCAACTTTTTCTCAACGTTTAATGCAATTGAATCTATCGTTTCTATAGAAACCGGACGCTTTTCACACGCTCTTATAAGTCCGCGAACTAACTTATCTCTGTCAAACTCTTGGCGTGTTCCGTCTTTTTTAACAACGATTAATGGAACTTCTTCTACACGCTCAAAAGTCGTAAACCGAAACCCACATGCTTCACATTCACGGCGACGTCGAATAGATCGTCCTTCTTCAATTGGTCTTGAATCCAATACTTTTGTACTTTTATTTTGACAATTATCACACTTCATCTATTGACAACTCCCCATGAATCTATCACTTCAATAATTATATAAATATTAATTTTTATGATTGATTTTATTCTATTTCTCTATTTTAACATGTTTTTATTAAATACCATAATAGAAATAAAGCGATGTCTAGCTCTTTTCGCTAAACATCGCTTTATTCATATAACTATTATTCGTTAAAATGATTTAATTATTGTAATGATTGTCCAACAAGTTTCGTTAAATCAACAACTCTCGCTGAATAACCCCACTCATTATCATACCATGCAAGTACTTTTACTTTATTATCTTCCATAACCATTGTAGAAAGTCCATCGACAATCGCTGAATGGTCATCTGTCGTATAATCAATTGAAACGAGAGGATCTTCGTTATAATCTAAAATACCTTTCAAACTACCTGCCGCTTCTGTTTGGAATGCTTTATTTACTTCTTCTTTCGTCACTTCTTTATCTAATTCTACGACTAAGTCTACTAAAGATACGTTAGGCGTTGGTACTCTTAAAGCCATACCGTCTAATTTACCAGATAAATGTGGTAAAACGAGTCCGAGTGCTTTCGCTGCACCAGTAGATGTTGGAATAATCGACTGTGTACAACCTCTCGCTCGACGTAAGTCTTTATGCGGGTTGTCTAAGTTTAATTGGTCTGTTGTAAATGCATGCACTGTCGTCATAAGCCCACTATTTACTTTAAAGTGATCATCTAACACTTTTACGACTGGCGCTAAACAGTTTGTTGTACATGATGCGTTTGAAATAACGACGTCATTTTCTGCGTCATATGATTCCCCGTTAACACCGAGTACAATTGTACGATCAACACCACTTCCTGGTGCTGTTAAAACAACTTTTTTCGCCCCTGCTTGGATATGTAGTTCTGCGCTTTCTTGTGAATTAAACTTTCCAGTTGCTTCAACAACAACATCAACCTTTAAGTCAGTCCACGGAAGTTGTTCAGGGTTACGATTACTCGTTAGTAACACCTTCTTACCATTCACTTCAATGCCATCATCAAGTGCTTTTACATCACCTGAAAAAGGACCATGAACACTGTCTCGCTTTAATAAGTGTGCAATTGTCTCAGGTGGGTAACTCGCATTAATAGCTACAACTTCTAGTTGGTCATCAAGAGCCGCTTGGCGGAAAACCATTCTTCCAATTCTACCAAATCCATTAACAGCAATTCGGGTTTTAGTCATTTTAAAATCCTCCTATATATGAAAAACATTTTTTATTTTCCATTGTCAAGTATAACATATTTCTTTATGGAATGTGATAATTGTCATGTGAATATGCGCCATTTTCGCAAAATAGTCTTCAATTGTTCACAGCTCTCTTCAACTGTTCCATTATTATCTATCGTCGCATCAGCTAATTTAACCTTTTCTTCTAATGGCATTTGTGACGCTATTCTCTGTTCGGCGTCATCCGTTGATAATTGATTACGCGTGACTAATCGTTCGAATTGCACATCTCGTCTTACGTAAACGACAATTGTTTTATCAACGAGATGCGTTAAATCTCCTTCAAACAATAGAGGTATATCAAGGACAACTAATTGATGTCCTTCTTTTAAATAACGATCGCGTTCTTCCAACATTTGTTTCCGAACAGCAGGGTGAACGATTTGATTTAATAATTCTCGCTTTTCTTTTTGAGCAAAAATAATTTTTCCGAGTTTTTGACGATCAATTTCACCGTTATCAAGCAATATGTTGTTACCGAATGACTGAACAATTTTTTCATATGGTTTACGTCCTCGTTTTACGACGTCTCTAGCGATGACGTCTGCATCGATCACTCGTACATTAAGCGTTCGAAACAATTCGCTAATCGTCGTTTTACCACTTGCAATACCGCCTGTTAAACCAATCGTTCTAATCATTGACAAGCTCCTTTTCGTCAAACAATTGACAAGTAGGACAAATGTGTGTGCCTCGCCCACTAACTTTTAACTTTTCAATTTCAGTCCCACAAGTAGAGCACTGTTTTCCTTCTTGACCGTAAACGAACAGTTCTTGTTGAAACATCCCCATTTCACCCGCACCATCGACGTATGAACGAATAGTCGTTCCGCCTTGTTGTACTGCTTTTTCTAACGTGTCGATAGCAAACAATTGAATACGTCTAATTTCATCATCTGTTAATTCATTGGCACGTTTTAGTGGATGAACGTTCGCTTGAAAAAGTGTTTCATCGACATAAATATTTCCAAGCCCAGCAACAATTGCTTGGTCAAGTAAGGCAGCTTTAATCACCCGACTCGTCCGATTTAATTTTTCTTTAAAATATGCAAAAGTAAAAGCTTCGTCAAATGGATCAGGTCCTAATTGAATCAGTGGCTTATTCGTAAGTTCTTCGCCTTTTTTAAACACGTGCATCGTTCCGAATTTACGAACGTCATTATAATGTAATTCTTCACCGTTTGTTAGATGGAAAATGACGTGAGTATGTTTATCTTTTTCTTCATTTTTTACTAGTTTATATTTACCTTCCATGCGTAAATGTGATACGAGAACATAGTCAGTTAATTCAAACAGTAAAAATTTACCTTTTCGTTTAACCGTTTCAAATGTTTGGCCGATTAACAGTTGCTTAAAGTGTTCGACGTCATCTGGCTTTTTTATAATGTTCGGCCAATAAACGTCAATCGATTCAATCGTTTTTTGTTCAATCAAAAGTTGTAATGTTTTTTTAATCGTTTCTACTTCAGGTAATTCTGGCATTTATTAACGTTCCTTTCATTAATCAGCGTCATACCAACTGTCACCACTTGTGAAATCTACTTTCAGTGGAACTGATAATTCAACCGTTTGTTCCATCACTTCTGGAACGATTTGTTCAAGGACGGCAATTTCTTCTTCTGGTGCTTCTAAAATAAGTTCGTCATGCACTTGAAGGAGTAAGTTTGCTCGTAAATTTTCCTTATCTAAACGAGTAGCTAAGTCAATCATTGCCTGCTTAATGATGTCAGCTGCACTTCCTTGAATCGGCGTATTCATCGCTGTTCGTTCAGCAAAGCTTCTTTGATTAAAATTTCGACTCGTAATCTCTGGTAAATAGCGACGTCTGTTTTTTAACGTCGTTACGTATCCTTGTTGCTTCGCTTCTTTCACGATTTCATCCATATACACTTTTACTTCTGGGTAACTAGCGAAATATCTTTCAATATAGTTAGCCGCTTCTTTTCTCGTTATCCCTAAGTTTTGTGACAATCCGTAATCACTCATACCGTAGATAATACCGAAATTAACTGCTTTCGCTTGGTCACGCATAAGCGATGTTACGTCGTCATGTGCAACGTGGAACACTTCACTTGCTGTTTGACGGTGAATATCTAAGTCTTCTTGAAACGCGCGGATAAGCTTTTCATCTTGCGCGATATGTGCTAGTACTCTTAATTCGATTTGTGAGTAATCCGCTGCAAATATTTTCCAGCCTTTTTGTGACGGAACGAAAGCTTTTCTTACCTTTCTTCCTTCAGGTAAACGGATCGGGATGTTTTGCAAGTTCGGATCAACTGAACTTAGTCTTCCTGTTTGCGTTAATGCTTGATTAAATCGTGTATGAATCTTATTCGTTTCTTGATGAGTAACTTTTTGTAACCCTTCAATATACGTTGAATACAACTTGCCTAATTGGCGATACAGCATAATTTTCGGAATGATTTCATGTTTGTCATATAATTTTTCAAGAACGTCGACAGCTGTTGAGTAGCCTGTTTTCGTTTTCTTAATGACTGGTAAACCGAGATTTTCAAATAAGACGACGCCAAGTTGCTTCGGTGAATTTAAATTAAACGATTCTCCCGCCATCTCATAAGCTTCACTTTCAATCGTTTCAAGCCGTTCCTTTAACTCAGCACCCATCATTTTCAATTGTTCTGTATCTATTTGGACGCCGATATGTTCCATATCCCCTAAAATATAAGCGAGTGGAAGTTCTAACTCATCATGTAACTCAACTAAGTCCGCTTCATCTAATTGCTCCATTAACGCATCTTTTACAGTAAATATCGCGTGAGCTTTATTGACGAGATGCGTCGCTAATATATCTTCTTCTGGAACTTGCTTTTTAGCACCTTTTCCGTAAACGACGTCATCGCTCTCTAAGTGATAATTTCCATATCTTGAAGCAATGACTGATATACTTTCATGTCTTTCCCCTGGATTCGCTAAATAAGCACCTAATAATAAATCAAATACAACGCCTTTTAGTGTCATTCCTTGATTAAGCAAGGCGACATATACAGCTTTCGCGTCAAAGACGACTTTCTTCTTTGCTTCATCTTCAATCCACTGCTTAAACGTTTGATCGTTTAAAGCAACTTCAGTCGGAATAAAATACATGCCATCTTTATTTACAATTGAAAACCCTTCAATCGACGCCGTATGGTAATTTTCATCTAGCATTTCCACGATAAGAGCACTTTCGTCCAGAAGCATGTCATCTGTTATCTCATGAACAACCTTATATTCAAGTGCTTCTACCGTTTCATTTGAACGACCCGATTCAAGACCAAGTCGCTCTAATAGTGAATAAAATCCTAGTTCTCCGAAAAGCTCCTCTATCTGTTCATCATCGTATTTATCAAACGTCGTATCTTCTAACGAAATAGTTACCGGGGAATCGCAATTAATCGTCACGAGTTCTCTACTCATAAACGCATCTTCTTTGTAATTCACTAAGTTTTCCTTCATTTTTCCTTTTAATTCATCAATATGTTCATAAATATTATCTAGTGTTTCGTATGTCTTTAGTAATCTTGTCGCTGTTTTAATCCCAATCCCTGGCACACCAGGAATATTATCAGAGCTATCGCCCATTAGTGCTTTTAAATCAATGATTTGTTCTGGTTTTAATTCCATTTTCTCCGCTAAAAAGCTCGGATCATACGAATCGACTTCAGAAATACCTTTCTTCGTTAAATCAACCGTTACTTTATCTGAAACGAGTTGTAGTAAATCTTGGTCGCCAGAAATTACTTTGACTGACCAATCTTCTTTCATACCAGAAGTAGCAAGTGTTCCAATAATATCATCGGCTTCATATAATTCTAACTCATAATGAGGAATATTAAATGCCTCAAGCAATTGACGAGTTAGTGGAAATTGTTCGGTAAGCTCAGGAGGCGTTTTTTGGCGACCACCTTTATAATCTTCATACTGCTTATGTCTAAAGGTCGTTTTCCCTGCGTCAAAAGCAACGAGCATATGCGTCGGCTTTTCTTCTTCTAAAATACGAAGTAACATCGTCGTAAATCCGTACACAGCATTCGTATACACACCTTTATCATTATTCAATAAAGGTAAAGCATAAAACGCACGATAAATGATACTATTTCCATCAATCAACACTAATTTATTCGTCATTCATACGCCTCCTAAAAATATAAACGTTCATCAGACTCATGATTCAATTGTCTTTTTAAAACTAACCGTGAATGTCGTCCCTTTTTGCCATTCACTTTCTACTGAAATAGACCCGTTATGAACTTCCATAATATGTTTCACAATCGCTAATCCTAGACCTGTTCCACCACTGTTACGGCTTCGGTCCGCATCAACACGATAAAACCGTTCGAAAATCCTTGACAGTTGATCTTCTTTCATCCCAATTCCAGTATCTGTCACTTTAAAGTGAATATCATCTTCAGTCTCTTCGACTTCTAATGATACGTCTCCACCTTTTCGCGTGTAACTAATAGCATTTCCTAATAAGTTAATGAGCACTTGTTTCACTTTTTTAGGATCCGCTTGAAAAACAGTATCGACTGCCGTATCCATTGTTAAATTCACTTGATGCGCATCTGCTTTTTGCTGTATAAGTGGTTTCACTTCTTCGACGACTTGCTTCGTATCAACGTCTGAAATATTTAATTTAAACTGATCTTGTTCAAGCCGAGATAAAATAAGTAAATCATCTACTAATAATTGTAAACGATAGCTTTCTTCGTAAATAATTTCAGTAAATTGTTTAGCCGTCGCCTCATCATCAACCGTTCCTTCAGCAAGTGTTTCTGCAAACCCTTTAATAGACGTAATCGGCGTTTTTAATTCGTGCGAGACGTTCGCTACAAAATCTTTACGCATATTCTCTAATTTTTTTAGTTCTGTAATATCGTATAAAACTAACACGGCACCTTTTAATAAACCATTTTCATTAAAAATCGGTGCACCTACAACTTCAATATACGACTTATCAATACCTGATCCATGTGTAATAAAACTCTTTCTTCTTTTTTCATATAAAAACGTATTTTGAACCGTTTGGTGAATTTCTTCAGAAGCTAACACTTCATAATAAAGATCACCGACATAATCTTTCGGTTGACCGCCGAAAAGCGAAATAAACTTTCGATTAACTAAGTGAATAAATCCTTTTTCATCAAGTAAGATTAATCCACTTTCTGTATTATCAATTACTGTTGAAAGTTGTTCTGATTGCATTTGCTCATGGATTGATAACTCACTCAAGTTACGCGCGAGCGCATTGATTTCATTCATTAAGTCTCCTAGAGTACCGACTGATGAATGATGGACACGCGCTCGGTAATTGCCTTGAACGAGTTTTTCCACAGTATCTTTCGCCATATCTACCGGTTTAATATAACGCTCAAATAAATGAAGCAATATAAGTATAAGACTAATAGCTTCAATCAATAATACGGCGATTAAAATAACATAATTGTTAACAATTTGACTAAGTACGCCGCCTGATATAGCGACAATTAAAAATATTCCTATTAAATACGGAAGTAACGATCTTGTAAATAACATTTTCATGTTGTAAAATCCTCCATTTTATATCCTAATCCTCTAATAGTTATAATATATTTCGTTTCACCTGTACGCTCTATCTTCTCTCGTAATCGACTAATGTGAACATCGACAATTCGTGTATCTCCAGCAAATGAGTAATCCCACACTTTGTTTAATAATTGATCTCTTGATAGAACATTTCCTTTATGTTCTATCAAATAGTGGAGTAATTCGAATTCTTTTTTTGTAAATGTTATTTTTTCCCCATCTATTCGTGCTTCGTGTTTCTCAGGGTATACGTGGAGAGAACCATTCGATAAAACTTGTCCTTGCTTCGTTTCCTTTGAAGGAGACCGCCGTAAAATTGCACGTATTCGAGCAAGCACTTCTTTCGGACTAAATGGTTTTGTTAAATAATCATCTGCTCCCATGTCTAGTCCTGTTATTTTATTATCTTCTTCTCCTAAAGCTGTCAGCATTAAGATTGGTGTGTTCACACCATTCCTACGTAAAAACCGACAAACTTCAAGTCCATCCATGCCTGGTAACATTATATCAAGCACAATGAGTGCATATTGTTCTGCTTGGGCTTTTTGTATTGCCGTTAAACCGTCTGTTGCCGTATGAACATCAAATCCTTCTCGTGCAATATGATAATTCAAAAGAGTGACGATGGACGGTTCATCATCGACAATTAAGATACGCTTTACCACTTTTCTTTCACTTCCTGTGTCTTTTATTTTTTCTTCAAGGAATCCATCAATTGTTTTCTTTTAAATTATACCATATTATATTTTATTGTTCGTTCTTCAAAGATTAGGAGATTGAATCAAGTATTTGTGGGTATCTAATAAATATGTTCAAAATACCATCTTTTGTATAGTTTATTTTTATTAAATGACTCTTTAATCACCTCAGGTGATATATACTTCATTTTTCGCGAGTGATCGTTTCAGAACTATACTACGCTTGCCGCGGGACGACCTCAACTTCTAGAACCTCCATTATCATGTCGGTTCTAGGGATTTTCGGATACGTGTAATGAAATAGGTTACCACCTATCTCATTACCTTCCCGCAGGCGTCTT
>DATGUM010000059.1:0-12876 GCA_035301345.1 Bacillota bacterium
AGCGAAAGGCCGTCTTAACCGTCCGTGGCAATCACCAAAAGGCACGGGTATTTGGTTAAGTATGATTTTAAGACCAGAAATGATGCCGAATAAAGCACCGCAATTAACATTATTAATGGCAACTGTTTTAGCAGACGTCATTTATGAAATAACAGGCGTTAAACCGCAAATTAAATGGCCAAACGACCTTTTAATTGATGGTAAAAAAATTGCTGGTATTTTAACAGAAATGCAAGCTGAACAAGATCAAATTCAGTACATCGTTATCGCTTTTGGTTTAAATGTGAATCAAGACGTTGAAGATATTGATCCATCGTTACGTGACCGAGCGACTTCCATACGAATAGCGACGAGTCAAACGTGGGATCGTCAACAGATGATTCAACAAATTTTACATACGTTTGAAACGACTTATGAACTATACTTACGCGAAGGCTTTTCGAAAATTAAAGAGAAGTGGGAAAGTTACGGGTTTAAAGTCGGCCAAAAGATTCAAATTAAACAACAAGATCAATTAAGTGAAGCGACATTTATCGGTATTTCTCATGACGGGGCATTAATCGTTCAGATGGAAAACGGCGATAAAGAAGAACTTTATTCAGCAGAAATTAATTGGTTTAAGCACGTATAGGAAATAGAAATGTTAGGTGGGACTATGAATAAATATGTCATTATTGATTTAGAAACGACTGGAAACTCTGTTGATGCAGGGGATAGAATAATAGAGGTTGGCATCGTTACGATTGAACATGATGAAATAACTAATAGTTATTCAACATTCATTAATCCTGGAAAAGAAGTTCCATCTTTTATTTCTAGTTTAACGACAATTACTAATGAAGATGTAGCTGGTGCTCCTCATTTTTATGAAAAAGCTGTTGAAATAACAGATTATTTTTCAGATGCTTATTTTATTGCGCACAATGTTCCGTTTGACTTAAATTTTTTAAACAATGAACTCGCACAATATGGTTTTAAAAAACTGACAAACCCTACAATTGACACTGTAGAATTGGCTCGAATATTGTATCCACAAGCACCTAGCTACCAACTTGAACGTTTAGCTGATTATTTAAACTTAAATCATGAAAGACCACACCGAGCGTTAGCTGATGCGACAGTGACTGCTCAACTATTTTTAGCAATGAAAAAGAAGTTGCAATCATTACCGTTTGAAACAATCTCACATTTATTACGATTAGAAAATCAGTTCCATTCAGATTTATATCATTTACTTAAACGAACGTATGAGCATTTAATTAAGCACGGAAAGAGTCATGAACAGATGACGACTTACCGGAGTTTAGCGATTAAAAAAGTTGATGCGATTGATGAAAAACAAGAAGCAATTGATTTGCCTTTTGGCTTCTTTTTAGATGATTTATATGAAACGGACGGATTATTAGCGACAACAAAAAATAATTATGAGTATCGTCAAGGGCAAAGGGAAATTTCCGAAGTTATTTACCATGCATTTCAAAAGAAAAACAATGCGCTTATTGAAGCAGGGACTGGAATTGGGAAAACACTCGCCTATTTAACGACAGCTCTTTATCATTCCATGAAGGAAAAGAGAAGGGTCGTTATTAGTACGTATACTGTGCATTTACAAACGCAAATTTTAGATGAAGTCGCACAGCTCAATGATTTATTACCTTTTCCATTTACCGTATCATTACTCAAAGGAAAAAGTCGGTACTTAAGTCTTGAGCGATTTGACCAAGTATTAAATGAAACGGACTATGAGAATAATAATTATGATGCAACACTTACGAAAGCAATGTTACTTATTTGGCTCACAGAAACCGATACAGGCGATATTGACGAACTTCAGTTGTCTGTTAACGGCGAAGCGTTTTTCAAGCGAGTAAGTGCTGAATCTGACGAATTAAATGATTTACATGATGAGCTGCGTAACTATTGCTACTATGAACGGGCGTTACGCCAAGCTGAACATGCAAATGTTATCGTTACTAATCATGCGCTTCTCTGTGCAGATATTCACCAAAATTATCATTTACTCCCGGCATATGATGACGTCATAATTGATGAGGCGCACCATTTAACACGAGTTGTAACGAACTATTTCGGGGTAGACATCGACTATTCAACGATTCATTATACGTATAACAAAGTAAGTGGTACAGATAGTAACGGGTGGATTAACGATCATTTAGTGAATCGACAAGATATATATACATTTTTAGAAGTTAACAGACGATGGTCTGATACGTGGTCACTCGTTAAACAATTAACAGACGATATTTTTGACCAACTATATACATACGTTATGAATGAACAAACAAATGAAATGAACGATGTCGGAAAAATTGAGTGTACACTCAGACAATCATTTTTAAAAAATGACTCACTTATGTCTTTAACGAATCAATTATTTAATCAATTGACTGATTTAACACAAACATTACACGACATGAAATCATTCATGCGCACGAGAAATGATGAGGCTGAGCGATATATTTATCGCCAGCAACTCATTGAGTTAGTTAATAAACTAAGAGCTTTTTTTGCGACACATGACGATAAACGAGTATACTGGCTATCATGTGATGAAAAAAGTGGTAAAAGTAGTATGACATTACGATCTGAGCAAGTAGATGTTTCGCACTTTTTAAGAGAACATTTATTTAGTAAAAAAGAAAGTGTTATTTTAACGAGTGCAACGCTAACGACGCGTAAAGATTCATTTACTTATTTAATGGATCGTTTAGGCTTACACGCATCTCACACGTTAACAAAACAAATCGAATCTCCTTTTTCTTTAAAAGATCAAATGAAACTGCTTATACCAAATGATTTCCCTCTTTTAACAGATACGAATGAAGATGAATATATTTACGCAGTGGCTGAGGCGATTTTGTCATTAGCGACGATTACGAAGGGGCGTATGCTCGTTTTATTTACGTCATATCGCATGCTAAGTAAAACTCATTTTTTATTAAAAGAAATTATGGAACTTCATGAAACTCATGATTTTATGTTGATTTCTCAAGGGATATCAAGCGGGAGTCGCTCGCGTTTAAAAAAGAATTTTCAAATGTTTGAACGAGCTATTTTATTAGGCACAAATTCATTTTGGGAAGGATTTGACGTGCCAGGGAGTCAATTATCAGCTGTCGTTATTACTCGGTTACCGTTTCAACGTCCGAATCATCCGACGTTTTTAGCTGAAAAACAATTGATTGAAAGCGAAGAAAAGAATTCGTTCGTTCAATTAGCATTACCAGATGCGATGCTTCGGTTTAAACAAGGCATCGGCCGACTCATTCGTTCTCAGTCTGATCGAGGCGTCGTTTTTGTTTGTGATAAGCGGTTAGTCGAGGCGAATTATTCAAAATCTTTCATTGATTCTATCGGAGATATTCCTATTTACAATGAATTGACGAGTCAATTATTACAGCGAGCTGAGCAAACATTTATCCGTGACGTATGACGAAGAGCTCAAACGGTCAATGAACCTAAATATAAAATGATTTGTGAATACAGTGACGAAAGACCGACTTTTTTGGTATACTAATAAATAATCTATGAAGCACTTTATTTCAGAAAGGCGGAATACGAGCAATGAATTTGGCAAATCGAGTAAGTGATTTAACACCGTCATCAACATTAGCAATTTCTGCAAAAGCAAATGAACTAAAGAAACAAGGCTATGATGTTATTGGTCTAGGAGTTGGCGAGCCTGATTTTAATACGCCAAATTATATATTAGATGCTGCGAAAGATGCAATGGATAAAGGCCATACAAAATATACAGCTGCAAGTGGAGTCGCTGAGTTAAAAGATGCGATTATTAAAAAGTTAGCGACTGATAATCATTTAACATACAATGAAAAAGAAGTGATTGTAACGACAGGGGCAAAGCACGCTTTATTCACTCTGTTTCAAGTGCTTATAAACGAAGGTGATGAAGTTATTATTCCTGCGCCATTTTGGGTGAGTTATACGGAGCAAGTAAAGTTAGCGAGTGGGAAGCCAGTGATCGTTGAAACGACAGAAGCGAACAACTTTAAAATAACTCCGGAACAACTTGAGCAATCGATAACCGAGCGAACGAAAGCGATTATTATTAATTCACCGAGTAATCCGACGGGTCTCATGTATTCGAAGGAAGAGCTTAAACAATTAGGCGACATATGTGTTAAACATAATATATTTATCGTTTCAGATGAAATTTATGAAAAGTTAATTTATACAGGTGAAGATCATGTGTCAATGGCAGAACTTTCACCTGAACTGAAACGCTTAACAATCGTCATTAATGGCGTGAGTAAGTCTCATGCGATGACAGGCTGGAGAATAGGTTACGCAGCAGGGGACGAAACGATTATAAAGGCAATGTCTAATCACGTGTCGCACGCAACGTCCAATCCAACAACTGTGGCACAGTATGCTGCAATAGCTGCGTATACTGATAATGAGGATTTCGTTTTAGAAATGAAGAAAACATTTACTGAACGACTTAATATCTTTTATGATTTAATAACAGATATTCCTGGTATCACTTGTTTAAAGCCACATGGAGCATTTTATTTATTACCGAATGTTACGGAAGTCGTTAAAAATACCGGTTTTTCTTCAACAGATGAATGGGTGAAAGCCTTACTAGAAGAAGAGCAAGTAGCTGTCGTTCCTGGATCAGCATTCGGGGCTCCAAATAATATTAGGTTATCTTACGCAACATCAGTTGAACAATTAGAAGAAGCAGCTAAACGTATTAAGCGCTTCGTGTTAAACAATCAAAAATAAATGATTTAAATCCCCTCGCATGACGTCTAGCAGGGGATTTTATTTATCAGCAAGAGGTGAATGTATGGATTCAAGAATGATTCAACAATTGATGACAGAACAAATGACTGTTCCAACCAAGCTCATTACTAATTATAAAACGCTCGGTCTAACAGAGAGTGATTTTTCGGTTATTTTGCATATTCATTATTACCTCCAGCAAAATGTAGAATTCCCAACACCGAGTCAATTAGCGAAACATTTAACAATGGACGAAAAAGAGTGTGCTAAAATATTACGACGACTCATTCAAAAACAACTTTTAACAATTGAACAAAAGCAATCGGAAGATAACATCTTAAGTGAATCTTATAATTTAACCCCGTTATGGGAAAAGTTATATGAAGAGAGTGCTCCTTTGCAAAGGGAAGCGAACAATGAAGAAGGATTAATTTTTGTCTCATTCGAACAAGAATTCGGCAGGCCATTATCTCCGTTTGAAATAGAGATGGTGAGTAATTGGTTAGATGAAGATCACTTTGATCCGTCGCTCATTGAAGCTGCTTTACGAGAGTCCGTCTTAATGGGTAAATTAAATTTTACGTATATTGATCGTATATTAAGAAGCTGGAAGCAAAAGGGGATTCAAACTGTTGAAGATGCACGTGAATCTAGCCGGGAGTTTCGAGATTATCAAGCGAAACAGGCAACTGAGACATCTTCAAATGAACAAACAACTGACGCATCATTATACTTTAATTGGCTAGAAGAAGACTAGGGAGATAAAACTTTATCTCCCTATGATTTTGTGTAATGCCCACCAATTTTCTTACTCCGCTCGATCGCAATTGCTTCTTCCAAATAACTAGATGCATATAAAATAGACGTCGGACCATACTTTGCTTTTATCGCATCAATTGTTTGATGCAAGTCTTTCGATGTGCTCGTTTGATTAAATAAATCTAACTGTTCGTAATGACGTTTTGAAACATTCGTTAACGTAATGGATATACGGCGAATAGAGCTATAGCCATCATAGAATTTATGAAATAGCGTTAAACAAACATCATAAACATTCCGTGTATAATTTGTCGGTTGTTCAATCGACAAGCTGCGATTAAATCCACCACTTCCATTAGAATACTCAATCATTAATTGAACGGTCCGTCCAACGTGATGAACTGCCCGCGCTCTAGAGCATGCTTCTTCACATAGCTCGAGCATACACGTTTTTATTTCTTGCGCATCATAATCTCTTAACAAAGTAATGCCATTGCTGAATCCTTTTTGTTCGTCATTTAAAAAGTTGCCTAATACTGGACTATGATCAACACCCCAAGCGTGCCAATATATTTGTTCGCCCATTATACCGAATTCTTTTTTTAGTAGTTGTTTACTTCCTCGCGCGACATCACCTAACGTATACATATTTAAAGCGTTTAGCCGCTCTTGAAAGCGTGAGCCAATTCCCCAAATTTTTTCAACAGGAAAAGGCCACAATTTTACTTTTACATCCTCATACGTACATTCCGCAATACCTTCTTTTTTTGCATATAAGTCCATCACAACTTTAGCTAAGAATTTATTATCACCTATGCCGATACTACACGTTAAACCGAACGTATTTAAAATATCTTCTTTAATAAGTCGGGCCGCTTGTTGCCGATTACCGTGAAGTTTTTCTGTACCATTTAGAGTGATCCACGTCTCATCAATTGAATAGACGTGAATAGCTTCCTTCGGTACGTAAGAAAGTAAGAGTTTCGTTATATTAACAGACACATCGATATAATCTTGCATGTTCGCTTGGACGAGAATTATTTCGGGATCATGTGGCAATTCGAAAAAACGACTGACGTTACTTATGCGATGAGCTTTTTTAAGAGCTGGTGAGGCGGCTAAAATAATGCTTCCTTTACGATTTAAATTGCCAACAACAGCTAACTTAACATGTAGCGGATCTAATTTTCTCTTAATCGCCTCAACACTCGCATAAAATGACCGTATATCAATGCATAAAACATTATTTCGAGGAAATATTTTTCCAGCCATCTGATTCACTCCTAATGAGAACGTATGTTCTATTTTACGATGTTACTTTAAAAGAATCAACTTGTTTTATTGGAAAAAATAATATAATATATCAATTATAAGAACATACGTTCGGGAGGAAGGAAATGGTAAACGACCGCGGAAATAAAAAATGGACGTCACTTATGTTGCATGAGCATGTCACTGCTCTTAAGCATTTATTTTTAGAAGAGGAGAAGGTCGACATGCCGATCATTGATGAACAACAACAAATCATTAATGATCGAAAACTAATGCATGCAGTTACTTATCAAAAGGAAGTGGAAATAACGTATATTTCAAACGAACAATTACGAGTAATAAAAGGGAAAGTAATAGCAATTAATAGATCATTTATCCGCATGAGTTGCTCAGATAAAACGATTGATTCACGTACAATTGTTGAGATAAATGATTATTAAATACGCCATCTCATTGACTTTATAACAGCGTAATATTATACTTTTATCAGTTAAATAGAGGGAAAGGTGAAACGTTTCATGTTAAATAACAGTCAAATTCGTTTTACACTCGATCAAATGGAAGAAATGTTCCCAGATGCTGATTGTGAACTCATTCATGAAAATCCATTTGAACTCGTTATCGCTGTTTTATTATCAGCTCAATGCACAGATGTACTCGTTAATAAAGTAACAAAAGAGCTTTTTAAAAAATATAAAACACCTGAAGATTATTTAGCCGTTGAATTAGAAGAACTACAAAATGATATTCGTTCAATCGGTTTATACCGTAATAAAGCTAAAAATATTCAATCATTATGTACGACATTAATTGAAGAGCACAACGGAGAAGTTCCCCGAACACGTGATGAACTTATCAACCTAGCAGGTGTTGGTAGAAAAACAGCAAATGTTGTTTTATCTGTTGCATTTAATATTCCAGCCATTGCGATTGATACGCATGTAGAGCGTGTCACAAAACGATTAGGTATTTGTCGCTGGAAAGATTCTGTTTTAGAAGTAGAAAAAACGCTCATGCGTAGAATTCCTGAAGAAGAGTGGGGAGCAACACATCATCGACTAATCTTCTTTGGAAGGTATCATTGCAAGGCGCGTAACCCTAACTGTGAAGCATGTCCATTACTCGATATTTGTCGTGAAGGACAAAAGCGTAAAAGAAAAGCAGAAAGAGAAGCCGCAAAAAAGAAATAGAGAAGAAAAGAGCCATCCATTTTTTAAAAAACGGATGGCTCTTTTTTTATTTACTCATTATCGTTATCTTGATCATCTTCCTTACCACTTGCCTCGACATCATTATCATCCGTATCTTCATCGTCATTCTCATCATCGTCTTCTTCACTTGGTGGATCGTTTGAAGGAGATGGAACGACTACTTCGGTTGATTGTGAATCACCTCGTATATCATTACCGCTAACAGGTGTCACTTGAATCGAGTGTGTGCCAGGTGATGCACCACTTATTTCAATGCCATTTGAACTAACAACTTTCGTTTCACCGTTAATCACAACTTCAAAAGTAGCAGGAGGCCCATCATATGACCATGAAACATTAATGATTTGTGAGTCCTCATTGTATGATGCTGATAATCCACTAACTGGAGGTATATCCTCATCCTCGTCATTAATAGTAACATTCACTGATTGCGGATCGCTTTTCGCATCACTATCTGTACTTATAGCAACAACAGAAATCGTATATTCTTCAGCGCTACTATCAATATCAGATATTGTAAATGAGTGATCAGATGTCGTCGTTAACTCATTGTTACTGCCACCATCAACACTTGCACTCACACTGAATTCTATGTCTTCACTCGTATCGTAATCCCAACTAACATCAATTGTTTCGTTACTTTCATTATATGATGCTTGTAAATTACTCACCGGTTCAATCGAATCATATTCATCAGATGTTTTACCAGGTTCATGTCCTTTAACGAACAACTCTGTTACAACTTTGTCACTCGGTGTAAACGGACTTGGTAACATCGGTGGATTAGATCCTTTCTCAACGTCAACTTCAACGACAGAGTCTGGTTTAACGAAATCTGCTGTTTCAATATCTTTCGAAAGCTCCGTCATCGTCTGTTTAAACAATTGATGGGGGATTTTCGTCGTCGGCATAACATCTCTATTACCATCATCATCCGTATAGCCACCGGTCCAAACGGAAATCGTATAATTTGACGTGTAACCAGTAAACCAAGAATCCGGACTGCCTTGTTTACCACTTAAATTTGTCGTTCCAGTTTTTCCAGCAACTGGTAAATGACCAACATTTGCTTCTGTACCAGTTCCTTCTGTCATCACTGACTTTAACATATCCGTTACCATATAAGCCGTGTAATCAGACATAGCTGCTGCGGATTCTGGTTTTAAATCAACAACTTCGCCGTCAGGATACTCAATTTTCGTTACAGTGTACGGATCGTTATAAATACCTTCGTTACCAAATGCGCGGAACGCACCCGCAAGCTCAAGAGGCGTTGTATTCGTATCTGTTCCTCCGATAGCATCACCAATCATGATTTTATCTTCATTAAATTTAACACCTAAACCTTCGGCAAATTCTTTCGCATTATCTAAGCCAGTTTCTTCTAGTATTTTTAACGTCGGAACGTTTAATGATTGCGCAAGTGCGTAGCGCATCGACATCCATCCTTGATATTGGCGGTTCCAGTTTCTAATCGGTTCAGCACCACCAAAATCATAAGGGGCGTCATCATTTATCTGATGGTACGTTGACCATTGATTCGTTTGAATAGCCGGTGCGAAAGATATAATCGGTTTAAAACTTGACCCTGGCTGTTGACCGCCTTGGAATGCATAATTATATTCACCTAATCCTTCACTATTTCTCCGACCACCAATCGCTCGAACAGCTCCTGATTGTGTATCAAGGACAGTCATTCCCGCTTGCATTTCATCATCAGGGTACGGTATTGGATTTTCTTCACTATCTGTTAATAAAAATTCTACATAGTTTTGTGCATCACTATCTAAAGTCGTATAAATTTTAAGTCCTGCTGTATCAATATCAACATCAACTTTTTCTTCAACTTCATTTCTTACTTTTTGAATAAACGCTTCATATTCAGTTGATTGCGGACGTTTTCCAGCGAGTAAAGAAGATATATCTACTTGGCGTGCTTCTTCAGCTTCTTCTTCAGTAATTTTATCGTGTCTTACCATTAACGTTAGTACTGTATCCACACGCTTTTCCATTAATTCAGGGTATTCATATGGATTGTATGCTGTCGGACGTTGTGGCAAACCGGCTAAAATAGCCGCTTCAACGAGCGTTAAATCATGTAAATCTGTTTTACCAAAGTATATTTCTGACGCTTTAGCAACACCGTAAGCGCCACTTCCGTAAAATATTTTATTTAAGTACATTTCTAAAATTTCTTCTTTTGAATATTTTCGTTCTAATTTTAGAGCTAACCATTGTTCCTGTACTTTAATTTTAATTTTTTTATCAGGTGTTAAAAAGGAACGTTCAACGAGTTGCTGAGTAATTGTACTCGCACCTTCTGAACCGAACCCTTGCGTAATATTCGCTTTAACTGCTCCACCAATTCGGCGTAAATCAATACCAGAGTGCTTAAAGAAACGACTATCCTCTGTTGCAACGACAGCGTCAATTAATACTTCTGGTAAATCATCATACGTAATTTTCGTTCGCTTTTCTTCTCCGAAATCAGCGATTAATTCTTCGTCCATATCATACAATTTAGACGAATATGAGTCAGCTAATTTATCAGGGTCGAGCGAAGGGGACGTTGCAATGTAATAAATAAATAGGGACCCTACACCTATCATGAGTAATAAACCAATGACTAATGCGATTTTAAACAATCGCTTAAAAACAGATTTTTTCTTTTTTGGTTTTTGTTGCGTTTGCTTTTTCCTTCTAGCCATACGCGTTTGTTTATTGTCTGTCATAACTAAAATTCCTCCATCTTAGAAAAAAAGGCGATCAATAATCGATAAATAATCGACAGGCGTCTGATACTTCAAAGGAATTAAATGCCCGTTTTCCTTTATGTGATCATACGGTATTGACTTTCTACCACCTTTATTCTGATTTTCCCAATAAGATAAAACAAATGGTAAGTTAACAAAATACGTTTCATCTAATGTCGTGAAACGAATGATAAAAAATGAAATCCCACCATGATGTAAAATTGAACTCATATGCTCAATTTGGTGATCGTGAATGTTACTTAATGGAAATCGTGTGTTTTGTTTCGTTTCTTTCGCTTCAAAATCAATATACTTCTCTTTATAAACACCATTATAGTCTGTCGTTGAAGGTTGTTTAAAATAAGCTTCTGTAATAACAGCTGCACTTCGTCTCGGATAGTGCACGTCGACGATTTGAATAGGTGTTGGCTTCTTGTGAATGTTTGCCCGATTACTATCTACATAAAACTTATTCGTTACGTTTAAGTCGTTTTCTAACGTAGCGCCTCGATTGCCGTAACCTTTACTTCTAGTCGTCTTCGTCTGAACAGTTTGCTTATTCACGCGAGTACCACTAGGGTAGTTAAACGTCATATGAGAACCAAATCCTTTCATATATGTATCTCAACATAAATATTGACGATACAATAGTATTATATAATAAAAAAAGCTATCCGTATAATTTTTTGTGAATATTATTAGTCGTTTCAGAGAAATTTGTAGTCAATATTGCTATACTAAAAGAGAAATAGATTGCTATAAAAGGGTGAAACTATGCCAATTAAGGAACAAACAAAAGTATTACAACAATATTTACGGGAATTACGGGTTCGTTTTGAGAAAAGGAATCCACCAGAAAGCATGAGTGATCAAGCATTTTTTCAGCAAATGAAAGAAGAAACTGAGGATATTTTTAATCGATTAGAGACGTGGGAAGAAGATGCACTTGCACGTGTTAAAAATCGTGAATTATCGATTCATCCACATCAAGTAGCTTCTACACGAGAAAATATGGAATTACTTATTATGCATAGCTATTATATCGATTGTCGTAAAAGAATATATATGGAAATGTATCAGTCAATCAATTACGTATTTAACTTAATCATTGACGAAAGTGAGTAGGTGACAGAATGAAAGAGCTCTATTTACGAGCAAAAGAAGCAAGAGAAAAAGCATATGCACCGTATTCAACATTTAAAGTAGGTGCTGCTGTATTAACGGCTAATAATCATATATACAGCGGGTGCAATATTGAAAATGCTGCTTATCCATCAAGTTGCTGTGCTGAACGAGTCGCTCTCTTCCAAGCCATTGCTCACGGAGAAACACATTTTCAAGCGATCATGATTGTTGCCGATACGAAGCGGCCAGTACCTCCTTGTGGCGCTTGTCGCCAAGTAATGAGTGAGTTTTTTACTGAGCACACAGCAATACATATGGCTACACTTGAAGGTGAGATAAAAACAATGACTATGAATGATATTTTACCATTATCGTTTCAAAAGGGTGACCTGCATTCTCATTAATTAAGAAATGATTCGAAAGAACGAGCGTAGCAACGCTTTTATTTATGCTATAATAAACGTATAAAAGAAACTGTGCAACTTCAAAGGTGGGGTATTTTAAAGATGGAAGACATAAAATTAACGGCTGAAACAATTTTAGAAAAAGACTTTAAAACATCTATGCGAGGATATAACCAAGTTGAAGTAGATGAATTTTTAGATACAATTATTAAAGACTATGAAGCATTTAACCAAGTGATTGAACAATTAAAAGAAGAAAATAATAAACTTAAACAACAACAAACAACTCCAGTGAAACGAGAACAACAAGAGTCATTTGAACGCGAACAGCCAGCTCCAACAGTTAATCAAGTAAATTATGACGTCCTGAAGCGACTTTCTAACTTAGAAAAGGCCGTTTTTGGCAAAAAGTATGATTAAAAGGGCTAAATATACGCTATTAATAACTTTTTTTAGCGAGTGAATCGTGTTATACTATGAAACGTACGCTTGAACATTCACATAATCGCTATATGTTAAATCATATAGAGGAAAGTCCATGCTCACACAAACTGAGATGTTTGTAGCGTTCATGCTTAATGA
>DATGUM010000060.1:0-14737 GCA_035301345.1 Bacillota bacterium
AGAAATAGACAAGTGGTTTCCCTCCTAGGATTGGTTTGGCGACTTATATTCTACAGGGAAATTCACTTGTTTTCTATTTTTATCAACATAAAAATGGTGTCAGTGAAAATACTTCACCAACACCATTTATTGTACAACCCTCTTATAGAGGTTGCTTTTTTAATGGAACAATCCGAACGTTTCTACCGATTAACTATTAAAAAGTAAAACTTACTAAATTGAGTTGACAACTCGGAATTATTCATTTATGATAATCATTAACTTAAACAACTAAATATGTAAAGCTCTTATAGAGAGAGGCAGAGGGACTGGCCCTGTGAAGCCTCGGCAACCATTGATTCAATCAAACGGTGCCAATTCCAGCAGACGTAAACAGTCTGATAAATAAGAGGTTCTACTATACGTATATAAAACGAAGTGGCCTCTAACATAAGAGGCCATTTTTTATTTGGAAAAACAGAGGAAGGAGAATGGACATGTCAAACAACAAACAATTAGCAACATTTGCAGGAGGATGTTTCTGGTGTATGGTACAACCATTTGATACACAACCAGGCATTGAGAAAGTGATTTCAGGTTATACGGGCGGAACGGTACATAATCCGACGTATGAACAAGTGAAGGCAGGGACGACAGGACACGTTGAAGTCGTTCAAATAACGTTTGACCCTGACGTGTTTTCATTTGATAAATTATTAGATATTTACTGGCAACAAATTGATCCGACAGATGCGGGAGGTCAGTTTTCTAGCCGCGGCTCATCGTATGAAACGGTCATTTTCTATCATAATGAGGAACAGAAGGAAAAGGCTGAAGCGTTTATTCACAAGCAAGAAGCGAGTGGTTTTTATAAAGAGCCGATCGTAACGAAAGTTCTTGAAGCGAAAACATTTTACGAAGCAGAAACGTATCACCAAGATTATTATTTGAAAAACCCCGAAGCTTTCGCTGCATTTAAAGAAAAATCAGGTAGAGCTTCTTATATAGAAGAGAAACAAGCGAATAAAAAGACAGTATCAATCTAAACATAAAAAAAACATGAAAATATCGGAGGAAAAAACAATGAAAAAGCTTATAACATTTGCACTATTTATTTCACTTATCGTACTTGCAGCATGTGGTTCAGATGCATCAGACGGAGGGGATAGTTCAGACGGTGGATCAAACACGATTCATGTCGGAGCAACGTCAGGTCCTTTCAGTGATATGTTAACGGATGGTATCGCACCAATTATTGAAGAAGACGGTTACGAATTAAAAGTAACAGAGTTCCATGACTATATTCAACCGAACAACGCACTAGATGAAGGTGACATCGACGCAAACCTTTACCAGAACAGTATTTACTTAGAACAGTTTAACGAAGACCATGGCATGGATTTAGTTGCTCCATATGCTGTACCTACAGCGCCAATTGCACTATACTCAGATAAGCATGATTCTTTAGATGATTTAGAAGAAGGCATGAAAATTACTTTACCGAATGACCCGACAAACTTAGCACGTTCATTACACATGTTAAAAGATGAAGGATACATTGAAATTGATGAGTCAGTGAAGCAAACAATCGCTTCAGAAAAAGATATTACGAAAAACGATTTAAACTTAGACATTCAGCCAATGGAAGCAGCGCAAACTGTACGTTCACTAAACGATGCTGACTTCGCATTCGTTAATGGTAACTTCGCGTTAGCGGCAGACTTAAAATTTGCTGATGCAGTAATTCTTGAAGATACGATTGAAGAGTATTTAATTTATTTAACAGTTCGTGCAGGCGAAGAAGATGAAGAATTTGCACAAGTATTAGAAGAAGCATTTAAATCAGATGAATTTTATGAATATACGAAAGAAAACTTAGATGGATTCGTTTTACCGCCATACCAACTTGAAAGGGAGTAACAGAATTGATAAACATTGTTAATGTAACGAAGCAATATGATCATGTAACAGCTGTAAATAATGCAAACATACACATTAAATCAGGAGAAATTTTCGGCATAATCGGCTACAGTGGTGCAGGAAAAAGTACGCTCGTTCGTTGTATTAACTTGTTAGAGAGGCCAACAGAAGGTCAAATCTTAATCGACAATAAAGATTTGACGAGCCTTTCTGATAAGGATGTACGAAAAGAACGTCAAAAAGTCGGGATGATTTTCCAACATTTCCACCTCGTAAGCTCTAAGAAAGTGTATGATAACGTCGCGTTCTCATTAAAGGCTGCTGGAAAAACGAAAGCAGAAATAAAAGAACGTGTGCCAGAGTTGTTAGAAATGGTCGGCTTAACAGACCGATCAGATCACTATCCTGCGCAATTATCTGGTGGGCAGAAGCAGCGTGTTGGTATTGCTCGTGCATTAGCAAATGACCCGAAAGTGTTACTTTGTGATGAGGCGACGTCCGCACTTGACCCATCAACGACAGCGTCGATCTTAGCGCTGTTAAAGAAAATTAATGAAGAGTTAGGTATTACAATCGTATTAATTACGCACGAGATGGAAGTTGTGCAAGAAATTTGCCACCGTGTCGCTGTGATGGAAAATGGTGCCGTTGTGGAAATAGGCGATGTATATGACATCTTCTCTGATCCACAAACAGAATTGACGAAACAATTTGTTCAGACAATTCATACACTTGAATTACCTGACCGCTTATTAACGGGGCGTAAGGGACCAATTATTCAAATTACGTTCCGCGGGGAAACGGCGGAAGATAGTATTATTTCTGAAACGTTACGTGAATTTAACGTTAAAACGAACATTTTACACGGACAAATCACGTACATTCAAGATAAGCCGCTCGGAACGTTAATTGTAGAGATTACTGGAGAAAAAGAAGAAATTAACAAAGCGATTGAATATATTAGAGAACGAACGAAACAATTGGAGGTGCTGACGGATGTTGCATGATTTTTGGGTAGCTTTTGTTGAAACAGGATTAATGATGGGAATTGCTATTGCATTTGCAGTCGTGATCGGCGTTCCACTTGGTATTGGATTATTCGTAACGAACCGCGGCATGTTCTTTGAAAATCGTTTCATTCAACAAGTCGCAGGAACGACGATTAACATTATTCGTTCGATTCCTTACATTATTTTACTCGTCGTGTTAATTCCACTGACACAACTATTAACAGGTTCGTCAACAGGACCTATTGCTGCGAGTGTTTCACTGACGATTGCAGCGATTCCTTTTTACGCTCGTCTCGTTGAAACATCATTACGAGAAATTGATAAAGGTGTGATTGAAGCGGCTGAATCGTGCGGGGCATCTCCGTGGTTAATTATTAAAGATGTTTTGCTTCCTGAAGCACGTCCTGGTATGATTGCGGGACTGACAGTAACGACGATTAGCTTGCTCGGTTATTCAGCAATGGCTGGAATTATCGGAGGTGGAGGAATCGGAGACTTAGCGATTCGCTTCGGGTATTACCGTTTCCAAAATGAAGTGATGATTACGACGGTCGTAATTTTAATTATTATCGTTCAACTCATTCAGTTCACAGGGGATAAAGCAGCAAAAGCAGTCGATAAACGTTAAATGTATGAAAGGAAGGAAATCAACATGGGAAACAAACTAAATGAGAATGATGCAAGGCTTTACGGCTGGGAGCATCCAGATGATATAAGAGAGTTTCGGTTAAAAAACAAATCAATGTTAAAGAAAGATAAACGAACGACGCTTCCTGAAGCTGTTAAACGTGGCGTGAAAGAGGGTGCTTACGTTGCGTTTGGTGGTATGGGGTCTGTTCGTAGTTCTGTGGCAGCTGTTCATGAAGTGATTCGTCAGAAAATTGGTGATTTAACAGTCGCTGCTAAAGGAAATCAATACGATTGGCAGTTACTCGCAAGTGCTGGTAACGTCACGAAAGCAGAAGTTGCTTACGGATTTGCTGATGAAATTCGCGGACTTTCTCGTCCCCTTCGTGCAGCAGCAGAAAGTGGCCGCTTAAAAGTACTTTCAGAGACGACGAATGCTGGATTTCAGTGGCGTCTAACAGCTGCTTCAAAAGGTCTTTCTTTTTACCCGACGAAGTCAGCACTCGGAACAGATACGTCTGGTTATAGTGGGGCGAAAACAATTACTGATCCATTTACGGGTGAGCCGATTGAACTTTTACCTGCGTGTTTCCCAGATGTTGCGTTTATTCACGTGCACCGTGCAGATAAATATGGAAACTGTCAAATTGACGGAAACATTGCAACGGATTTTGAGCTTGCTCATGCGGCGAAATTCGTCCTTATTACGGCAGAAGAAATTGTTGATCATGAAATTATTCAACAAGCACCTGAATTAACGAAAATTCCTTACTTTGTCGTTGACGCGGTCGTTGAAGTACCGTACGGATGTCACCCGAATCAATTGCCACGTGCTTATTCATTTGATGAAGACCACTGGCGCGAATGGTTAGACGCTTCATTAACAGATGAAGGCGTTGAAAAGTATTTTGAAGAGTATGTGTACGGAACAGAAGACCACTTTGAGTACTTAGAAAAAATTGGTGGCTTAAAAGTGATTAATGAACTTGAAAAGATTGAACATAGGCAAACGCCGTATCCAAAAGTAGCAAGGAGGCAAGGATAGTTATGCCCACACAAGTTGAGAAAATGATCGTTGCAGCATCACGTTTGTTGCCAAAAGATACAGCTGTATACGTTGGAACAGGTATGCCATTACTCGCATCAGCACTCGCATTAAATACACATGCACCTGATTTATTACTCGTTTATGAAGGAGGCGGCGTCGGTGGGAAACCAGCTGGACGGTTGCCGATTCAAGTGAGTGAATCATTAACGTATGATGACGGTGTGATCGTTGGCTCGATGGATTACGTTATGAGCCTTGCACAAGCTGGCTGGATTCAGTACGGATTTTTAGGCGGTGCACAAATTGATAAATACGGTAACTTAAATACGACAGTCATCGGTGACTGGGATAAACCGAAAATTCGCCTCCCGGGATCTGGTGGTGGAGCGGATATCGCATCATTTTGCGACCGTAATATCATTCTCATGCAACAAGATAAGCGAAAATTCGTTGAAGAATTAGACTTCTTAACGAGCCCAGGTTACTTAACAGGAAAAGGTGCTCGAGAAGAAGCGGGACTACCACGTAATTCAGGTCCTTACCGCGTCATTACACAATTAGGTGTATACGGATTTGACGAAGAAACGAAAGAAATGACACTGTTGCAATTGTTCGAAGGCGTGACGCTTGAAGACGTGCAAGAGCATAGTAGTTTCCCTATTCGCATTTCTGACGACTGGACGTACGTGGCTGCACCAGAAGAAGATGAACTCGCGACATTACGCGGACTTGACCCAGACGGTGTCGTTCTAGGATAAATTAACAAATTTTATATAATAAAATGTATCCCCCCTTTACTTACACGAATAAAAGTAGAGGGGGATTTTCGTATGTTTTAAAAGTGACGTTTAAAGCTATTAGGACATACGACTAATAACTGTCTTAATCCCCTGACTGAATAGGTTTAGTCTTACTTTCTTAACAGTTGTTAAAATGGTATAATGACTGTTGATTAAAGAAGGAAGTGAGTAATGATGGAAGGCAATCGCTTAATGATTGGCATAACAGCAGGTGAGTGGGAAGGTATTCATCATCGTCCACATCATATGATGAAGCGCGCTGCACGTGATGGTTGGACAGTCCTTTTTATTGAAAGTCCGATGACATTTCTATCACCAATAAAAGATAAAAGTAAGTTAGACCACTGGAAAAACAGTTTGAAAGATATAAAAGAAGTTGAAGAAAGATTACACGTTATTACGTTGCCGCCATTTTATCCGTTCGGTAATAAAAAGCGGTTTATTAATAAAATGAATCAAAAGCGTTTATTAAAGGCAATTAAGCCTTTTATTGACCAAGGTAATTTTTCTGCCATTGATATATATACATTTTTACCACAGACAGTTGATTTATTACCACTTATTTCACATGAACATCTCGTTTATGATTGTGTAGATGATCATATTTCATTTTCAGGCATGATGGATAAAGATATGATGCTTGCTATGGAAAAGGAATTATCAGAAGCTGCTCAAGTGACTTATTATACGGCAAGACAGCTGAAACATTTAAAAGAATCATGGGCAAATGAAGCGTACTTAGTACCGAATGGTGCAGAGTATGAACATTTTGTCGTCGCTGAAGATCTTGCGAAAGATGAAGCGAATGTCCCGAATGATATGAAACAATACATAAAAGAAGGACGTACAGTTATCGGTATTGTTGGCGGTATTGGTGATTGGGTCGATTTAGATATCGTTTATGAAACAGCTGTGAAAAGAGAGGACTACACATTTATCGTTATTGGTCCGGTCGATACCGACGTTGCGAGCCATATTTTAAATCAAGCAAACATTGAATTTTTAGGCGCACGGCCGTATGCTGATTTACCGAATTACCTTGCGTTTTTTGACGTTTGTATGATTCCTTTTAAAATTAATGAATTAACGAAAAGTGTTAATCCGATTAAAATGTATGAATATTTATCAACAGGTAAACAAGTAGTTTCGACGCCTATTCCAGAAGTTGTTACTTATAGCGATTACGTTGATATTGTTCATGATGCAGACGAATTGGTTGAAAAGGTTGAATCTTACCGTCAACTCCCTGATGATGTTAAACAAGAAAAGAAACAGTTGCGTCAACAAGTAGGGAAGGAAAACTCTTGGGATGCTCGTTGGGAAATCATTAAGGAAAAAATGTTACACGCACAATCAACGAGAGAAAGCTAGGAATTGAAAATATAAGGATGTATGATCACTCATGAATAATTTACGACGCGTCACAGTCGTTATTGTTTTTCTTTCGATTATTGTAAAGCTTTTAGGCTTTTTAAGAGAAAGTATTATCGCTAGTCAATTCGGTGCGAATGAAATGACCGATGGATATTTACTAGCGTTTTCTTTTATTACACTGATTGTCGTTATGACGACAGCAGGATTTAATAATGTGTTTTTACCGATGTACATACGCAATTTTAAACGTGACCCTGAAAATGCTGATAAAAATGCTGTCGGTATTTTAAACGTTACGACCATTCTTTTCATCGTGCTCGGCTTGCTATTGTACGTTTTATCGCCGTATATTTTCCAAATAATACTCGTTCAAGACGCCCATGAAACAGGTGTCGTAGCAACTGAAATCATGCGTATTTATGCATTGTTTCTAACAGTTATTGCGATTGACGGTGTGTTAGAGTCTTATTTACAATCAAAAAGAAACTTTATTCCGATTCAACTATCAAAGTTATCCGTAGGCTTCTTTAGTGCCGTTGCTCCTCTGTTTTTAGGAACGACGTTCGGTATTAACAGTATTGCTTACGGATTCATATTTGGGTCAGTTTTAGGTATTATCATTCAATTTGTTTATTTAGCAAAAGATAACTTTAAATGGTACCTAAATTTCAAAGTTGATCGTGATTTTTCTAAAGAATTCATCGTTTTACTTATTCCCGCGATATTAAATGCGACAATGGGGTTTACGAATCAGCTCGTTGATAAATTATTTGCAACGAGTACGACAACGTCAGGTGCAGTTACGTATTTAAATAACTCATCATTAATTGTTAGTATTCCGTATGCGATTTTTTCAACGACGATTGCGTCAATTATTTTTACGATGCTTTCAGAAAATGCGGATATAAAAGACAAGTTTCGTAAGACACTTAATGACGGTTTAGATATTAGTTTCACGATTTTTTTCCCGATCTGCTTTGGGATGCTCGTTATTGCTGAACCACTCGTTAGTTTCATTTTCGAACGTGGCGCTTTTGAATCTGAAGATACACGTCGGACGTTTTTAGCGCTATTATTTTATTCGCCAATCGTCATTACCCAAGGGGTTCAACTCGTTATTTCAAAAGCATTGTATGCAAAACAGCGTACACAGCTCATCCTCAAGATTAGTATGACGACGATTATTTTAAACGTTATTTTAAACGCTGCGTTTATTAAGCCATTTGGTTATTTAGGACTGGCTGCGGCAAGTTCTATCGTTTCAATTTATTACTTAGTGTCAACGACGTTCTTTTTATACAAAGATGTCGGTAATACGTATTTAAAGCCTGTCATTCATTTTATGGTCCGAACGATTATCGCGACATTAGGAATGGCTGTTCCGCTATACTTTTTAGCGCAGACCGAATGGGTGAAGAGTTTTTATTCACTCACGCAAATGGCAATTATCGTTCCATTAGGTGTTGTTTTATACGTTATTAGTACGTATATTTTCCATAAGGAAGGGTTTAAACAAGCACTCGTATTTATTAAACGATAAAGTTGGAGTTGTTTAGCAAATGAAGGGTATTATTAATAAATTTAAAAATAAATTATCTGTTTTTACCGATACGAAAGAACAGCTTCTTGCTAAGCAATCTTATTTACAGCGAGGAACGTATCGACTCGTTTTAGCAGGTAAGCGAATTGCTTACTTACCTTCTAAAGAAGCAGAGCAGTTTATTGAGAAGAATATGACACATATGTCTCGACAGTCTAAAGTCGAACGTCTGCCATTGATTGATCAAGTGAAGCAAAAGGTTATCCAGCTACTACGAATTCGTATAAATGGCGATATGAAGTCAACAAGTACGGGTTCTCTCGTCATGTTTTCTCGCGATAATGATTTGAAAATTTTTGATTTCAAGAATAATAGTGTCCTGACATTTTTAAGTTCAAAGGAAGAATTTGAGCAAATTAAAGAAAATTTTGAGCAGTTTAGAGACTACTTTTTGCTGACGATTAAAAGTTACAATGCTGAGGAGTTATCATACGAAGAGGATTATGTTGATTTTATCCCGTATCGTCACTGGTCAACGAAGGAAAAGAAAGCGTGCTTACATCACTTGTTTCGTCAATATAGTACGTATGTGAGTGAAGAAAGTAAGCAAAGTGGCCATTATTATACAGGGGTAGATGCCTTTCATACGTTTAAAACGAACATGCCAAGCAATGAATTAGTCGACAGAATCACTCGCATCATAAATTCTGAACATGAATTGTCGCAATGTCGTTTCCCAGTAATCAAACAACATGGTGATTTAAATTTCAACAATATATTGTTATATGATCATTTATATTATTTAATTGACTGGGAAGACGTTGACTCGTTTCTGTTCTATTATGACCTAATGAATTGTTTGTTCGTTGAAGCGGCATTTAGTGACGATTACTCGTATTTGTATAGCTATTTGGACGGGGAACTAGATGACTTGTTTGAAGATTTATTCCAAGCAGCAACCATGACATTTGACTGTTCAAAAAGAATGATTTATTTAGCCATCTATTTATGCGTGCGGCTCATATCATTTGAACAAATCGTTCATGAGCAAATCATTGAGGATATTTATGATAAGTACGTACAAGTATTACGGACAATTGAAACATATGAATAAGAAAGAGACTGGGTATTATCCCAGTCTCTTTCTTATTTAATTAATTCTTCTTCTTGCTCTTCTTCCTCTTCATCCATCATATCTTGTGCATCGTCAATTTCTATAATATATTCTTCAATTTCTTCGCGTTCTGTCATTTCAGTACTGTCTGAATTCACCCGGAAAATGAAATGTTCAATATCTTGCTCCATATAACCAGCATCAGGTATTGGCATGCTAATGTTTACAGCAAGTTTGTATACGATTGGAAGCACTTCTCGCCCCTCCATCTGCTCTGTTTCATCACCAATGTAAAATGACACGTGAACCTCTGTCAAATCAAGCACGTTATCTAATTGCTCATTATCGTCATCTAAAATATCTTCAAAATAACTCGGGTCTACTTGTAACATTTCTTCGCCCGTTAATTCTAACTCGTAAACGATTGTGGGTACGTCAAGTACTGTATCCGTTCGTGTAGCAATCGCTTCATCAGCTAAATCTTTCCACTGATCGAATCCGTAAAAAATATCAAAAGGCAGCTCGGGCTCTCGACCACGGAACCAATTGTCATTTTGTCGAATATATACGTCATCTCCCCAGCGGTAATATTCATATGGTTCAGTGACGAGCGTGTTTTTCATATAATATCCGTCTGGTCGCATCACAATCCCATCAACAGTCATATGCGTATTCCGGCGCTTTTCTATGTTATTTGCAATGTGCGCACGGAACCAAAAGTTCTCAACCATGTTTGATTCAGTATTATGCATCGCTTCTTCAAGAAGTAAAATATTCTTTTGTTCTTCTGAAGGTTCTATGATTTCTTCATCTTCTTCATCGTCAAAAATTAGTGGACCTGACGAAATAGAACATCCTGTTAAAAATAACGATAAAATAATAAGAGACTGAAACATACGTTTAATCATTTTTTCGATACCTCCTATAGAAGGCATATCCTATAAGTACACCTAAAATTACAATTAAAGCTGGCGTGACAGGGAGGTTATGTTTTTTGAAAATAACGATATTATGTCCTTGCCAAACAGAAGCAACTAAGTGATTATCATCGTTACCTTTAATATCGACAGCCCTAACGTTTATTAACGATTCAAATGTTTTCCAATCTTGTTTTAGTTCATTGTTTTCGTAAGTGAATCCTGTTAAATATCGTAAAGCATTTCTCCCGAAGTAACTCTTTGATAAACTAACAATCGTCGGCTTATTCTCAAATCCTAGCGTGTTAAAATCTTCGAAACGCAAACTTTCATCTTTGGACGTAAAGAGAACTTCCCACTCACCATTATTAGCAGGTCGAATAATTTGTGATTTATCGGAAGAAATAAGTATTTCATCTAAACCGTCTGACGTAATATCGGCAATAATGTATTCACTGCTTTGGACGTTTTCGATTTCATGTTCAGTGAGTACGTGTGTCTGCTGAAATTCTCCATCGTTATCAATTTGCCATAATTCGAGATCTTTCCCGAGTAAAATAATGGCGTCACCACCATCCATACGGATAAGGTCAATAATTTTTGTTGCGGTAGTGTCCATTGATAATGTTTCGTTCGCTTTATCAACGATTAACTGTCCGTCTTCAATTGTTACTTGTTCAATGTCAGTGTCAAAATGAAAATCTTCTTTCACTGAATAAATACCTTCAGTGTCTTGCAAATACTGATCAATTGTTTCAACGTCTAATTTAAAAGCAAAGAGAGAACTCATACCGAATTGTCCCGTACTTTCAGCAATTGTTTGCTTTTGTGTTTGGGGGATGAGTGTGTAGTCATCATCCCAATAGTAATACGGGAACCCGATATAATCTTTCGGTATAATCGCCTTTACTTTTTCTAAATCTACGTCATCGTTATCGAGACGTTCCATCGTTTCTCCGTTCCACTTGTATACATACAAGAAAACGCGGTCATCTTGAATATCGTAAGGCATACGATCAGGATCGAGTCCCTTTCGCTTGCGCTCGAGGTAAAGTTCTCTTTCTTCTTCAACATTCCCAAATGTAATCACTTCTTCTTGCCCGTCACCATCGATGTCGTATGTGATGAGAGGGAAGTAATCAACGAGTTCTCCGTCATAAAGGGAAGGAGTCTCCCACACTTTTACAAAATGGTTGTAAAGCTTTAACTCACTTCTAGAAACGGTAAAGTGAATGACGAGTACGACAACAAGTAATGTTACAACAATATGCCGAGGCATTTTACCAAAGTGTCTGCTCGTAAAATAAACAGCAATGATAATGAGTAAGTAGTAAAATGCTTTTGTGACACTCGTTAAACTACCCGCTTGAAAAAGAGCCGTTGAAGTGAATATCGTTAATAGTGTAAAAACAATAACTTGTAGACGATATCTCTTTGGGATTATTAAGACGACACTTAGTAAAAGAATCCAACCAATAAAAGCACTTAAAATCGTATAATCGAGTAAAAAAGGGACGAATAATAAATGATAAGCAAAAAATGCATAGATGGCTAAAAAGCCCCATTTAATGATGGAAAAAACTTTCGTCATATTCATTTATTATTCACCTCCTTTTGCTGAACCATTAAAGGAGCTGCGAGTAATGTTCCGGCTAAAAACCAGAAATAGACAGCCATAAATGGTACTTCAAAAATATTCTCGACTCCGTTATGTAAAATAACAGCACTTAGTCCTGCGAAAACGCCGCGCATGAGCCACCGCGTTCGGTTATCTTTTATATCGGCCATTCTTTTATACGCTTGATAGAGAATGGATAAGAGTAACCAGACGAACAATGTTAAACCGACAAAGCCGAGTTCAGCGATTGTTTTAGCATAATAATTATCAACATATGAAATTCCGAAGTTTCGTTGGGCGACTGCACCGCCATATTGGCCGAGCCCTTTACCGAAGAAAGGCTCATTAATTGCTTGATCTAATGCGCCCGTCCAACGAGCTACACGTCCATCTGAAGCACTTTTTTCCATATATGTTTCAGAAAACATATACGTCATCCGGTCGCCGACGGTTGGGACGAATAAGACGACAAGTAGGCCAACAATAAGCACAAAAATAAGCGCGCGTCGTTCGATGAGTGTAGCGAATACGACCATCGCTAAAGCAAAAGCAATCCATGCCCCACGTGAAAGTGTAGCGAATAAGCAAGCGAGTAAAATAAGGGAAATAATGATCCACATATATTTATACAATTTCTTTTTTTCAGCAAAAAAAAGACTCATACTTATCGGGATAAGAAAAGCCATGTATCCTCCGAGCACATTCGGGCTTTGTACGATTGAGAATGCACGAAAACGCAACGCTTCACCTGAATCGACCCAGCTGTCAGGCATTTGCACACCGAGAAACGGTTGGGCAAGTCCATATAAAGCGATAGCTGCACCGACAAACAAAAAAACGCGTAACGTCTGTTGCCAATCTTCCAAGTGCCTGAAAAAATAATAACCGATAAAAAAAGCAATCATATATTGATAGATTGAACGAAACCCTTCAAAACTTACCGAAAAGTAAGGTAAATAATAAACGAGTAATAACAACCCGAGGACGATGAAAGCAGAAAACTGTTTCGTCAAATCTGTTTCTAATCGATTCGTTTCATACTTTCTCGGGAACGCGATTAAAAATAAGGCGAAGAGAACAGCTTTATCCCATAAAGATCCCCCAAAAGGTATCCATTCGCGAAAAATAAATTCTATGATTGGAAAAGAAAGTAACAGCATAAGCAAAGTTACTTCTATTTTTGTTAGTGTAAAGCGTTGTAACATGTAGATTCCTCCTAGATCGTTAAGCCGATAGAACGGTAACGTCCGATTCATTATAATACAAATATTGATAAAAATCATCAGCTCTTATTTCATTGATAAACCATGACTTTTGATATACAATTGAACTTACTTGTCAACTTACGTGTAATGGAAGTGAAAATAGATGAATTTAAGGGTAGTACATATCATTGGCGGCGGTGAATTTGGTGGCGCTGAGGAACATATTATTGACTTATTAAAGCAATTAAAAAATAGCCAAGTAAAATGTGAAGTCATATGTTTTTATGATTCATTATTTGCCGAGCTTTTGCGCGAATTAGATATCCCTGTTCTTGTGCTCGATTATGGACGCTTTGATGTACGCCTATTATTTGGTTTATCAAAAGCATTAAAAGAAAAGAACCCAGATATTATACATACGCACGGTGTTAAAGCGAACTTTTTCACGCGAATTGCGGCAAGAAAGCTGAAACAATCAGTCGTCATAACAACAGTGCACAGTTTGCTTAAGTATGATTATTCACACCCAGTATCTTATAAATTAGCGTCATTTTTAGAAATGACGACTCGGGCGCGAACAGATTACTTTATAGCCGTTTCTAATAAAATAAAAGAACAATTACTAAGTGAAAATAGAAAGCCTTCACAAGTGAAAGTTATTCATCACGGCATCGACGTTGAAGAATTTTCGCCAAAAGAAGATAATGAAGCGGAATTGCTTGCCAGCGAATGGAAAGGCGATGGGGATCCGTTTATCGTTGGAAGCGTCGGCAGGATCCATCCTGTGAAAGGTTTTTCAATCTTTATAGATGCATGCGCACAATTACATAATGAATATCCTGGAAGGTTCCGTTTCGTCCTTATTGGTGAAGGCTCTGAAAGAGAAGCTTTGGAAGAAAAAGTTGAAAAATACGGTCTTTCAGACGTGTTTTTATTCGCAGGCTTTCGTAAAGATATAGCGACGTGCTTACGGGCTTTTGATGGTTATGTTAATAGTTCGTTGTCAGAAGGGCTCGGACTTTCAGTCATGGAGGCTTTAGCAACAGGTGTTCCAGTCGTGACGACGAATGTCGGTGGCATTAAAGATTTTGCACGTCATAAAGAAAATAGTTACGTCGTTGAACGAAGTAATAGCAAACAACTTGCTGAAGGTATTTTGCGATTACAAGAAGACAAACAATTGGCTGAACAATTAGCCAAGCAAGGTGTCGCTGATATGCGAGAGAGATTCTCCCAAGAACGTATGGGGAAAGAAACATTAGAATATTATCAAACATGTATAGAAGAAAAGCAATAACACCTTATCGTGGCTCTTTGTCAAATAGTGTTGGTGACTGATTAAAGTCGTTAAGATTTTCAGTTATTTTGAATCGTTTTCTCCTGTCGTTTAAACGGCAGGAGAAAACGATTCTTTTTGTTTGATCTTGGCTCTTAATTTGAAGTTAAGCATAATTCTGCTCTTAAAGTGATTGAAATTGCGATATCCGTAGGCGACACGATTTAACACTTTAATTTTATTATTAATTCCTTCAATACGCCCGTTATTGTATGGATATAAGAAACTGTTCTCGATAAATGGTAAGTG